>JAICWX010000242.1 GCA_025934635.1 Streptosporangiaceae bacterium | reverse complement strand
CCGTAGGACCCTGGCGGGGCAGGACTACCGCGCCGTGCAATCCCACGCCAGTCTGCCATGCAATCCCACCACGCGGAAGACGACGACCGCCCATTCCGCAGACGTCTAGACCTCTCCGGGTTCCGGCAGGCTACAGGACGTCAGTTCACCCGGGCTGTTATCTAGTCTTGTCAGACGGCCGGCTGCGGGCTGCCCGCCCGTGTCAGGAGATGACGGCGTCGATCGTCTTCTTCACCGCGCTGGGCTGGGCCGGCGACCGGGGTGCCCTGGCCCGGGCTTCGTCGATCCTGGCCCCGATTTCCTGCAACTGCTTGCGGCTGAGCCCGGCCCGCACCTGCGGGAACCACTCACCCTCTTCCTCCTCGATGTGATGAGTGACGTTCTCGATCAGCACGGTGGTCTTGGCGTCGAAGCGCTCCGCATCCGGCGCCAGGCCGGCCAGTTCCATGCACAGGACATCGGCGACGTGATGCTCCTCGTACGACTCGAGGATGTCGTCCTCAAGATCGGGGAGCAGGGTACGGACCTCGGGGTACATCACCTCGTTCTCGATGTAGGTGTGCACGGTCAGCAGCTCGATGATCTGCCCGACAATCTTGGCCTTCGTCTTAACGGCCCTGTTACCAGCGGCCTGGAACTGCCGGAACAGGCGGCGGATCTCCTGGTGGTCGGCCTTGAGCATGACGATCGCATCGGATGACACGGTTCCCCCTGGGACGAGTAGCGTCTGGTAGCCGGTCGCGACGCACTACCCTCCGCCGCGCGGCTAAACACGGACGCGCGCACTGGAAAGAGCTACCGGTCTCACCCCTGAGCACCGAACGGGCGCAGTTACCGTAGGCCGGGCCGGCCACCCCCGGGACCGGCAGGCCGGGCGGCGCGAACGGCGCCCTGGCCGCCTCCGGCGGGAACCCGGCGAATCTCCTTAATTACATCGGCCGCTTAAAGTTCACTTCCTCCAGGCGTGTCTGCACGGTCCGGCCGCTTTGCCAGGCGTTGGCGCCCGGCGCCACCTCCGGGTCCGGAATGTCAGCCCGGTTCTGCCGCTTGCGGGCGACGGAGACGCCGAGCCTGCGGTCGCGGCCGTCGATCAGCGCCTCGTCGGCCTGACCGTCCTGAGTAAAGCCCATCATCAGCTGCGGGATCCCGTAGGGAAATTCGTCACGGTCGTACTGCCAGGTGTGGAACGTCTTCCCGTATGTCGTCACCAGATCACTGAAGTAGGCATGCTCCGCCCGGTCCGGGATTCCCGGGGCGACCAGCTCGCCGGACTTGACCTCGTAGTGATGGCTGTGCCACAGCCGCTTCTCTTCGTCCGGCAGGCCGCGGAAACGCTCCTCGCTGATGATGTACTCGATCCCGATGAGGCGGGCATCGGCCGCGTTGCGGTCGAAGATCACGCACTGGTGCAGGTCATGCCGCAGGTGAATGCAGAAATGCGACGCCTCCACCTGCCGGCCCATATCGTCGGCGTACATGTGGAACCCATTGAGGTACGTGCTCATCGCGCTCAGCGGGTATTTCGGCTGGATGACACCGGACGCCAAGTCCAGCACGCGATGCTTGAGCGGATGTCCCTGGCCAGTCTTGGCGGTCGCCACCGCTTTGCGGCCGAGCATCACTCCGGCTGCGGTGACTATTCCGCTGACGATGCCGATACCGACGGACCCGGCCCGCCGTCCTGCGGATTGCCGTCTGCGGCTCAATGTGGTGCCGTGCTGCACAGTAGTTCCTCCGTGAGGGTCGCTCTTTCCGTTCGATCAAGAACGCGTCGCCTTACCCGGGGCCCGGGGCTCAAACCGGCCAGCGGCCGCGAGGAGTGCCGGACACCCGGTGGCGGATGCTCCACGCTGGGGAAATGACCGAACGCACCGACGACGGCCGGTCCGTCGTGATGGCGGGGCAGCGCTGGCAGCAGCTAGCGCGCCACGGTGCCCCTGCTGCGGCAGGAAGGCAGGCGTTGCTCCCCGAACCTGCACTGCAGATCGGAGTACGCTGTCAGGCGGCTCCGCCGCGCAGGCGGATGCCAGCTTGCTCTTCCAGCATCGCGATGGGCAGGAGCTCTCCATCCGCCGGCCCGTAGCGGTCCAGTGCCCGGCGATAGACCCGCTCGACGTGCTCGGACAGCTCGAACGGCACCCGGTCGTCACGCGCGAGGGCTGTCACGGCAGCCAGTTCCTCGCAGCAGCGATCCAGCCCGAACGACGCGAGGTAGTCGCCCCGAAACAACGCGCTCAGATCATCGGTAATGAAGTGGCTAGCCGCCGCACTGCCAGCGAAGGCACTGCGGAGCACGCCCACGTCGATTCCCGCTTGGCACCCCAGCAGGAGTGCCTCGGCTGTCGCCACTGCCTGGCCGAACCAAAGCAGATTGACCAGGAGCTTGGCCGTGTATCCGGTGCCGCTGCCGCCGACATGGGTGATGCGGGCGGGATCCGCGAGGACCTGGAGCAAAGCCCGGTGCTGCTCCAGCAGGGCCGCGTCCCCTCCGACGAACAACTGCAGCGTTCCGGCCACGGCGGCCGGTACGCCGCCGCCGACCGGCGCCTCGAGCACGCGAATCCCGCGGCCGTGAGCGACTGCGGCTAGTTGCCTGCCGGTTGCCGGGTCGCTGCTCGTCATGTCGATCCAGGTCGCCTCCGGCGGGAGGATCGCCAGGATCCCGTGCGGCCCGAGCATGACCTCGGTCAGTTCCCGCGTTCCGGGCAGCACGGTGATCAGCACGTCCGCCCCCACCGCCACAGCTGCCGCTTCGCCGCCCCACCGCGCGCCGCAGCCAGTGACCTCCGTCTCCCGGCCAGCCCGCACATCTCCTGCCGTCACCGTGTAGCCGGCCCGCACCAGGTTCGCGCACATCGGCATCCCCATCCGGCCTACTCCCACAAAGCTCACCTTCACGTGGGCTCACCCCTCTCACCTGCCCGGCGGCGGCGTTGTACAGCCGCGCCGTCTGCAGCCGCCCCTGCGCCTCTGCCGCCGCATTCGCCCGGAAGTCGCCAGCAGGTTGCCGCTGGCCACGATGTTACGGCCGTTCCACGGATAGCCGTTGCTGTCCGCCAGCAGCGGGCGGCCGCCCGCCACGATGGCCTGCTGGGGATCCGAGGCCTGCCCCTAGTTACCGGCCTCATGCCTCTCGGCTGCCTTTTCTTCGGGGCACGCTGCTGCGCACGCCCCGCGACATGACAACCGGGCCGTCCACCTGCTCTGCACCGAAGATCCGGGCCAGGTGCCCCGATGCCGGGCCGCCTGCTAACGTCGGCGCATGGAGCGAGGATTCCGCCCGCAACAGGACAAGACGCCCTTCGACAAGCTGGCGCAGGCGTTCGCGCGGACCAGGCTCGGCGGCTGGCTGTTCGTGAACGTCTTTCCCGTCATCGACCGGCGCCTGATCCCCCTGACCGGCGGGCGGCTGACGGTCGCCGTCGGGCAGCCCATCCTGCTCCTGCACACCCGCGGAGCCCGGTCCGGCCAGCCGCGCAGCACGCCCCTGCTCTACACCCGGCACGGCGGCGGCTACCTGGTCGTCGCCTCCAAGGCCGGCGCGGACCACAACCCCGCCTGGTACCACAACCTGCGCGCCCACCCGGACGACGTCGCGATCGAGATCGGCGGACGGCGCATCGCGGTGCACCCGCACGAGGCCGAAGGCGCCGAGCGCGAGGAACTGTGGCGCGTCGTCAACGACAACTACAACGGCTACCAGGTCTACCAGCAGCGGGCCGGCGGCCGGACCATCCCAGTGGTCCTGCTCGAGCCGGCAGATACGCCTGCTACGCCATGACACCGCCGCGGGTGAGTTCCAGGATCAGGACCAGGCCGGCGGCCGGTACTGGCGGATGAGGTGCGGCTACTGATACTTATTACCGGCAGGGCGGCCCATATCCGCCGAGCGTGATGAACATGCTTTTGCGGGCGATCCAGTGGCGGAGCTGGCGGGGCCGGTGGGAGGGGTGTTGGGCGAGGACTTCCCGGCGTTGCCGGCTGGGTTCGCAGCGGGTGCGCTGGTGGCGGGATACCGGCTGGAGGCGCAGGTCGGCGCGGGCGGGATGGCGGTGGTCTACCGGGCCCGTGATGAGCGGCTTGGCCGGCTGGTGGCGCTGAAGGTGCTGGCGCCGGGGCTGGCGGCGGATGAGGAGTTCCGGCGGCGGTTCATCGCCGAGTCGCGGTCGGCGGCAGCGGTGGACGACCCGCACATCATCCCGGTGTACGAGGCCGGCGAGGCCGGCGGCGTGCTGTTCATCGCGATGCGGTTCGTGCCGGGCCGGGACCTGCGGGCGGTGCTGGCGGGGGAAGGGCCGATGGATCCCGAACGGGTCGGCGACTTCGTCTCGCCCGTGGCCTCGGCGCTGGATGCCGCGCACCGGGCCGGGCTGGTACACCGGGACGTCAAGCCGGCCAACATCTTGGTGGACGAACGCCCCGGGCGGCCTCCGCATGTGTACCTGTCGGACTTCGGGGTGAGCAAGGGGGCGCTGTCGTCGGCGGGAATGACCGCGTCCGGGGTATTCCTGGGCACTCCGGACTACGCGGCCCCGGAGCAGATCCAGGGGCTGGCGGTGGACGGGCGCGCTGATCAGTACGCGCTGGCGTGCGTGGTGTACCAGCTGCTCACCGGGGTGACGCCGTTCCAGCGGGACCAGGGCATGGCGGTGCTGTTCGCGCACATGTCCGAGCCGCCGCCGCCGCTGGCCTCGCGGCGGCCGGGCCTGCCCGCCGCCGCGGATGAGGTGCTGGCCCGGGCGCTGGCCAAGGTGCCGGAGAAGCGGTACGGGTCCTGCCGCGACTTCGCCGGCGCGCTGCGGGACGCGCTCGGGGCGCCGGCGCCCCCCGTCCGCGACGGCGTGCTGGCGTCAGGGGAAGGGGCGGCCATACCCGTTCGGTCCGACCTGTTTGCGGGTGAGACCGTTGATTCGCCGGTCCTGGACGCCGCGCCTACCCCGGCCATCGTGGACGGCCAGCGCAGATCAGCGCCGGAAGCAGGGCCGCGAGCCGGCGATCTCCCCCCGGCGCGGGACCGGCGTCGCCGCCGGCCCGCGCCGCTCGTGTGGGTGGCCGCCGTCATCGCCGCGGCCGGCATCGCCGTCGTCGTCGTGCTCGTGCCGGGCGGGGGCAAGCCGCCGGCCGGTGCGCCGGCTTCCGGGACGCTCAGGGCGACGCTGCCGAGCCAGGTACCCCAGACCTCGGTCCTCGCGGTGGCGTTCGGGCCGGGCGCGACGACCCTCGCCGTCGGCAGCGAAGCCGGGGGCGCCAGTGCCGGCAGCGCGGGTGACAGTACCTACCTGTGGGACACCGCCACCAGGAAGGTCACCGCCACCCTGGCCGACCCCGCCAGCCAGGCCGTGAATGCGGTGGCGTACAGCCCCCGCGGGACCACGCTGGCGGCCGGCGACGCCAACGGGAGCACCTACCTGTGGGACACCGCCACCGGGAAGATCACCGCGACCCTCGACGATCCCGGCGACGGCGGCGTGAGCGCGGTGGCGTACAGCCCCGGGGGGACCACGCTGGCGGTGGGCGACAGCGACGGGAGCACCTACCTGTGGGATACCGCCACCGGGAAGGTCACCGCGACCCTCACCGATCCCGGCGGCGCCGGCGTGAACGCGGTGGCGTACAGCCCGGCGGGCACCACGGTGGCCGTGGGGGACCTCGACGGCAGCACCTACCTGTGGAACGTCGCCGCCAAGAAGATCAGCGCCACCCTCACCGACCCCGGGAACGGTGACGTGAACGCGGTGGCGTACAGCCCGGCGGGTACCGCGCTGGCCGCGGGTGACCACGACGGCAGCACCTACCTGTGGAACGTCGCGACCGGGAAGATCAGCGCCACCCTGACTGATCCCGACAGCGAGAACGTGATGTCGGTGGCGTTCGGCCCGGGCGGCACCACCCTGGCGACGGCCGACGCGAACGGCCGTGCCTACCTGTGGAAGGTCGCCACCGGGAAGCTCGCCGCCACCTTCAGCCGTGACGCCGGCGTGAGCGTGAACACGGTGGCGTTCGGCCCCGGCGGCACGACCCTGGCCGCGGGAAACGCCGACGGCAGCACCGACCTGTGGCGGATCGGGAGTAGCTAGCCTTGCGGTCATGGCGGAGAGCTCACGCGGCACGGCTGACCTGATCGTGGAATGCCTGGAGAACGAGGGCGTCACGCACGTGTTCGGGATCCCGGGCGAGGAGAACATCCACTTGGTGGAGGCGATCTCCCGCTCCTCGATCCGGTATGTGCTGACGCGTCACGAGCAGGGTGCGTCGTTCATGGCCGAGACCTACGGCCGGCTGACCGGCCGGGCCGGGGTGTGCTCGGCGACGCTGGGCCCGGGAGCGATCAACCTGCTGCTGGGGACCGCGGACGCGACGACCAACTCGACGCCGCTGATCGCGCTGTCGGCCCAGGTCGGCATGAACCGCAGCTTCAAGGAATCCCACCAGGGCGTGGACCTGGTGGCGATGTTCGCGCCGGCGGTCAAGTGGTCGGCGCTGGTCGCCACTCCGGGCGCAGTGCCGGAAATGATCCGCAAGGCGTTCAAGCTCGCCCAGACCGAACGGCCTGGCGCCGTCTACCTGGCGGTCCCCGAGGACGTGGAACAGGCCGCGGCGCCCGGCCAGCGGGCACCGCTGGCGGTGAACGTACCGCGCGCGGACGAGCCGTCGCCCGGGCAGGTCGAGCGGGCCGCGGCGCTGCTGCGAGCGGCCCGCAGGCCTATCGCGCTAGCCGGGCACGGGGCCGCCCGGGCCGGGGCCGCCCCCGCGCTGCGCCGCTTCGCCGAGATCCTGGACATCCCGGTCGCGACCACGTTTCACGGCAAGGGCGTATTCCCCGACGATCATCCGCTGGGCCTGGGGGCGGTGGGATTCATGCGCCGCGACTACGTCAACTTCGGCTTCGACCAGGCCGACCTGATCATCGCCGTCGGGTATGAGCTGCAGGAGTTCGATCCGGTGCGGATCAACCCGGGCGGCCAGGCCAAGATCATCCACCTGCACCGGTTCCCGGCCGAGGTCGATGAGCACTACGACGTCGCCGTCGGGCTTCACTCCGACATCAGCCGCAGCCTCGATGCGCTCACCGATGCGGCCGGGCCTCGCACCGGAGGTGCCCCGGGCCCGGAGCGCATCCGTGCGCTGCTGGCCGCCGAGCTGGCCCGGGGCCAGCGCGATGACCGGTTCCCGCTCGCGCCCGCCCGGATCGTGGCCGACACCCGCGCGGCGCTGGGCCGCGAGGACATCGTCCTGGTCGACACCGGGGCGCTGAAAATGTGGATGGCACGGCTGTACCCGACCTACGAGCCGAACACCTGCCTGATCTCCAACGGCCTGTCCACCATGGCCTGGACGGTGCCCGGCGCCATCGGCGCGAAGATCGCCCGGCCGGGCTGCCGGGTGCTCGCCGCCACCGGCGACGGCGCTTTCCTGATGAACTCCCAGGAAATCGAGACTGCGCTGCGGCTCGCAGTGCCGTTCGTCATCCTGATCTGGGTCGACGACGCCTACGGGCTGATCAGCTGGAAGATGGACCTGGAAATCGGCCGGAATGTGGATACCACCTTCGCCAACCCGGACTTCGTGACCTACGCCCAGAGCTTCGGCGCGGCCGGCTACCGGATCGAATCGGCCGGAGAACTGCTGCCGGTACTGCGCACCGCACTGGCCGCCGACACCGTGTCCGTGATCGCCTGCCCAGTCGACTACTCGGCCAACCTCGAGCTCATCGAGTCCCTCGGTGACCTGGACGAGCCGCTGTCCTGATCTGTGATCGGCCGCCGGGTCACGGTTCGGCCGGAATTGACATGCCGCCCGCTGACAGCGCGGATCCCTGCGCGGGTGCATGATGGATAGCCTGCGGCGCGGGGAGGAGATGCGGTGGAGCCGTTCGATACCAGCAGGCCGAACATCGCCCGGGTGTGGGATTACTGGCTGGGCGGGAAGGACAACTTCGCGGCCGACCGCGAGCTGGCGGAGAAGATGCTGGCGGTCCATCCGGTCACGGCGCAGATGGCCCGGGAGAACCGGCAGTTCCTCGGGCGCGCCGTCAGCTACGTGGCGGCCCGCGGTGTCCGGCAGTTCATCGATGTCGGGGCAGGGTTGCCGACCGTGCTGAACACGCACGACATCGCCCGGCACGTCGAACCCGAAGCACGGGTGGTGTACGTGGACAACGACCCGGTCGTGATCTCGCACGCCCGCAGCCTGCTCGCCAAGAGCCCGGGGGTCATCGCGGTACCCGGCGACATGCGCGCCCCGCAGGGCATTCTCGCCGATCCCGGCCTGACCACGCTGATCGACCTGGCCGAGCCCGCGTGCGTGATCATGTCCGGCGTGCTGCACTTCGCCGATCCCGGGACCGCCCGCGATATCGTCGCCGCCTTCACCGGGGCGCTCGTCCCGGGCAGCTACCTGATCATCTCGGTCGGGTCCGGCAGCCCGTCGGAGGGAGCGAACTTCACCTCGGAGTACACGGCCGCCCGGATCTACATCCACTCACAGGAGCAGATCCAGGGTTTCTTCGGCAGCCTCGAGCTCGTACCGCCGGGCGTGGTCTCGGTACGCGACTGGTCCGGCGACGGCCCGGCCCTGAACCTGGAGCCGCTCACCGCGACCTTCGTAGCCGGCGTCGCCCGGACCGAGGTGCACTCCGGATCGGGCGCACCACCGCTCAGGTCAATTCGAAGACCTCTATTCCGAACGGGCTGAGTGTCACGCTCTCGGCCACCTGCTTGCCGTCCAGGGTGATGAGGCCGCCACCAGTGCTCACGACCGGCTTGACGGTGAGCGTCTCGGCGGCGTGGCTGGCTAGGACGGCGAACAACGTGCCGTCGTCACGGGTCAGCGTGTCGCAGGCGACCTGCGGGTCGTCCGCGGTGACCGGGCGGCGCGCCTGGGCGTGCCGGGCCAGCGCGTCGTAGAGCCGCACCGTGTCGTCCGGGTTGACCCGCGGGGTCAGCGCGGCCATGTGCTCAACCGGGTAGGTGCCCAGGATGAGGGAGCCCCGTCCGATCCGCCGCCACAGCAGCGCGGGCCGGCCGTGGGCGTCGGTAGCGATGATCTCAGCCCCGGCTGGCTCGACCGGCAGGAAGCCGCGGCTGTGCCGGTCGCCCGCCGCGGCGAAGCTGAGGGTCGTCCCGGCGGCCAGGCCGCCGAAGTCCTGCTGCAGGGTGAACGTCACGGTGTCATCCTCGACTGGGTCGCCCAGGCCGACGTCGAGCTGGTGCCGGACGCCGAACATCTCGTTCAGCCGCCCGTACGACGGCCCCCGGTGCCACGCGGTACCACCTGGCGAGTAGGACAGGTAGATGGTGGCCCCGCCCGCGGCCAGCCGTTCGAGGGTGGCGGCCGTCGGCGCGAGCAGCTGCTTCACCGAGGGCGCCAGGTACAGCCGCGCGTCCTCGCCTATCCCGTGACTTTCCCTGGTCAGTGCCACCGGCAGGTCGGCCAGCCGGGCCGCGGCGTAGGCCTGGGCCAGCGAGCGGGCGGCATGCTCCCGGTCGGCCGGGTCGGCAAACGGATACGCCGTGTCCAGGTAACCCGGGACGATCAGGGCGGCGTCGGTGTCGGTCCGCGTGCAGCGGGTCACCTCGACCGCGTCCAGCGTGGCCGCGAACGCGGCCAGCTCGCCCAGCGCGGCCTTGGGCCGGCCGGCCGCGTCGGTCAGGCCGAAACGCTGCTCGAAGGCGTGGTGCCGGTACGGGTCCTGGCCGGGCAGGTCGAAGTCGGTGTTGTTCCAGGCGATCCAGCCGGTCGCGCCGGCCAGCAGGCTGTGGTGCAGGACGTGCCGGTAGTACCGGGCCGCGTGCTCCTCCGACGCGAAGTCCGAGCTCACCCCGAACTCCTCCAGCACCACCGGCTTGCCGAACGTGCTGGCCAGCTCGCAGGCCCAGGCGGCCGCATAGTACTGCCGGACCCGGTCGTCGCCGACGGGATACACGTGCGGGCCGAGGAAGTCACACAGCCGCGCGGCGTCAGCGAGGCGGAACCCGTTCTCCCGTCCCGAGACCTCGATGCCCCAGGCGCCGTCGCCGAGCGAGAACGGCTGCTGCCCGCCGGCCGCGCGCACCGCGTCCCGGAGAATCTGGGCCCACGCCGCCACGACCTCCGGCGGTGCCTGGTCGCCGCCGTACAGCGGCATCTCGTTGGAGACCAGCCAGCCGGCCACCGCCGGGTGGGAGCCGAACCGGCGCGTCATCTCGGCGGCGAACCAGGCCTGGCGCCCGACCATCCACACGTCGCCGTACAGGTCGCGGCCGCCCCGCCAGGGCGGGTCCCAGTTCTCGCCCGACATGTGCCCCACGATGAAGGTGGGCACCGTGCTGATCCGCTGCTCGGCGTGCCGGTCGAGGAAGTCGGCGAACCGGGCGGCCATGTCCTCGTCGATCACGTCCGGCTCCGGCATGAAATCCGGCCAGAAGAAGAACGACCGGGTCATCGTGAGGCCGTGCTCGCGCAGGACGCGCAGTTCGGCCCGGATGACGTCAGGATCGTAGCTGCGCCACATGAGCGGACCGCCGGTCCGGGACCAGAAGTTAGCCCCGAGCCAGCCGGCCGGCGCCCCGGCCACGGTGACCCTGGCGGTGTTCCTGCGCATGGGACGCTGATCCCCTCTCCGGACGACCTGCCTGCCCTTCTCCGCGCGCGAGCTGGCGCCCGCCCCGCGCGTCCCGCAGAGGGACACGCCCGGCGCCTGCCGCTGCTGAGATCGAATCACTATACCGGTTTAGTTGTCAATTACTTACGATGGATCTGGCAATCTTGGGTTCAGCAGGTAAGCAGACCTGCGCAAAGTTGCCGCCAGAGTCGAAGGGGTCAACCGGATGAAACGCCCGACCATCGCCGACATCGCTCGGCAGGCGGGCGTGACCAAGGCTGCGGTCTCCTTCGCCCTGAACGGCCAGCCGGGCGTGTCAGCCGCCACCCGGGAGCGTATCCTGGCCATCGCGGCCGAGATCGGCTTCGAGCCCAGCAGCGCCGCCCGGGCCCTGTCCGACGGCCGGGCCGGAGCCTTCGGCCTGATCATCGACCGGCCGGCCCGCACGCTGGGCAGCGAGATCTTCTTCATGCAGCTCATCTCGGGTATCCAGGCGGAACTGGCGCGGAATCACGTAACCCTGCTGTTCACCGTGGCCGAGGACCAGGCCGAAGAGATCCGCATGTACCGCACCTGGTGGGCGCAACACAAGGTAGACGGCGTCTTCCTGGTCGACTTGCAGGTGCGCGACCGGCGGGTCCGCGCGCTCGAGGATCTCAGCATGCCCGCCGTGGTACTCGGCACCCCGCGCGGGGCGGGCAGGCTGCCCGCCGTCTGGCAGGACGACCAGGCCGCCACCGGGACCGTCGTCGGCTACCTGGCCGGGCTCGGCCACCGGCGGATCGCCCGGATCGGCGGTTTCCCCCGGTACTGGCACTCCAAGCTGCGAACCGACGCGCTCGCCCAGGCGGCCGCCGCGGCGGGCATCGAGGCGACCTCGGTGACCGCCGACTACACCGCCGAGCACGGCGCCGAGGCGACCAGGGACCTGCTGAAGCAGGTCGGCCCGCCTACCGCGATCCTGTACGACAACGACGTGATGGCCGTGGCCGGGCTCGGCGCGGCCCAGCGGATGGGCGTGCGGGTGCCTGCCGACCTGTCCATCGTCGCCTGGGACGACAGCACGCTCTGCGAACTGGTCCACCCGGCGCTCACCGCACTGCGCCGGGACATCCCGGCGACCGGGGCCAGCGCGGCCCGGATGCTCCTCGAGGCGGCAGCAGGCCACCCGCCGGGCAACCTCCAGGAGGCGCCGCCGGTTCTCCTGGCGCGCGATAGCACCGCCGCCGGGCCGGGCCCGCGCGGGCCGCGCCGCGCGGTCAGGACCCCGGATCCCGGATAGGCGGACCGCGATCGGCCATTCGGTTTATCTGGCCGATACTCGATCGTGACCTTAGCGATACATGCTTGCCGCTTTACTTGACGCTTTCTTCTGACAACACTTAACCGGTATAGCTGCGCCTGGCGCTTCTGAGCGAGACGGCCGTACCGAACGGCCGGCCGCTGACTGCGGTGGCCGTCCGGACCAGCCTGAGTGCACCGAGGAACTCCTTAACGAGGAGGTAGGAGCAGGTGAGACGCAATACGACGGCGACGAGCATGAAGTGGGCCGGCACCAGGGCCGTCCGGTGGGGTGCGGCCGCGGTAGCGGCGGCCCTGACCTTGGCCACGGCCAGTGCCTGCACCGGCTCGTCACCAAGCAGCAGTCCCAAGACCAGCACCGCGCCGTCGGCATCGCCGACGGCGGCGCTGGCCGGCTTCCCGCGCAGCCAGACCCTGTACACCAGCGGCACTGCCTACGCGCCGCCCACCATCTGGAACCCGTTCGACCTGGGCAACTTCGCCACCGGCACGCAGGGTCTGGTGTACGAGCCGCTGTTCCTGTACGACCCGGTGAAGAACCAGTACGACCCGTGGCTGGCCAGCAGCGGCACGTGGAGTGGCGCGACGTACACCATCCACGTCCGCACCGGCGTGAAGTGGAGTGACGGCACGGCGCTGACCGGCGCCGATGTCGCCTACTCGATCAACCTGGCCATGACCAACAAGTCCGACCCGTACAACTCCAACGTGTCGACCGTGAAGAGCGCGACCGCCAGCGGCAACACGGTAACCGTGACGTTCGGCTCGCCTCCGGGTTACAGCGAGTGGCAGGACTATCTCTGGAAGGCTCCGGTCGTCCCGCAGCACGTCTGGTCCAAGCTCTCCGCCACGCAGCAGATCACCGGGGCCAATACCCATCCGGTCGGCACCGGGCCCATGCTGCTCGACACCTATAACGCTACCGAGGTGGCGTACAAGGACAACCCCGGCTGGTGGGCGACCAGCCAGCTGGGCTTGAAGTTCAAGTTCAAGTACCTGGTCGACACGGTCAACGGCTCCAACAACGTCGAGCTGTCCGCGCTGACCGCGGGCCAGGTCGACTGGAGCAACAACTTCCTGCCCGGCATCAACGAGCTCATCAGCGGGCTGGGCGGAAACGCCGGGTACGGCCTCAAGACGTTCTACGCCAAGTCCCCGTACATGCTGCCGGCGAACACCGTGTGGCTGGAGCCGAACACGACCAAGGCGCCGATGAACAACGTCAACTTCCGCAAGGCGCTGGCCTACGCCATCAACCCCAAGCAGATCGTGAGCACGGTCTACGGTGGCCTGGTCCGGGCGGCCAACCCCACCGGGCTGCTGCCCAACCTTCAGCCT
>JAICWX010000268.1 GCA_025934635.1 Streptosporangiaceae bacterium | reverse complement strand
GTCGGCACGAACTGGGCGTGGGTGACGCCGTGATCGGCGATGGCCTGGAGCGTCTGCTCGGCGTCGAACCGCGGCATCATGACCACGGTGGCCCCGAGGACCTGCAGGGAGCCGGACCAGCGCAGCGGGGCCGCGTGGTAGATCGGGCCGGGCGACAGGTACACCGAGTTCTCGTCGGCGCCGAAGAACATGCTGGCCAGGCCGGCCAGCGCGTCGCCCGGCTCGGTGATCTGGCGGTCCGGGAGCGGCGGCCGGACGCCCTTGGGCCGGCCGGTGGTGCCGGAGGAGTACAGCATGGTGGCGCCGGACGGCTGGTCGGCGAACGGCTCCGCGGGCGCGGCGGCGATCGTGTCCTCGTAGGATCCGTACCCGTCGACCGGACCGCCGTAGGACAGCCGGAGCTTGGCGGCCGGGGTCGCGCCGGTGATCGCGGCCGCGGTTTCCCGCTGCCCGGCCGAGGTGATCAGCGCCTTGGCGCCGCTGTCGGCGACGATATAGGCGACCTCGTCCGGCTTGAGGTGCCAGTTGACGGCGGTGATGTACAGGCCGGACCGCATCGCGGCCCAGTACACCTCGAACGCGCGCAGGCTGTTCTCGGTCAGCAGCGCCACCACGTCACCGGGCCGCAGCCCCGCGTCGTGCAGCACGTGCGCCAGCTGGACCGAGCGCCGTTCGAGGTCTCCGTAGGTAAGTGTCTCACCGGTGCCGGTCATGACCGCCGCGACCTTGTCCGGCGTCGCGGCCGCGTACGTGCCTGGGTACATGGTCCTCCGCCGGGACGGCGTCGATGGGGTTAATAATCTGCCTCAAACGTAGCTAGGTACCCCGGCGGCAGACAACCCCGGGTCCGGCCGGCCTGGTCAGCTGTCGATGGCGCCGTAGGCGGCGGCCCAGAAGTCGCTGACGACCTGGGGGGGTTCGGGCGACATCACCATCCGCTGGGTCAGCAGGATGCCGGTGAGGCCGGCGGCCATGTCGGTGCGCCAGGTGGTGCCCGAGCCGCCATCCCAGCCGAACCCGCCCGGTATGCCGGGGTGGCCGGCCGCGCCGTCCTCGCCGCCTGCGCCGCCTTCACCGGCGGGGACCAGCATCATCAGGCCCCAGCCGCTGCGGTCGCCGAGGAAGATCCGGTTCTCGGCGCGCTCGGCGGCGGGCATCCGGTCGCGGGTCATCAGCCTGACTGACTCGGCGGAGAGCAGGCCGGCGCCGTCCGCGGCCAGCATCGACGCGAACCGGTAGAGATCATCCGCGGTCGAGACCAGGCCGCCGCTGGCGTCGGGCCACTTCAGCGGCGCCGACCACCAGCCGTCGGGGCGGTCGAGCACGCGCAGTGCCTCGCCGTCGGCTCCGGGCACGTAGAAGGTGGTGAAGCGGTCCCGCTTGGCCGCCGGGACCCAGAAGCCGGTGTCGGCCATCCCGAGCGGCTCGAACACCCGCTCGCGCAGCACCTCGGCCAGCGGCGCGCCCGCGACCCGCTCGATGAGCACGCCGGCCACCGACGCGCTGGTGTTGTACCGCCACCGGGTCCCCGGCTGGTCGAGCAGCGGCAGGCTGGCCAGGCCGGCGATCCACTGGTCCGGGGTCAGGTCGGGTGGCGGCCACGGCGGCCCGAGGGTCTTGAGGCCGAGCTTGTGCTCGGCCCTGGTGACCGGGAAGGGGCCGGGAGCCATGATGGAGCCGAAGCCGAAGCGGAACGACAGCACGTCCTCGACGGTGATGGGGCGCATCGCCGGGACCGTGTCGTCGAGCTCGGATTCCAGGCTCCTGAGTACCTTCGGCTCGGCGAACTCGGGCAGCCAGCGCTTTACGGGATCGTCCAGGGCCATCGCCCCGTCTTGGAGGAGCAGCATGGCCGCGGCCCCGGCGATCGGCTTGCTGATCGAGGCGATGCGGAAGATGGCGTCGCGGCCGATGGGCTCGGGGTCGCCGAAGGCCTTGTGCCCGAGCGCCGCGACGTGCACGTCGTCACCCCGGGCGACCAGGGCGACCAGCCCGGGCAGGCTGTCGCTATCTCCGACGTGGCGCGCCAGGGCCTGGTCCAGCGCCTCGGTCCCCTTCGCCGTGAGCCCTCCCGGCATGTCCTGCTCCTCTCGTTCGGCCTTCCCTCGCGTGGCTGCCGGAGCGTGCGCCCCGGTCTCCGGACGCTATCCAGACGTCCGGCCGACGGCGAATTCATCGGAAGCCGGCGTTGAGCTTGCGGTGGGCGCGCCGACCGGGTGGGTGGACGCCATCCTGGGAGTTGGTGGCACACCGCCGAGGCGGGTACGCAACAGCCGAGGCGGGCGAACAGTTGCCGGATGGCAAGTATTTTATAGGAAATAAAAATATTCCCTCTGGGCCCGGCGCCGGGCACGGCCGTGACGGTGGCCCAGGGCGGGCAGGCGGATCACGCACGCCTATAATTTGACGCGTGCCTAGAAAACAGGAGGTGGCGATAGCTGAGGATGCCAGTTCCAAGTCCGCGCGGACCAGGGAGCGGATCCTCGACGCCGCCGCCCACGTGCTCAGCCGGAAGGGGTACGCGGGCACCCGGCTGAGCGACGTCGCCGAGCAGGCGGAGATCCAGGCACCGGCCATCTACTACTATTTCCCGTCCCGTGATGACCTGATCGAGGAGGTCATGTGGTCGGGCATCGCGCACATGCGCGAGCACCTGACCGGGGTCCTCGCCGCCCTGCCGCCCGGTGCCGATGCGCTGGACCGGATCGACGCCGCCGTCGAGGCGCACCTGCGCTACTGCCTGGAGATCTCGGACTACACCACGGCCTCGATCCGCAACGCGGGACAGGTCCCCGAGAACATCGCGATCCGGTACGCGGCCGAGGCCTCCCAGTACGGCGACATGTGGCGCAAGCTGCTGCAGGACGCCGGCAACGCCGGGCTGCTGCGAGCCGACCTGGACCCGATGGCGGCCCGGATGATGGTCCTGGGCGCACTCAACTGGGCCGCCGAGTGGTGGAACCCGCGCCGGGGCTCGCTGGACACGGTCGTGCGGACCGCCCAGTCGCTGGTCAGGCACGGCCTCGGCGCCCTGGCCGACGACGGCGACGCGGCCCCGCCGGCTCCCGGCGCCGCGCCGCGCAAATCCCGGACCCGTAAAGGGCGCTAGCGGCATTGATGGAGCATCGATGCTGCCACCGCGACATTGATGGAGCATCGATGTCGTTCGCCGGCAGGCCGGCGAGGGGCAGCCTAGGCTAGCGCTTCGATCAGGATGACGGCGGCGGTCAGGGCCCGGCGGGGGGCAATCGCGAGGCCGATACCGGCCAGCGCGGCGCCGGCGACCTGGACGGCGGGAATCCCGGGTTCGTCCAGGCCGCTGCGGCGGGGGCGCACTGGTCCCGGTGTCACGTCGGTGACCTGGTAGCGCCGGGCCGGGTCGAGCCCGGGAACGCGCAGGGCGGCGGGCTGGTCGTTCCCCGGCTCGTCCAGCTGGACGTAGCTGACCAGGGCCGCGGACCGGTCGGCGGCGACGACGCCGTGCATCCAGGCGGTGTCGTCCGGGGTGTCGATCCTGGTCACGCGGCCGGAGTGGATGAGCCCGCGGTGCCGCTGGTACAGCTCGATCCAGTCGGCCAGCTCGGCAATATCGTCCTGGCTGAGCTGGGTGATGTCCGCCTCGATGCCGAAATGGCCGTACAGGGCGGTCGCGCCGCGCAGCGCCATCGGCATGTACCGGCCGGTCTGGTGGGAGAACGAGGCCGAGACGTGCGCTCCCAGGTACTCCGGCGGCACCAGCTGCCCGGTCCAGCGCTGGATCGGCTGCCGGGCCAGGGCGTCGGTCATGTCGGAGGTCCAGACGCGCTGGACGCGTTCCAGTATGGCCAGGTCGATCCGGCCGCCGCCGGCCGCGCAGGATTCCCATTCCACCTGCGGGTGCCGCGCCCGCAGCTCGTCCAGCAGCGCGTACACGGCGAGCGCCTGGCCGTGCGCGGCCGGGGCGCCGCCGCGCGCGCCGCTGCCCGCGTCGACGATGTCGCGGTTGCAGTCCCATTTGATGTAGGAGATCTCGTACTCCGACAGCAGCGTGCTGATCCGCTCGAGCAGGTAGCCGCTGACCTCGGGCCGGGTCAGGTCGAGAACCAGCTGGTGCCGCTGCAGCGGCGGGACCCGGTGCCCGGCGGACAAGATCCAGTCCGGGTGCGCGCGGTAAAGGCCGGAGTCGGGGTTGACCATCTCGGGTTCGATCCAGAGCCCGAACTGCATGCCGCGGCCACGCACGTGCCCGACGAGCCGGTGCAGGCCGCCCGGCCAGACGTCCTCGTCGACCCGCCAGTCGCCCAGGCCGGCCCGGTCACTGCGGCGCCCGGTGAACCAGCCGTCATCCAGTACGAACCGTTCCACGCCGAGCCCGGCGGCGGCATCGGCCAGTGCGGTCAGCTTGCCGGGGTCGTGCCGGAAGTAGACCGCCTCCCAGACGTTGAGGTTGACCGGCCGGGGTGAGCCCGGGTGCGCGGGCTGCGCGCGCAGGTAGCCGTGGAACTGGGCGGACAGGTCGTCCAGGCCGCCCTGGCCGGCCGCGAGGTAGATCCACGGGGTGGTGTAGGACTCGCCTTCGGCCAGGGCGATCTCGCCCGGCAGCAGCAGCTCGCCGCCGCCGATGGTGGTGACCCCCGGCAGGATCCCCTCCACACTCCCTCCCCCTCCCCCGCCCGCCGCACCCCCACTCGCCATGCCCAGCCCGGAGGGCACCCGCTCGAGCCGGTGCACGGTGTTGCCGCTCCAGGCGACGTGCAGGCCGAAGACCTCGCCGTGGCCGAAGGCGAAACCGGGCACGCCGGCCACCAGGACCGTGGCCGAGTCGTGGCCGGTATGGCCCCGCCGGCCTTCGCGCAGCCACAGCCCGTCGCCGACGGGGTGACGCTGCGGGATGCGCTCGGCGGTCTGCCGTCCGGTGAAGTCGAGGACCTCCCCGACCCGTCCCGGCAGCGGGAAGACCACCTCCAGGCTGTCGACGAGGTACGGCTGGCGGCCGAGGTTGGTGAGCGTGTGCCGGGCGCGGATCGCACCGCCCGGCACCGCTTCGACCTCGGTTGTCAGGTCCAGTCCGGCCTCGGTGTCGCTGGCCTCGATCCGGGCCCGGCGCCCGTCGTGCTCGATACGCCCCGGCCGGAAAAGCGGCGACCAGTCCCGCCCGGCCGCCGGCTCCCCCGCGCTCCCGAGCCGGTGGCCGGCCAGGCCGGGCCGCCCGAACCAGCCCTCCCCGTGCCCGGGCAGCAGCGGGCACGGCCGGACGGCGGCCAGCAGCGGCGCGACGTCGCCGGGATCGGTGTCCGGCGTCACCGGGCCAGCCCAGGCGGCGGGCAGCGCGTCCGCCCGCGGGAACAGGATCAGGCCGGTCCCGGGACCGCCGGCGTCCGCCACCAGGATCGGTGCCGGCCCCGGGGCGGCCCCGGTGGAGTGCCGGGCGATGGCATGGTCACTGACGCTCACGCAGGCTCCGATCGGACGGTGCGGCAGCCCGGCTCCCCCGCCGCCGGGCCTGGGTCAGTTGCCGGTTTTCAGCGCGTAGTTCGCGTGACCTTCGGCCGCTTTCAGCGCCGAGCTGACCGACTGCGAGCCCAGCCAGGCCGGGCCCAGGTCGTTGACGATCTGGGTCAGGGCGGCGCCCATGCCGGAGCTGACCGGGAAGTTCACCACCTTCCCGTGCGCCTCGGACAGGAAGGCCGACATGTCGATGCCCTGCTTGGCCCAGTACTGCTGGAACAGCGGGTCCAGGCTCTTGATGGCCGGCCAGATGTAGCCGCCCGCACCCAGGATCCGCTGTGACTGGGCGGACCCGAGCCACTGCTCGAGCTCCCAGGCCTCCTTGGGGTGCGCGGTGTGGCTGTTCAGCCCGTCGATCAGGCCGTTGAACACGCTGACCCGGCCGTCCGGGCCGATCGGCAGCGTGGCTACCCCCACCGGGAAGCTCACGGTGCCCTTGACCGTGGTGGTATTCCAGTCCCCGGCCTCCCACATGGCCACCTTGCCCTGGGTGAACAGCGTCAGCAGGTTGTTCCCGTTCGCGTTCGGCCCGGATGCGGAGCCGGGCACGATGACGTGCTCGTTGGTCAGCGTGCTGGTCAGGAACGACATGCCCTGCTGGAACGCCGGCGTGGTCACGCTGGTGGCGGTCGCGTACGGGTACGGGATGATCTTCCCGCCGACTTCGGCTACGTAGTTGCCCCAGCCGGACTGCGGGTCATTGGACACGCCGAGGGCGTAGGTCGCGACCTTGCCCGGGTCGAACTGCGGCGACAGCGCGTTGTGGCCGCTGGTGTCGGTGGTCGCCTGCTTGAGGAAGTTGACGAACGACCCGGTCCCGTCGGCGCTCCAGGACAGGTCGGACGGGACCTGGAGGCCGATCTTCTTGAAGTAATTCTTGTTGTAATACAGCGCGATCGTGTCCCAGTCCTTCGGCAGGCCGTAGATGGCGCCGTTGCGCGAGTGCAGGGCGACCAGCTGCGGATAGTACTGGGACATGTCGATGTGGCTGGCCTTGATCTGCGGGGCGATGTCGGTCAGGATCCCGTCCTTGACGAACGTTCCCAGCCACGGGGTGTTCACCCAGAACAGGTCCGGGGCCCCGCCGGTGATGAACTCGGCCGTGATCTTCTGCTCGTAGCTGTTGTACGGGATGTTCTCGATATTGACCTTGATGTTCGGGTGGATCTTCTCGAACTGGCCGATCGAGGCCTGGTAGCCGATCTGCTCGTGCGGGTCCCACAGGGCGTAGGTGAGCGTGACCGTGCCCGCGGCGCCGCCCGCGCTGATCCCCCAGCCGGCGCAGCCGGACAGCGTGATCAGCGCGGCGGCGGCGATGGCCGCCTTGGCCAGGGTCCGGGGCCTCACCGGTTGATCCCGGTCAGCGAGATGGAACGGACGATGTGCTTCTGGAAGACCGCGAACAAGATCACCATGGGAATCAGCGCCACCAGGGAAGCGGCCAGGACCAGGTTCCACTGGTTGGCGAAGTTGGAGTTCAGGTTGGCGGTGCCCACCGACAGCACGTTGAGCGAGTTGGAGTTGGTCACGATCAGCGGCCACAGGAAGTTGTTCCAGCCGAAGACGAACGCGAGCAGGGTGGCGGTGATGATGATGGGCCTGGAGATCGGCACCACGATCCGCCACAGGATGCGGCTTTCCGAGCAGCCGTCCAGCCGCGCGGCCTCCATCACCTCCTTGGGGATGGTCATGAAGTTCTGCCGCATCAGGAACACCGCCTGCGGGACGCCGAGCACGTAGGGCAGGAAGATCGCCCAGTAGGTGTTCAGCAGGCCGGCCTTGGCGAACATCACGTACAGCGGGACCAGGGTCACCACGTTCGGCACCATGAGGGTGGCCAGGTACATCCAGAACAGGGCGTCCCGGCCGGGGAACTCCATCCGGGCGAACGCGTAGGCGCCCATCATCGAGAAGATCACCTGGCCGGCCGTGAGGATGACCGTGACCAT
Organism: Streptosporangiaceae bacterium; assembly: GCA_025934635.1. The sequence goes on along the minus strand of JAICWX010000268.1, from coordinate 4,099 downwards.
CAGCGTGTTGCCCAGGTACCGGGCGAAGTCGTCCTGGGTGAAGATCTCCTTGAAGTTGGCCCAGGTCGGGCTGGTCGGCGGGCGGGCGGGCGACTGGGCCAGGATGTCGCCCAGCGGCTTGAACGCGGCGAACACCGAGAACAGGTACGGGGTGATGAAGACGATCACGATGATCAGCAGCACCAGGTAGAACCCGATCAGCCGCAGGCTGCGGCCGGGACCGGACGGGGTGCGGGCGGTAGCGGCGGATTTCGAGGTGGCGGAGGGCGCCACCGATGCGACCGAGGCCATGGCTTAGCTCCTCACGCGATCTCGTAGGTCGTGCGGCGGTTGAAGTAGGTGAACTGGGCGACGGTGATGACCAGGATGACCAGGAACAAGATCACCGACATGGCCGAGGCCTCGCCGATCCGGAATCCCTGGAACGCGGTGTTGTAGATGTTCAGGTTGGCTACGGTGGTCGCGTTCCCCGGTCCTCCGCCGGTCAGGACGAATGCGGTGTCGAACACCTGGAACGAGCCGATCACGCCGGTGACCAGGACGAATAGCAAGGCGGGCCGGAGCAGCGGCAGGGTCACCCGGCGGAACTGGGCGATCTTGCCCGCGCCGTCGATGGAGGCCGCCTCGTACAGGCTGGGCGGGATGCCCTGCAGGCCGGCCAGGAAGAACAGCATGTTGTAGCCGGCGTACTGCCAGATGTTGGCGAAGGCCACGATCGGCATCGCGGTGGCGCTGTCGGACAGCCAGGCCGGCCCGGTGATCCCGACGTGGGACAGCAGCTGGTTCACGATGCCGTTGGTCGGGTCGAAGAACCAGGTCCACACCACGCTCATCGCGACCGGGGTGGCCAGGAACGGCAGCACTGCCACGATCCGGACGAACGCGCTGCCGCGCAGCTTGTTGTTCAGCAGCAGTGCCAGCCCCAGGGCCACCACGGTCTGGACCGGGATGTTCAGCAGCACGTAGTACGCGGTGACGAGCAGCGAGTGCCCGAACTGGTCGTACCGGAAGATGTTCGCGTAATTGCTGAACCCGACGAACTTGATCGGCGTGAGCAGGTTCCACTGGGTCAGGCTCAAGATGATGACCAAGATGACCGGGATGACCAGGAACAGCACCACGCCGACCAGGCTGGGGGCCAGGAAGGCGAACGCGGTGCGGACCTTGCGGCGGCGATCAGCGGTGCCGGCCGCCGCCGGTGCCTGGTGTTTCCCGATAACTGTGGTCGCCGCAGCAACGCTCATCGCGCCTCCCGGACAGGCCCAATAGACCCGTCTAGTCGTTTTGCAGGCTTGATGGAAGCTTCCACCAGTTATGAGACTGCTGGCTACGTCTAATGTCAAGACACAGGTCACGCACAATGTTCAGGAAGACGATTCCCCCTGGCAGCCGAACGGAGAACGGGTGGCACCGCTACAACGCCGGGCTCGGGGCATGGCCCAGCGCAACGTCACGCTCATGGACGTCGCGCGGGCCGCCGGCGTGGGCAAGTCCACGGTGTCGAACGTGCTCAACGGGAGCGGCCGGGTCGGCGACGCCGCCCGCGCCCGCGTGCTCGAGACGGTGGACCAGCTCGGCTACCGGCCTCATCACGGCGCCCGCAGCCTGCGGTCCCGCCGGACGATGCAGCTGGCGTACTTCATGCCGCTGATCCAGCTCGAGCCGACCAACCTGATCATGATGCAGTTCATGCAGGCGCTGCTCCGGGTCGGGGCGCAGCAGCATTACCGGGTGCTCGCCATCGCGCAGGACGCCGATCCCCTCAACGACATCCGCGCCCTGGCCGCGGGCCGCATCGTGGACGGGGTCGTGCTCTCCGAGCTGCAGCCCGACGACCGGCGGACGGAGCTGCTGGCCGAGCTCGGGATGCCGTTCGCCTGCTTCGGCCGGGTCCGCCCGGGCCTGCCGCAGTCGTGGGCGGACATCGACAACGTCACGGCCGAGGCGCAGGCGGTGCGGCACGTGGCCGAGCGCGGCTACGCCCGGCCCGCCTACATCGGCTACGCGTCGCGGACCTACTGGGACACCGACCGCGAGGCCGGCTTCCGGGCCGGGCTGGCACACTGCGGCATCCCGGGCGACGGCGCGGGCATGCTCCGGGTCGACCACGACGTGAGCGCGCGGGCCAAGATCGTGTCGTTCCTGTCCTCGGCTAAGCCCGACGCGGTGCTGACCGGCAGCGACGTGATCGCCGTCATCGTCTACGGCGCCGCGGCCGAGCTGAACCTGCGCATCGGCCGCGACATCGCGGTCGTCGGCTTCGACGGCAGTGTCGGCGCCGCCCTGCTGCACCCGCGGCTGACCAGCGTGGTCATGCCGGTCGAGGAGATCGCCCGGCGCGTCGTCGACCGGGCGCTGCGGCAGGTGGAGAACGGTCACGACAGCGAGCCGGGCGAGGTCGTCGCGACCTGGCTCCGCGAGGGCGGGAGCACCCCCGAGCGCAGCTAATGGAAACGATTCCAACTGCATTTATTTCTTATACAGAACCGCTAACGGGCCAGCGAATGAGACCTGACCTAGGACAAGATCCGGCGGCCGAAGACAGCGCGGGATTATGACCTGCTCGTTTGCTGTTCGCGAGACCTGAACTTGTGCAGTCACAGACCCATGGCGAGTTCCCGGTGGGCTTGCGGCATTCCCGCCGGCAGGTCGCTGAGGCTGAACAGCCGGGCTTCGAGCACTTCCTTCGCGTCGAGGTCTAGGCCGTCGAGCCCGCCGACGAGGACGGCCTCGTAGTAGATCTCGATGCGGTACCGGAAACCGCTGCAGACCTTCAGCAGACGCCCGGCCTTGACGGTCAGGCCGGTTTCCTCGCGCACCTCGCGCGCGATGGTGTCCTCGTGCCGCTCGCCCTTGAGTGCGTATCCGGTAGGGAATCCCCACTGCCGGTCCGGCGGCCACAGCCGGTGGCGGAGCAGCAGCACCTGCCCGTTGCCGTCACGGACGACCCCGGTGATGCCACAGATGAACTTGGCGTGCATCAGCCACAGGAACCGCCACTGGAGCGGCTTCCCGAGCCGCCACAGTCGGGTCAGCAGATCGTACACGGTTATGGCACCGCCCTTCCGGGCTGGGATGAGGTAGCGGGCCAGCGGTCCAGCCGGGCGATCTGGGTATGGAAGTCGAACTTCTCGATCACGTCGCGGGCCGCAGGCGAAAAGCCCGTGACGTACGCCTCGAGCTGGTCGGCGACGTTCGCCGAGTCTTCGAGCGCCTTGGCCAGGGTTAGCGGGGAGGAGTTCCAGAATTGAGCCTTGGCGGCGGCACGCAGCAGAGGCCCCCGTTCACCGAACTGGTCGTGCACCGCCAGCACGTCTCTCTTGGTTGGTTCCAGGACGCAGTCCAGGCGCCGGACCACGGTCAGCGGCAGGACCACCTTGCCGTACTCGGAGCGCTTGTAGTCGCCGCGCAGCAGGTCAGCTACCTGCCAGATGAAAGCCGCGTGGTTCTTGATCGTCGCTGACTCAGGTCCCGGCATCCCACGTCTCCCCACACTTGCGGTTTCGTGTCCCCATCCTCACAGCAGGGGTCGCACCGGGCCACCGGAACACGCCGGGCGAAGCAGGAACTGGCGACCCGGGCAGCGTCGCAGTGTTTCGGCGCGGGTTTTCTCGGTAGCGGAAAGGAAACCGCAGACCGGCCGGGGGACGGTCAGGAAGGAACCCCCATGACCCTGGAACCCGAAGAAGCCGGCCGAGCCAGGTCGGTGTCCGCCGACGAGGCAGGCCGAGGACGGCAGATCCGCCTGGCCGCGGTGGCCAGCGTGATCGGGACCTCGATCGAGTGGTACGACTTCTTCCTCTACGGCACGGCCGCGGCCATCGTCTTCCCCTCGGTCTTCTTCCCCGCCTCCAGTTCCTACGCGGGCACGCTCGAGTCGTTCGCCACCTACGCCGTCGGGTTCGCGGCGCGCCCCGTGGGCGCCGCGATCTTCGGGCACTGGGGCGACCGGATCGGCCGCAAGGCCACGCTGATCATCACGCTGCTGATCATGGGCCTGGCCAGCGCCCTGGTCGGCGTGCTGCCGGGCACCTCCACCATCGGCGTCGCCGCGCCGGTCCTGCTGGTGGTGCTGCGGGTGCTGCAGGGGGTCGCGGTC
>JAICWX010000526.1 GCA_025934635.1 Streptosporangiaceae bacterium | reverse complement strand
GGGCACGAGGGGTTCTACGACACGATCACGATCGACGGCCAGGTTTCCCTGGATTTCGTGTCGCACTACTTCCCGAACGTCCTCGAGGCGATGCGGACCCGCTGGATCTCACCCCAGTTCGTGTCGACCAACCGGGTGGACTCGGTGGCGGACTACGGCGAGCTGCGGGAGATGGGGCAGCGGGTGATCACCGCGCTCGGCATCGGGACCTCGGCCACGCACATGGAGTGGTTCTTCGGGCCCAAGGGGCTGCGGTTCTCCGAGATCGGCTGCCGGCCGCCCGGCGTGGGCGCGTGGGACCTGTACTCGGCGGGCAACGAGATCGACCTGTACCGGGCCTGGGCCGACGCGATCGTGCACGGCGGCACGTCGTCGGTGCCGTCGCGGCGGTACGCCAGCGGGATCGTGGCGGTGCGGCCGTCGCAGGACGGCATCATCTCCGGTTACGACGGGGTGGACGAGCTGCAGGGGCGGCTCGGCGAGTGGGTCATCGACGCGCACCTGCCGCCGCCGGGCACCGGGACCCAGGGGGTCGAGGCCGGGTACATGGCCAACGCGTACGTGCGGATGCGGCACCCGGACTACGACGCGCTGCGCGGCATGCTCGACGAGGTGGGGCGGACCTTGCACGTGTACGCCTCGTGAGGGTCGTCCTGCTGGGGCCGCAGCGGCGGCCCACGCTGGACGGCGTTGTCCGGTCGCTCGGTCTGCCCGGGCCCTTTGCCACGGTGACGGCGGGGTGGCGGGAGCGGGAGCCGGACGTGGGCGAGCTCGTTTCGCTGCTTGGCGGGCGGGCCATCAACCTGGGGTTGTACCGGCGGGGCGTGGACGTGGCCGAGCGCGACCCGGAGTGGGCGGCGGCCGAGCGGGAGGTGCGGCGGGTGCTGGCCGGGATGCAGGAGGTGTACCTGCTGCGGCTGGATTACGCGCTGCGGGCGGTGTACGCGGTGCAGCGTCGTGCGGGGGTTGATGCCGATGCCGTCGCGGAGGCTGCCTTTTCGGAAGCGGTGACGGCGGTGCGGGAGCTGGATTCGGCCCATCTGGGGCGGGTGAACGGGGTGCGCGGGGAGTTCTACGCGCGGTTCCCGCCGCACGAGCGGGCGGTGATCGCCGGGCACCGGGAGGAGGTGGCCGCGATGCTGCGGGATTCCTCGGCGCTGGTGGTGGCGGGGGGGCATGTGGGGGTGCTGGCGGACGTGCTGCACCTGTTCAACGTGGCCGCTTTTGTCGGCTCCACGGTGATCGCGTGGTCGGCGGGGGCGATGGCGCTGACGGACCGGATCGTGCTGTTCCACGACCGGGCGCCGCAGGGGCCGGGGCACCCGGAGGTGTACGGGAGCGGGCTGAGCCTGCTCCGGGACGTGGTGCTGCTGCCGCACGCGCGGGCCCGGCTGCTGCTCGACGACGGCCCGCGGATGACGGTGCTGGCCCGGCGGTTCGGCCCGGCCCGGTGCGTGCCGCTGGAGGCGGGTAACCGGATCGACGTCGTCGACGGGACCTGGCCGGCCGGCCTGCGGATGATCGAGGCGGCGTGAGGAAGCTCGCGATCAACCGGCTGCGGGAGCGGCGCCCGCTGGACGCGGCGGCGGTGGACCGGTTCCTGGCCCGGCACGAGGTGCCGGTCGTGGAGGGCTCCCGGTGCACGTTCCTGTTCCGGGGCGAGGCCGACGAGGTGTTCATGGTGCACCGGACCTTCGGCCTGCCCGACCACCTGGCGCTGCGCCGGCTGCGCGGCACCGACCTGTGGTACGCGGTGCTGGAGCTGCCCGAGGGGTCGCGGGTCGAGTACCAGCTGGAACTGGTGCGCGGCGGGCACCGCGAGCGGATCAACGACCCGCTCAACCCCCAGCTGGCGCACAGCCCGGTGGGGAGCTCGTCGGTCTGCTATGCGCACGGGCACGTCGTGCCGGACTGGACGGCTTTTGATCCGGAGGCCCGGCCGGGGACGCTGACGGACCTGGTGGTGCCGAGCCGGGCGCTGCGCCGGGACTGCCCGGTGACGCTGTACCTGCCGGCCCGGTTCCGGCCTTCCGGCCAGTATCCCCTGCTGATCGTGCACGACGGGGGCGACTACCTTCAGTACGCGGCGGCCAAGACGGTGCTCGACAACCTGATCCACCGGCTCGACGTGGCGGAGCTGGTCGCCGCGTTCGTGTATCCGGGTGACCGGCTGGCGGAGTACGCCAACTCGGCCGCGCACGCCCGGTTCCTGACCGCCGAGCTGGTGCCGCGGCTCGAGGCCGAGCTGCCGCTGGCCGGGACGCCGTCGGCGCGGTGCCTGATGGGGGCGAGCTTCGGCGCGGTCGCCGCGCTGGCCACCGCGTACCGGTATCCCTCCGTGTACGGGTCGTTGCTGGTGCAATCCGGGTCTTTTGTTTTCACGGACATCGGGAGTGATCACGGGGGCGGGCCGCCGTTCGAGCCGGTCGTGCGGTTCATGAACCGGTACCGGGCCGCGCCCCGGCGGGTGGCGGACCGGATGTTCGTCAGCTGCGGGATCTACGAGCCGCTGATCGTGCCGAACCGGTCCATGGTGCCGGTCTTCGAGTCCACCGGGATGACCGTGCGGTATGTGGAGTCGCGGGACGGGCATAGCTGGGAGAACTGGCGGGACCGGCTGCGGGACGGGCTGTCCTGGATTTTCCCGGGTCCACAGAAATTCTTCTACGAGTAGCTCTTACGGGTAGCCGGATTCGACGAAGCGCTGCAACTCGCGGCGGCCGGGCGGGCTCGCGGCGACGTCCTGCTGGATGACGGCGCCGAGGAGCCAGCACACGATGAGGCCGGCGGTCTCGTCCGGGCGGGGGTGGCCGGCTTGCCCGAGGAGGGTCTGGAATAGGGCGGTGACCTGGGCCAGGTCGTTGCGGATGGGAGCACTGGCGTTCCGGCGGCTCAGCGCGATCCAGTACTCGAACCACAGCCGGGCCGCGTGCGGCTGGTCCGCGAACGTGGCCTGGTAGGCGTCGACGACGCGCCATAGCCTGCGGGCCGGGTCTTTCTCTTGCCCGGCGGTCTCGCGTAGCGATTGGAGGAAGGCTTCGAGGTGGGCGGCCATGGCCTGGTCGACGATCTCGTCGATGTCCCTGAAGTAGTAGTGCACCGCGCTCTTGGTCAGCGGGCTCGCGTCGGCCACCGCCCGGGCTGTGCAGCCGGCCAGTCCGTCGCGAGCCAGCACGTTGCGGGCAGCCTCGATGATCTGCCGCTGCTTGCCCTGCTGGTTGGGAGTCTCGGCACCATGGTCGACGTGCGGCATAACACCCAGTCTAGACATCTTTAGGACAAGCGACCTAATATTTAGGACATGCGTCCTGAAACTAGCAATGACGAACTCGTCCGGCGGATGATCGAGGAGGTCTGGAACGGCGAGCGGCCAGACCGGCTGCCCGCGTTCTGGGCGGACTCGAGCCGGGCCGAAGCCGAGCAACTGCACAGCGTCCTCACCGGCGCCTTTCCCGACCTGCGGATCACCGTGGAGGACACGGTGGCCGGCGGGGACAAGGTCGCGGCCCGGATGACCTTCCGCGGCACCCACCGGGGGCCGTTCCGGGGTATGGAGCCCACCGGGCGGACGGTCGAATTCTCGTCGATCCGCATCTACCGCATCGCGGACGGGAAGGTCGTCCAGACCTGGGCCGAGGTCGACGCACTGGGGCTGCTCGGCCAGCTTCGCGGTTAGGCCGCGGGTCCGGCCGACTCCTGAGTTCCGCTCTGTCCCCTGAGTCCCGGTCTTCTGCGAACGGCGATCCTGAGAGATCATCTTTAGGTGATCACTCGATGAACGACGCCTTGCGGGTCAGGGAGCGGTGGTACTCGGACCGCCTGCAGTTGGACATCACCGTGGTGCGCTGGGGGGTGATGGGCGTCCCGGTGCTGGTCTTCCCGTCGGCGGGCGGCGACGCCGAGGAGATCGAGCGGCAGGGCCTGGTCAACGCGTGCGGGCCGCTGCTGGCCGACGGCCGGATCAAGCTCTACTCGGTGGACAGCGTGGCCGGTCACGCCATGGTGGCCAGGACCGGCTCACCGGAGCACCGGCTGTGGCTGCTCAACCAGTTCCAGGAGTGCGTGCGCTGGGAGGTCGTGCCGGCCATCCACGCCGACCTGGGCGGCCAGGCCATGGACGTGATCGCCGCCGGCCCGTCGATCGGCGCGTTCAACGCGGTGGCGGTGCTGTGCCGGTATCCGGACGTGTTCGGCGCGGCGGTCGGGATGAGCGGCAGCTATACGGTCAACCGTTTCTACGGCGGGGCCTGGTCCCAGGACCTGTACTACGCCGCGCCGCTGCAGTTCCTGCCCGGCCTGGACGGCGCGCACCTAGACCGGCTGCGGCAGCGGCGGGTCATCCTCGCCTCCGGCGAGGGCGCCTGGGAGGATATCGGCTCGTCCTGGCAGATGGCCGAGGCGCTGGGCGGAAAGGGCATCCCCAACCGGGTGGACAACTGGGGCCCGCAGTGGCCGCACGAGTGGCACACCTGGCGCGAGATGCTCCCCCAGTACCTCAACGAGCTTACGTAGG
>JAICWX010000535.1 GCA_025934635.1 Streptosporangiaceae bacterium | reverse complement strand
CGAGGCGGTCAACGAGCGCGAGATCGGGATCGCCTCCATCGCCGCGCCGATCCGCGACGCCAGCGGCGAGGTGGTGGCCGCGATCAGCATCGGGGTCCCGCTGGCCCGGTGCACCGTCATGGCGCTGCGTAGGCTGGCGCCTGTGATCATGGAGGCGGCCGAGGCGGCGTCACGCCGGCTGGGCTGGTCCGGAGAATTGTCCTCGTGGTCCGCTCAGCAGCGGAAAGAAGGGTGAGGCTTGCGATGCCACTGACCGACGCGCCCGGGAAGGCCCGGGCACTGTACGAGGCCCGCCGCACCCGGCAGCAGATCGCGCCGTTCACCGACGCCGACCCCGACCTGGGCATGGCCGACGGCTACGCCGTGCAACAGGAGCTGGTGAAGCTGCTGCTGGCCGACGGCGACCGGATCACCGGCTACAAGGTCGGGCTGACGTCCAAGCCGATGCAGAAGATGATCGGGGTGGACGAGCCCGACCACGGTCCGGTGCTGGGCTCGACGGTGTACGCCGACGGGGACGCGATCCCGGTCTCGGCGTTCATCCAGCCCAAGATCGAGGCCGAGATCGCGTTCGTCCTTTCGGAGCCGCTGGCGGGTCCGGGCGTGAGCGTGCTCGATGCCCGGCGGGCGATCGCGGGCATGGTCGCGGCGGTGGAGATCGTCGACTCCCGGTTCGCCGACTGGCGGATCAAGCTGGCCGACACGGTGGCCGACCTGGCCTCTAACGGCGCGGTGGCGGTTTCCAGCCGGGTGGTGCCCCTGACCGGGGTTGACCCGCGGCTGATCGGGATGGTGCTGACCCGGCAGGGCGAGCTGGTCGACACCGGGGCCGGCGCGGCCGCGCTGGGCGACCCGGTCCGGGTGGTGGCCTGGCTGGCCAACACCCTGGGCGCGATGGGCGCCAAGCTGGAAGCCGGGCACCTGGTCATGACCGGGGCGCTGCACGCCGCGGTGCCGATGGCGGCCGGGGACGTGTTCCGGGCCGACTTCGACCGCCTCGGTCCCGTCACTGTCCGCGTCGTCGAGTAGGGATGGCTTGAGATGACTCCACCAGATGAGATCGCCGCCCGGCTGGCCAAGGCCAAGGCCGACCGGACCGCGATCGGCTCGCTGTCGGCCGAGCTCGACGGCTTCGACCTGGCCGCGGCCTACGACGTTCAGCGGCGGCTGCGGAACGAGGCCGGGCCGCTGGCGGGCTGGAAGCTCGGCCTGACCTCCCGGGCCAAGCAGGCCCAGGTCGGGGTGAGCGAGCCGCTGTACGGCTTCCTGGCCGCTAGTGATGCCCTGGATATCGGTGAGCCGCTGGTGACCTCCCGGCATATCCAGCCGCGGTGCGAGCCGGAGATCGTGTTCATCATGGGCGCGGACCTGTCCGGTCCTTCCGTGACGTCGTCGGCGGTGCTGGCCGCCACCGCGGCGGTCGCGGTCGGCATCGAGGTGCTCGACTCGCGGTACACGGACTACAAGTTCACGACGCCGGACGTGGTGGCGGACAACACCTCCCAGGGGCGGTACCTGGTGGGTTCGGCGGTGCCGGTCGCGGGTCTGGACTTGCGGCTGCTCGGGGTGGTGCTGGAGCACAACGGCGAGGTGGTGGCGACCGCGTCCGGGGCCGCGTCGCTCGGGCATCCGGCGGCGGCGGTGGCCTGGCTGGTCCGGTCGCTGGCGGCGGAGAACGAAGGGCTGAAGGCCGGGGACATCGTGCTGTCGGGCGGGCTGACCGCGGCGGTGCCGGTGAAGCCGGGTGACGTGGTCACGGCGACGGCGGACCGGCTCGGCAGCGTCGAGCTCGGCTGCGTGTGAGCGCTGGGTTCGCATGAGCTCTGAGTTCGCATGAGCCAGCCGGAGCCGGTGCCGCCGGAACTGGTGCTGCTTGACCAGTCGGCGGGGCGGACGCAGTGGTCGTTCTCGCACGGCGGGCGCATCTTCGCGGTGTTCGCCGACGGGGACTCGCTGTACGTGACGGACGGGGCGTGCCCGCACAACGGCGGGCCGCTGGCTGAAGGGCTGGTCCGCGAGGGTGTGGTCACCTGCCCGTGGCACTGGTATGCGTACGAGCTCGGCACCGGGCGGTGCCGGACGGCGGCGGGGTATGAGCTGCGCCGGTATCCGGTGGTGGAGGCCGACGGGCTTTTGTACGCGTCCATCCCGCCTGCTGAGGCGGCCCGGAGCTGGTCGCAGATCCTGCGGGCCCATGCGCATCAAGGTCCGAGCTCTGGGTCTGGCTCGGGCTCGGGGGTGTCATGAACTGGAAGGACTGCCTGGACGGGCAAGGTGCAGTTGACCCGGCCGCGGTGGCGGGAGCGTTGTACCGGGCCCGGCAGGCGGGGTCCACGCTGGACCAGCTGCTATCGGCTGAGCTGGGGCTTTCGCTGGCCGACGCGTACCGCGTGCAAGACCAGATGACCGCGTTGCGGCTGGCCAGCGGGGAGCGGATCACCGGGTGGAAGCTCGGGTACACCTCGGCGGCCATGCGAGAGCAGATGGGGGTGGCGTCGCCTAACTTCGGGCCGCTGACCGATGTGATGATCCTGGACTCCCCCGCAGTGCTGCCTGCTGGGGCGCTGCAGCCGCGGGCGGAGCCGGAGGTCGGGCTGCGGCTGGGGCGGCGGCTGACGGAGCCGTTCTCGGTCGGGTCCGTGCTCGACGCGTGCGACGCCGCGCTGGCCTGCCTGGAGATCGTGGACTCGGTGTGGTCGGGCTACCGGTTCAAGCTGGAGGACAACACCGCGGACGGCTCGTCGGCGGCGTGGGTAGCGGTAGGCGCGGAGCTGCCGCTATCCGGGCTGGAGTCGCTGCCGGTAACGCTGTCGGTGGACGGCGAGGCGGTGGAGAGCGGGACGGGCGCGGCCGCGAGCGGCCACCCGGCGGCCGGGGTGGTCTGGCTCGCGGAACAGCTCGCCGCACGGGGACTCTGGCTCGAGCCCGGGGACCTGGTCATCACGGGCGGGTTGACCAGGGCGCCGGCGCTGGAATCCGGTCATCGCATCAGCGCCTCGTTTGGCGACGGCCGCTGGACCGTCGAGGTGCGCCGCCCGTAACGGGCGGCTCCTTGTATTCGCGCCGTCCGTCCCCTGATCCGCCGTGCGAGCATGGGCGGTGTGACGCGGCCAGACACCAGGGCACTATGGAACGCCAATGCGGCAGCGTGGACGGATTTGTCGCGGGCCGGGTTTGACCGCTACCGGGACCTGGTGAATACCCCTGCGTTCTTCCGGCTGCTCCCGCCGGTTGACGGGCTGACGTGCCTCGACCTGGGCTGCGGGGAGGGACACAACACCCGCCTGCTGGCCGGCCAGGGCGCGCGCGTTGCGGCCCTGGATGTCGCCGGGTCGTTCATCACCGCAGCGGCCGGGCAGGACCGCAGCCGGATTCGCTATACCGTCGGCGACGGCGCCGCCCTGCCCTTCCGCGCAGCGGCCTTCGACGCCGTGACGGCGTTCATGAGCTTGATGGATGTCGCCGACCCCGAACGCACCCTGGGCGAGGTGGCGCGAGTGCTGCGGCCCGGCGGATTCGTGCAGTTCTCGGTTCTGCACCCGGTGATGTCGGCCCCGGCCGGACGGTGGGTCAATGACGAATCCGGTGTACGCCAGGCGCGAGCCGTCGGCGATTACTTCTACGAGGGCCCGCTGACCGAGACCTGGATCTTCAGCGCCGCACCGGCTGAGCTGCGGGACCGGTACCAGCCGTTCACGATCACCTACGCGCGCCGGACCATGACCGGGTGGCTCAGCGCCGTGCTCGGCGCCGGCCTGGTCATCGAGGCGATCGCGGAGCCCTGCGCCGACGAGGAGACGGCCGGCGCCCACCTGGAGGTCGCTGACACCCGGATCGCCCCGTACTTCCTCATCGTGCGCGCCAGGAAGCCATCGGAACCTTTGTGAGCAGGCCGCTGGTGAGACCTCGTGGAGTGACCTGGCCGTTCCCGGCGAGCGGCTGCGGTGTCAGGACTGGCAGCCGACCCAGACGACCTGGCGCATGCTCAGGCCGTCTGGCAGCGTCACCGGTACCCAGCCCAGCCTGATATGACGAGTTGTCCCGGGACCGGCCAGGCAGGCCGGCCATCCGCCCACGTGCGTCATGCCCTGGCTGTCTACCCAGGCGGCGACGCCGCCTTCCTGAAGGCCGTATGTCCAGCCTCCCGTCTTCACCGATGCCTCGCTATGGCCGACAGCAGCGACCCCGGTCACGATGGTCATCCCCGACTGGTGATGCTCACCGGCCGCGAATGCGCCGGCCGCGATCAGGCCCGCCACGACGACCGCGACCGCGGCTCGCATAATCCAGCGAGGCCGTCTCGGTGTCCAGGCCGGCCGGGCTGCTG
>JAICWX010000214.1 GCA_025934635.1 Streptosporangiaceae bacterium | reverse complement strand
GGCGCACCCACCTGGTCTCGCCCGAGGTCGCCGCCGCCACCGCCGTCACCGGCCACCTGGCCGCGCCCGCCGACCTGTAACCGGCCGAACCGTCAAGGGAGCCTGAACCATGGAACCGTTCGTCACCCACGCCGGCCGCGCGGTGCCGCTGCGCCGCAGCAACGTGGACACCGACCAGATCATCCCGGCCGAGTACCTCAAGCAGGTGAGCCGGACCGGCTTCGGCCAGGGCCTGTTCGCCGCCTGGCGCGAGGACCCGTCCTTCGTGCTCAACCAGCCGCAGTACGACGGCGCGACCATCCTGGTCGCCGGCCCGGACTTCGGCACCGGATCGTCCCGCGAGCACGCGGTCTGGGCCCTCACCGACTACGGCTTCCGGGCGGTGATCGCCCCCCGGTTCGGCGACATCTTCCGCGGCAACTCCACCAAGGCCGGCCTGCTGCCGGTCATCCTGCCCGAGGCCACCGTGGCCGCCCTGCAGGACGCCGTCGAGGCCGACCCGGCCACCGAGGTCGTGGTCGACCTGGACAACCGCGTCGTGCTGGCCGAAGCGGCCGGGATCAAGGCGCCGTTCGAGATCGACAACTACACCCGCTGGCGGCTCATGGAAGGCCTCGACGACATCGGCCTGACCCTGCGCCACGAAGGCGACATCACCGCCTTCGAGCACTCCCGCCCCAGCTTCCTCCCTGTCACCGCCTGACCACCTAAAACCTTCTCCCTGTCACCGCCCGACCCACCTAACACACAAGCGCAGCCCTAACACACAAGCACAGCTCTCACACGCAAGCACAGCCAGAGCCCGGCCCAGCCACCCGCTGGGCCGGGCCTTTGTCCTGGCCTCAGCACCAGCAGCCACACCACAGACCCCACCCGTCACCCGCCCGGCCCCTCGCCCCCTCCCGGCAACGACATCGATGCCCCACCGATGTCGTGATAGCAGCGTCAATGCTCCATCGATGTCGTTAATCGCGTCGGCCTGGAGACGGCGAGCCGATCCCAAACGCATCACGGGCACCACCCGCCCCGCGAGCGAGGGAATCGCCGCAGCAGCGCCACCCCGCGTCCCATTGTGCCGGGGACGAAATGGCGGACCAATGGCGTTCCGGCCCGCGTCTGGCATCGCGTCCGGGCGCCGGGGCTGGCGTACCCCCGCGGCGTCGCGAGCCGGTTACGCGGCCGGCAATCTCACGTCGCGAGACGGTGTCGCGGCCCCGCACGGGACCCCGCGGCGCCGATCACGCTTCTGACCTAGGGGGTAAGCGCAAGGTAATCGATAACCGGCATTTGATTACATTGCGTATAGCCGCTGGATGCAGGGACGTGTGATATTGCCCGACACGCCGGCGAATGTGGCCATGGTTATTGTGCATCGGCGTTTGATCGCCTACTTTCGGGCAGGTCAGAGGTCGCGAACCCTAATCGGAGCCCACGCGACCTGTGGGGGAAGCGCAGGAGTGAACCATGAACAAGCGTGATCTGATCGACGCGATCTCGGGACGGCTGGGGGACAAGAAGTCCGCGACCGAAGCTCTGAACGCGGTGCTCGAGACCATCCAGTCCGCGGTGGCAAGCGGCGACAAGGTCGCTATCACCGGGTTCGGCGTCTTCGAGAAGAGCGAGCGTCCGGCTCGCACGGCCCGTAACCCAGCCACCGGCGCGACCATCGAGGTGCCGAAGTCCTCGGTGCCGAAGTTCCGCCCCGGCGCGGACTTCAAGGCCCTCGTCAACGGCGACAAGCCGAAGGGCTAAGGCCAGGAAGTAAGCAACGGCCAAACGGCCGCGGGCGGCATCCGGGGGAGTACCCCGGACGCCGCCCGCGGCCGTCTCGGCCTCCAGGCTCAGCGCGGGGCCGGGCCTCCAGGCTCAGCGCAGGCCGGGGCGCTTGCGCAGCGCGGTCTGGATGATCCGGTCGACCAGCTGCGGCAGCGGCAGCCCGGAGGCGGCCCACATCATCGGGAAACCCGAGGCGGGCGTCATCCCCGGCATGGTGTTGATCTCGTTGACCAGCACCTGCCCGGCCGCGGTGTAGAAGAAGTCGACCCGCGCCAGCCCTTCGCAGGAGATCGCGTCGAACGCCGCGCAGGCGAGCCGCCGGATCTCCGCCGCCGCATCAGCGGGAACCGGCGCCGGAATCCGCATCGTGGTCGCCGCGGCCAGGTACTTGGCCTCGAAGTCGTAGAACGCCGAACCAGGGTCCACCACCACCTGGCCAGGCACGCTCGCCTCGGGCGGCCCGCCGTCGAGGCCCTCGAGCACCGCGCACTCGACCTCGATCCCGTCCACGGCCGCTTCGACCAGCACCTTGGGGTCGTGCACGCGGGCCGCCTCGATGGCCTCTTCCAGCTCCTCGAAGCCGGACACCCGGGTGATCCCGATGCTCGAGCCGCCCCGGGCCGGCTTGACGAACACCGGCCAGCCCAGCTCGGCGATCTCGTCCAGGATCCGCTTGCGCTCACTCGAAGCAGAGCCAGAGCCAGCATCCGGGCCAGCACCAGCGCCAGCACGCCACTCCCGGTCCCGCACCACCACGTACGGGCCGACCGGCAGGCCCCGGGCGGACATGAGGAGCTTCATGTACTCCTTGTCCATGCCGGCCGCGCTGGCGAACACGCCGGCCCCCGCGTACCGGGTGCCGGTCATCTCGAGCAGCCCCTGGATGGTGCCGTCCTCGCCGTAGGCGCCGTGCAGCAGCGGCAGCACCACGTCCACCGCGCCGAGGTCCCGCGGCACCGAGCCGGGGCTCGTCACCTGCAGGGAAGAACCGGCCAGGGGCACGATCGAGGACCCCGGCACGGCCACCGACTCCACCGACGGCACCGAGCCGGACGACAGCGCCAGCCGGGCCGGGTCACCCGACACCAGCACCCACCGCCCGTCGGTGCCGATGCCGATGGGCAGCACCTCGTAGCGGTCGTGGTCGATGGCCGACAAGATCAGGCCCGCGCTCGCGCAGGACACGGCGTGCTCGGTGCTGCGGCCGCCGAACACCACGGCGACCCGGATCTTTTCCTGACCCACGCGTCCTCCCGTCCCGAACCCGGCACAAGAGCCGAGCTGAGCGACCAGGCTACGGCCTGCTGAGGGACTCCAGGGCCACATACGCATCAGAAATGAGGTCTTCCGCGTCCTCCAGGCCGATGGAGAAGCGTACCGCGCCCGGATCGATCCCCCCGGCCGCCAGCGCCCGGTCATCCAGCTGCCGGTGCGTGGTGGAGGCGACGTGGCTGACCACCGTGTGCGTGCCGCCCAGCGAGGTCGCGAGCTGGGAGAGCCGCAGCTTGTCGGCGAACGCCATGCCCGCCTCGCGCCCGCCGTGCGGTGTCACCGTCACGATGGCGCCGAACCGCACTCCCTCCGGCCCCGCGTCGAACAGCCGCCTGGCCACCTGGTGCCCGGAATGCTCGGGCAGCCCCGGATAGTCGATGCGCATGACGGCCGGGTGCCGGGACAGCGCGGCGGCGAACACCGAGGCGGTCGAGCACGCCCGCCGGACCCGCAGCGGCAGCGTCTCCAGGCCCCGCCGCAGCAGGAACGCCTCGTCCGGCGCCAGCGAGGCGCCGGTGTCCACCCGGATGCCGCGGATGTTGCTGATCAGCTCGATCCGCCCGGTGACCACGCCGCCGGTGACGTCCGAGTGGCCGCCGATGTACTTGGTCGCCGAGTGCACCACCAGGTCGGCGCCGTGCTCGAGCGGCCGGCAGATCACCGGCGGGGCCAGCGTGGAGTCCACCACCAGCAGCGCCCCGGCGTCGTGCGCGATCTCGGCCAGCTTGCGCAGGTCGGCCACGGCCGTGGTCGGGTTGGCGATGGTCTCCGCGTAGATGATCCGCGTCGTCGGCTGGAGCGCCGCCTCGACTGCGGAAAGGTCGGTGATGTCGACGAAATCGGTCTCCACCCCGAACCGCGACAGCACGTTCCGCAAGAACGAGTACGTGCCGCCGTAGACCGCGCCAGAACACACCACGTGCGCCCCGGCCCGGGCGAAAGTCCAGAACACCCCGCTGATCGCGGCCATCCCCGAGGCGAACGCCTGGGCCGCGGGCCACCGCGGCAGGTTCACCCCCTCCAGCGCCGCGACCGCCCGGGCGAACGCGTCCACGGTCGGGTTGTCGATCCGGCTGTAGGTGTAGCCGGGCATCTCGTCGTTCAGGACGGCCCGGTACTCCTCGGACGAGCCGAACGCGAACGCCGCCGTCCGGTACACCGGGGTGCCGAGTGGCTGCTGGGCAGGCGTCGGCGGCGCCGGGAGATGCACGGCCCGCGTGTTCTCACCGCTCTGCTTGCGCACTATCTCCACGGAATCAAACCTGCCGATCTGGGCACCGCCAGCAACGAGTCAACCCATCCAGAGTGCCAGTTCACGGACCGTACCACTCTGGCTTGGCCGAACGTGACGCCAGCATCGACGCCGCCTGCTCGACCGGCAGCCGGTCCCGCATGACGGCCTCGACCACCTCGGTGATCGGCATCTCGACCCCGTGCGACCGGGCCAGCTCGAGCACCGGCCCGCACGACGCCACGCCTTCGGCCGTCTGGTTCATGGCCAAAGACGCCGACGCCACCGTCATGCCGCGGCCCAGGTACTCGCCGAACGTCCGGTTCCGCGACAGCGGCGAGCTGCACGTGGCCACCAGGTCGCCCATCCCGGCCAGCCCGGCGAACGTCTGCGCCTGCGCGCCCAGCGCCGAGCCGAGCCGGGCGATCTCGGCCAGCCCGCGGGTGATCAGCGTGGCCCGGGTGTTGTCGCCCAGGCCCATGGCCACCGCGATGCCCACCGCGATCGCGATCACGTTCTTCACCGTCCCGCCCAGCTCGCAGCCGGTCACGTCGGTGTTGGTATAAGGCCGGAAGTACGGCGTATGGCACGCCTCCTGCAGGGCCACCGCGCCGGACTCCGCGGAACACGCCACCACCGCCGCGGTGAATTCCCGCCGGATGATCTCGCCCGCCAGGTTCGGCCCGGCCACCACGGCGATCCGGGCCGGGTCGGCGCCCAGAACCTCGGCGATCACCGAGCTCATCCGCTGCCGGGTGCCGAGCTCGATCCCCTTCATGAGGCTGACCAGCAGCGCCCCGGGCGGCAGCAGCGGCGCCCACTCGCCCAGGTTGGCCCGCAGCGTCTGCGCGGTCACCGCGAACGCCACCAGGTCCGCCCCGTCCAGCGCCTCGGCCGGATCCGGCGTGGCGTCCAGGGCCGGCGTCAGCGCCACCCCCGGCAGGTAGTCCGGGTTCTCGTGCTGGACCGTGATCGCCTTCGCGAGCGCAGGCCTGCGGCTGTACAGCACGGTGCGGGTCCCCGCGTCGCACAGCACCTGGGCGAACGTGGTGCCCCAGGAGCCCGCCCCGAGCACGGCGGCTTTCATGCGCCGCCGGCGTCGGAACCGGAGGAGGCTTCGGCCCCGCCTTCGCTGACGTCCGTCAGCGGGGCGGGACGGCCTTTCGTTCGGTCCAATGGAACCCGGCCGCCCGCGTCGAGATCCCAGGGTGCGGCGGGGGGCGTCTCCTGCCTGATCTTGGCCAGCAGGGCGGTGATGTCGGCCATGATGTCGGCCGTCGCGGCCTGCAGCGTCGACGCGCCGAGGCGCTGGCCCTGGTAGGCGGACAGGTCGACCGGCGGCCCGGCCACCATCCGCACGGTCTTGCGCGGGAACAGGTGCGGCTTCTTGGTCCCGTAGGGGAGGACCTCCTGCGCGCCCCACTGCGCGATCGGGACCACCGGCGCCCCCGTGGTCAGCGCCAGCCGGGCCGCGCCGGTCTTGCCCACCATCGGCCACAGGTCCGGGTCGCGGGACGCGGTCCCCTCCGGGTAGACGATGACGCAGGCCCCGGCGCGCAGCGCCTGCTCGGCCTTCTTGAGCACCAGGCCCGCGTCGCCCCGGCCGCGGAACACCGGCAGCTGGCCGAACTTGTACATCAGCGGCCCGATGACCTTCACCTCGAAGATCGCTGACTTGATCATGAAGACCGGGTAGCGGTGCGCGTAGCCGTCGCTGAACAGGGCGATCGCGGGCCAGTCGGCGTAGGACAGGTGGTTCGGGGCCAGGATGATGCCGCCGGTCTTCGGGATGTTCTCCTTGCCCGACCAGCGGAACTTCAGCAGCAGCCGCAGCCCCGGGTGCAGGATGATCCGCGAGAACAGCCGCCAGCCCGGCGAGTACGTGTAGGACGTAGGCTGGCCAGCGCCAGTACGCGTGGTCATGGAGCTAGTCTCCTGGTTCGTGCGGTCCGGTGTCGAGGCAGGATCAACTAGATGACCGACAATGTCCCGATCACCTGGTCGGTGCTGATGCCCGTCAAGGTGCTTGCCCAGGCCAAGTCCAGGCTCGCGGAGCTCACCGGCCCGCGGCGGGCCGAGTTCGCGCTCGCGCTCGCCTGCGACACGGTGACCGCCGCGGTCGCGGCAAGCCCGGCCGCCCGTGTGATCGTCATCACCGACGACCAGGTCGCGGCGGTCGCGCTGGCCGCCCTGGGCGCCCTCATCATCCCGGACGAGCCGCGCGCCGGGCTCAACGCGGCGCTGCGGCACGGCGCCGGGTACGCCGCCGCCCGCTGGCCCCGCTCGGGGACGGCCGCGCTGTCGGCCGACCTGCCCGCGCTGCGCCCGGCCGAGCTCGGCCGGGCCCTGCACGCCGCCGCGGCCGCGCCGACCGCGTTCGTGGCCGACGCGGCCGGGGACGGCACGACCCTGTACACGGCGGGCCCGGGGACGGCCTTCCAGCCCGCGTTCGGCCTGGCGTCCCGGGCGCGGCACGCCGCGGGCGGCGCCGCCGAGCTCGCCCTGGATGGCATCCCGGGGCTCCGCCGGGACGTGGATACGCCCGATGACCTGCGCGGCGCGACCGGGCTGGGGCTGGGCCCGCACAGCGCGCCGCTGGCCGCCGAGCTGCTCAGATGTGCACCACGGGGCAGGTGAGCGTCCTGGTGATCCCGGGCACGGACTGGATGTGCGTGGCCACCAGCCGGCCGAGTTCGTCGACGTTATCCGCCTGGGCGCGCACGATGACGTCGTAAGGGCCGGTGACGTCCTCGGCTTGGGTGACGCCGCTGATCTTGCCGATGAGCGAGGCCACGTCAGCGGCCTTGCCGACTTCGGTCTGGACGAGGATGTAAGCCTCCACCATGAGGTTCCTCCCGGGGATGGCGGGACAGGCGCCCCGCCTCGCTCACGCTACCGTAGTGGTCCAGACCACGTAACGCGCGCCCGCCGGGGCGGAGGTGGGACATCACACCGAACGAGCCGCCGACGCTGGCTTCGCTGGGGGAGTTCGGCCTGATCAGGACGGTATCCGCCGGTCTGCCGGCGAACGAGCGGACGCTCGTCGGCATCGGTGACGACGCCGCCGTGCTGGCCACCCCGGACGGCCGGGTGGTCGCCACCACCGATTTCCTGCTCGAGGGGCGGCACTTCCGCCGCGACTGGTCGTCCGCCGCCGACGTCGGGCACAAGGCCGCGGCCCGCAGCCTGGCCGACTGCGCGGCCATGGGCGCCGTGCCGACCGCCCTGCTGGTCGCGCTGGCCGCCCCGCCCGGCCTGCCGGTCAGCTGGGCCCGGGAACTGACCGCCGGGCTGGCCGCCGAGTGCGCCCGCACCGGCGCCAGCGTGATCGGCGGGGACACCGCCCAGGCCGACCGCGTGCTGCTCGCCGTGACCGGCCTCGGCGACCTGCAAGGCCGGGCTCCGGTGCTGCGCTCCGGGGCCAGCCCCGGCGACCTGGTGGCGGTAGCGGGCCCGCTCGGGCACGCCGCCGCCGGCCTCGCCCTCCTGCAGGCCGGCCTGCCCGAAGATCCGCTGGTCACCGCGCAGCTACGGCCCGCGCCGCCGTACGACGCGGGCCCGGAAGCGGCCGCCCTGGGGGCCACCGCCATGATCGACGTCAGCGACGGCCTGCTGGCCGACCTGGGCCACATCGCGCGGGCCAGCCGCGTGCTCATCGACCTGGACTCAGCCGCCCTGCGGCCAGGTGACCGGCTCCAGCACGCCGCCCGCGCCGTAGCCGCCGCCGTCCTTCACAACCCTGGGGACCGAACGAGTCAGGTATCCCGCCCCGCCCATACCGACGCGCTGACCTGGGTCCTGACCGGCGGCGAGGATCACGCCCTGGTAGCGGCGTTCCCGTCCGGCACCCGGCTCCCGTCGCGCTGGACGGTCATCGGGATGGTGCGCCGGCCAGCCGGTGACCCGGGCGGCGGCGTCGTCCTCGACGGCCAGCCGCGCGCAGGCCTCCCCGGCTGGGATCACTTCGCCTGAGGTGGCCGGGCACACAAACGACGGGCCCGGTGACCGGACCCGTCGTGGTGATCAGGCTCTAGCGGGTGATCTTGCCGGCCTTGATGCACGAGGTGCACACGTTCAGGCGCTTGGGCGTGCCACCGGACACGGTACGGACCCGCTGGATGTTCGGGTTGAAACGACGGCGGGTGCGGCGGTGCGAGAACGAGACGTTGTTGCCGAAACCCGGCCCCTTACCGCATACGTCGCAGACGGAAGCCACGGTTCGCTCCTGAGGTTTGATGACGGGACGTTCTAGTGCTTGTCAGCTGTACTTGAAAAACTGAGCCCGGTGTCCATAGCGGAGTAGGGCAGCCGTCGAAGCCTACCTGATTCTCCGACCCCGGCGCGAACTGAGCGCAGCGAAGTGCGGGGGGGGTGCCAGGGGGGTCGTCCCCCCGTGGCTAGCACGGTGCGTAATGTCCGTAGGCGCTTCTATGCTGCCACATGTGACTACGCTCAGCGAACCGCTGACCCGGCCGATGGGGCCGAAAACGGCCAAGGCGCTGGAGGCCGCCTTCGGCATGGCGACCGTCGGCGACCTGCTCCGGCATTATCCGCGCCGCTACTACACCCGCGGCGAGCTGACCGACCTGTCCTCCCTGCGCGAGGGCGACCACGTCACCGTGCTGGCCCGGGTCGACCGGGTGAGCACGCACCCGATGCCGGGCCGCGGCAGCGCCGCCTCCCGGGGCGAGGTCGTCATCACCGACGACCGCGCCAAGCTCGTGCTGACGTTCTTCTTCCGGTCGCCCAAGTCCCAGTGGACCATCAAGCGGCTGGTCCCGGGCACAGTCGGCATGTTCGCGGGCACCGTGTCCAACTTCCGCGGCCGGCTGCAGCTGGTCCACCCGGAGTACGAGCTGCTGCCGGAGGCGGCCGCCACCGCCGACCTGACGCCGGAGCTGGCGGCCGAGTACGCCGCCGAGATGATCCCGGTCTACCCGGCCAGTGCCAAGGCCAGCTCGTGGGTGATCACGCGGGCGGTGCGGACCGTGCTCGACCCGCTGGACGTGGGCGAGGACCCGATCCCGGCCGAGGTCAGGGAGCGGCACCAGCTGATCGGGCGGGCCGAGGCCATCCGCGCCATCCACCGGCCGCTGGACCGGGACGACCTGAGGCGGGCCAAGCACCGGCTCAAATGGGACGAGGCGTTCATGCTGCAGTCGGCGCTGGCGCAGCGCCGGCTGGCCGCCGCCGCCATGCCCGCCATGCCGCGGCCGCGGATCGCGGGCGGCATCGCCGACGAGTTCGACGCCCGGCTGCCGTTCGCCCTGACCGCGGGCCAGGTCGCGGTGGGCGAGACGATCACGGCTGATCTTTCCTGCGCCTACCCGATGCACCGGCTGCTGCAGGGCGAGGTCGGCTCGGGCAAGACGGTGATCGCGATCCGGGCCATGCTGCAGGTGGTGGACGCGGGCGGCCAGGCCGCCCTGCTGGCGCCGACCGAGGTGCTCGCCCAGCAGCACTACCGCTCGATCACCGCCATGCTCGGCCCGCTGGCACTCGGTCGGCTAGCACTGGGCGGCCAGCTCGGCGCGGCCGAGCACGCGACCGGGGTGACCCTGCTCACCGGCTCGGTCGGCGCCGCCGCCCGGCGCGCGGTGCTGGCCGACGTGTTCACCGGCGACGCCGGCATCGTGATCGGCACCCACGCCCTGCTCGAGGAGCAGGTCCAGTTCGCCGACCTGGGCCTGGTGGTGATCGACGAGCAGCACCGGTTCGGCGTGGAGCAGCGGGACGCGCTGCGCGCCAAGGCGGCCGGCAACCGGCCGCACGTCCTGGTCATGACGGCCACCCCGATCCCGCGGACGGTCGCCATGACCGTCTACGGCGACCTGGAGACCTCCACCCTGACCGAGCTGCCCGCCGGGCGCTCGGCCATCGCCACCCACGTGGTGCCCGCGGCGGACAAGCCGCACTTCCTGGAGCGGGCCTGGGAACGGGTCCGGGAGGAGGTCGCGCAGGGCCGGCAGGCCTACGTGGTCTGCCCGCGGGTGGGCGACTCCAGCCCCGGTGCCGACGACGAGGACGCGGGCGAGCTGGGCCCGGATGATCCCGAGGACGACTTCGGCCCGGTGGACATGACCGGCGGCGTCCCGCGCGGCCTGGTGGGCACCCGGCGCCAGCCGCTGTCGGTGCTGGACGTGGCCGGGACGCTGGCCGCGGGCCCGCTGGCCGGGCTGCGCCTCGCCATCCTGCACGGCCGGCTCCACCCGGACGAGAAGGACCAGGTGATGCGGGACTTCGCCGCGGGCGAGATCAACGTCCTGGTCGCGACCACGGTCATCGAGGTCGGCGTGGACGTGCCCAACGCGACCGCCATGGTGATCATGGACGCCGAGCGCTTCGGCGTCTCCCAGCTGCACCAGCTCCGCGGCCGGGTCGGCCGCGGCGCCTTCCCCGGCCTGTGCCTGCTGGTCACCGAGGCGCCCCCGGCCAGCCCGCAGCGCGAGCGGCTCACCGCGGTGGCCGCCACCCTGGACGGCTTCCAGCTGTCCCGGCTCGACCTCGAGCAGCGCCGCGAGGGCGATGTCCTCGGCGCGGCCCAGGCGGGTCACCATTCCAGCCTGCGGCTGCTCCGCCTGCTGCCCGACGAGGACCTGATCGGGCAGGCCCGCGAGGACGCCACCGAGCTGGTCACGGCCGATCCCCACCTGACCGCGCATCCAGCCCTGCGGACCGCCATCGACGAGCTCTTCGGCGTCCAGGCCGAGTACCTCGACAAGACCTGACGAGCCGCCCCGCCCTGACCCCGGCCCGACAGCTCCCCACCCACCCGCCCGGACCCGCCGCGCGCCACCTCCTCTCTCCCCCCGACCCGCCGCCGCGCGCCACCTCCCCACCCCGCCCGGACCCGCCGCCGCGCGCCACCTCCCCACCCCGCCCGGACCCGCCGCCGCGCTCCACCTCCCCACCCCCGCCCGCGCGTGACCTGGGGGACCCGTGAGCAGCGCGGAGAGCGGGCGTGCACACTTAAGGGGTGCCACGCGTTATCGCCGGCCAGGCCGGCGGCCGTCGTCTGGCGGTCCCGGACGGCCGGGATACCCGGCCGACCAGCGACCGGGCCCGCGAAGGGCTGTTCGCCACGATCTCCTCGATCGCGGGCCCGCTGGACGGTGCGCGGGTACTCGACCTGTACGCCGGCTCCGGCGCGGTCGGCCTGGAGGCCCTCTCGCGCGGGGCCGGGCACGTGCTGCTGGTCGAGCAGGGCGGCCGGGCCGTCCGGGTGATCAAGGAGAACATCTCCTCGATCGGGCTGCCGGGCGCCGTCCTGGTGACCGACCGGGTGGAGCGGGTGCTGGCCCGCGGGCCGGACGGGGACCGGTATGACGTGGTGTTCGCCGATCCGCCGTACGCGCTGGCGGATGCCGCCGTCGAGCGCGTCCTGGTCCTGCTCGCCGAAGCCGGCTGGCTGGCGCCCGGGGCCCTGGTCGTCGTGGAGCGCGCCACCCGGTCCGGGCCGGTGAACTGGCCGGACGGGTTCGTAGCCGACCGGGAGCGCCGTTACGGGGAGGCGACCTTCTGGTACGCCCTCGCCGCGGAGGTTCCCGCGTCGCCGGCGGGGGAGTGAGCGTATGACCGACTACTCGCCAATGAGCAGAAGGGGTGCCGCCGCGTGCAACGCGTAGTCTGCCCAGGTTCCTTCGATCCTGTCACCGCCGGTCACCTCGACATCATCGGCCGGGCCGCCGGCCTGTACGACGAGGTCATCGTCGCCGTGCTGATCAACGTCACCAAGAAAAGCCTGTTCACGGTCGACGAGCGAGTGGAGATGCTCGGCCAGGTCACTGCCCGCTACGGGAACGTGCGGATCGAGCGGTTCCACGGCCTGCTGGTGGATTTCTGCGCCGCCAACGGGATCACCGCCGTGATCAAGGGGCTGCGTGCCGTCAGCGACTTCGAGTACGAGATGCAGATGGCGCAGATGAACTACCGGATGGCCAAGGTCGAGACGCTGTTCATGACGACCAACCCGCTCTACTCCTACCTCAGCTCCAGCCTGGTCAAGGAGATCGCCCGGTACGGCGGTGACGTCAGTGGCCTGGTCCCCGAACTGGTCCTGGGCCTGCTGCGCGAGCGCCTGGCCGAGGAGGAGTAGAAACCCGGTCCCGGCCGGGCGGAATAGGCGCGGCCCATGGTCAAGTTGGGAATACCGCGCACCGCCGGTAGGCTATGCGCTCGGTCTCCCATTCGCTCGACCTTGAGTACACTGTCATGCCCAGCACACGCACACATGCACCCCGAGGGGCGTTTGTCTTTGACATGCGCCAGCTCGGCCGCCAGGCGGGGAACGCGCTGACCCAGACGCGAACCGTCCCCGCACCCGAGGATCTGCACCTCGAGCTTATCGGCGTGCCCATAGGGGCTGACGTGGCCCTCGAGGTCAGGTTCGAAGCGGTTTCCGAGGGCGTACTCGCCACCGCGACCGCGATCGCGCCGCTCGCGGGTGAGTGCGCGCGCTGCCTGATCCCGGTGACCTCGTCGGTAACCGTCAGCTTCCAGGAGCTTTACCTGTACGCTGACGCCCGCGCCGACAAGCAGCGCCACGACAAGCAGGGCAAACATGATAGGCATGACAGGCACGACGAAGAAGATGAGCAGGACGAGCAGGAGCTTTACCACCTCAACGGTGACCAGCTCGACCTGGAGTCAGCTTTCCGTGACGCGGTAGTGCTCGCGCTGCCGATGTCACCGCTGTGCCGGGAGGACTGTCCCGGGCTGTGCGCCGAGTGCGGCGCGCCGCTCGCCGACGCGGGTCCGGATCACCGGCACGACGAGGCGACCGACCCCCGGTGGGCCGCCCTGAAGCAGCTTGACGACACCGAAGACAACCATCAGGACCGGCGCGCCGGCGCCATCGACCTACAGGAGGGCTGACGTGGCGGTTCCCAAGCGGAGGATGTCCCGCAGCAACACCCGATCCCGACGTTCCAACTGGAAGGCCACCGCGCCTTCGCTGGTGAGCTGCCCGCAGTGTCACGAGCCGAAGCTGCCGCACGTGGCCTGCCCGACCTGCGGCACCTACCGGCGGCGCCAGGTCATCAACCCATCCTGAGGAAGCTGAGTGGTCCCGGGGCCGATACGGGGGGTTACAGCTCGCGTCTGGCCGGGCATCATCAGCGAGTGCTTGGAGGAGGGACGCGTTGGGCGTCGTGAGCCGGTCATGGGATGGCGGCGTGAACGCCGGAAAAGATCCCGCTGAGCTCAGGCACGCCCTCGGCGTGCCCATCATGCCCGCCTCACTCGAGCGTGCGCTGACGCATCGCTCCTACGCGTACGAGAACGACAACCCGCCCACCAACGAGCGGCTGGAGTTCCTCGGCGACTCGGTCCTCGGCCTGGTCGTGACCGACCACCTGTACCGCGGCTACCCGAACCTGCCCGAAGGCCAGCTGGCCAAACTGCGGGCTGCGGTCGTCCAGATGGGCGCGCTGGCCGAGGTGGCCCGCGAGCTGAACCTGGGCGACTACGTGCGGCTGGGCCGGGGCGAGCAGGTCACCGGCGGCCGGAACAAGCCCTCGATCCTGGCCGACACGCTGGAAGCGGTGATCGGCGCGGTGTACATCGACTGCGGGCTGTCCGAGGCCAGCGCGCTCGTGCACCGGCTGTTCGACCCGGTGATCGCCCGGTCGGCCCGGCTGGGCGCGGGCCTGGACTGGAAGACCTCGCTGCAGGAACTCACCGCGGTCAAGATGCTCGGCGTGCCGGACTACCAGGTCGAGGAGAGCGGCCCGGATCACCAGAAGTCGTTCCGGGCCACGGTCAGGGTCGGCGGCCGGGTGCTCGGCGACGGCGTGGGCCGGACCAAGAAGGCGGCCGAGCAGCAGGCGGCCGAAGCGGCCTGGCGGGCCATCACCGCCGAGGCGGCCGGCGAGGACCTGAACGGCGAAGGCCCGGGCCAGGAAAGCTGACTGCGGGTGCCTGAGCTGCCCGAGGTCGAGACGGTTCGTCGCGGCCTCGAAGACCACGTGGTGGGTCGGACGATCGAGACCGTCCGCGTCCTGCACCCGCGCGCCGTGCGCAGGCAGCCCGGCGGCGCCGCCGAGTTCGAGAACACGCTGGGCGGACGCAGCCTGGATCGCGCCCGGCGGCGCGGCAAGTACCTGTGGCTGTCGGTCGGCGAGGACGCCGTGCTGGCGCACCTCGGCATGAGCGGCCAGTTGCTGGTCGGCCAGACCGGCCCGCTGTCGTCGCATGTCAGGATCTGGTTCACCTTCACTGACGGCGGCCCCGACCTGCGCTTCACCGACCAGCGGACGTTCGGGTACATGTACCTGGTGCGCGACGGCGCCGAGCTGCCCGCCCCGATCGCGCACATCGCCCCCGACCCGTTCGAGCCGGCCTACGACCCGGCCGCCCTGTCCCTGCGGCTGCGCGGCCGTCACACCGGCGTCAAGCGCGCCCTGCTGGACCAGTCACTGATCAGCGGCGTCGGCAACATCTACGCCGACGAGGCGCTGTGGCGCGCCCGGCTGCACTGGGCCCGCCCCACCGAGACGCTGAACGGCCCCGAGGTGAGCCGCCTGCTGACCGCCGTCCGCGAGGTCCTCGGCGAGGCCCTGATCGCCGGCGGCACCTCCTTCGACGACCTCTACGTCAACGTCAACGGCGAGAGCGGCTACTTCGAGCGCTCCCTCGCCGTCTACGGCCGCGAGGGCCTGCCCTGCCTGCGCTGCGGCACCCCCGTCCGCCGCGACCCCTTCATGAACCGCTCCTCCTACACCTGCCCCCACTGCCAGCCCCGCCCCCGCCGCCCCCGCCTCTAACCCGCGCCCCCTGCCCTGCCTGCCCCCAGCTCCCCCCGAGCCGCGCCAGCCCCCCGAGCCGCGCCAGCCCCCCGAGCCGCGCCAGCCCCCCGAGCCGCGCCAGCCCCCGAACCG
>JAICWX010000303.1 GCA_025934635.1 Streptosporangiaceae bacterium | reverse complement strand
TTGTGTTGTTACCGTCTTGTTTTGCTACCGGGGTTTATGCCCCGGTGCGGGCGGTCGCACGCCGCCTCCGTTCGTCGGCTGGCGGGGCCGACTTGCGACCGGCCAGTGAGGCCGGCCGACGCGATCGCCAGCCTGACTACACAACGTATACGAACGCTTCTCCTCCGCTGCGTTTCTGTGCCGGGTGGGACAACAACTCGCTGCCGTGAGGTTAAGGCTTGATAACCTTTTAATCAAGCAAAGTATCCTCGACTATCCCGAACCGGGCGTCAACCATACGAACCGTGCATAGGCTCCTACCTGCGGATATCCGGCGATTAGGGAAAGCGGGCGGGGTGACGGGGGCTTTTGGATGGTTACGGGCGGGGCTGGTGGGGGTGACCTAATACCGGTAATCGCGGCCAATTTCTGTTACGGAGAGTAGCTGGCAATCTGGGGTGCTGGTGACGACTGCTTGCCGGGGGTGGTGACGGCCGGGCGGCGTGCGTTGTGATGAAGGCGGGACCGCGGAGGCGGGCGTTTGCCTTCGGGGCGGGCGGGACTGCCGGTGAGGGCGGGGCCGGGGTGGGGCCGGGGGTGGGGCCGCAAGCCGGCGCAGGCGGGACTGCCGCGTGGGCGAGGTCGCAAGCCGGCGCAGATCCATATACCTCATGGGGGTATACGGGTCACGCCTCGGGGGCGGGGTGTTAGAGGCCGGGGTCCTGGGCGTCGGGGTCGAGGTAGGCGTCGGCGTCCATCTCGTCGAGTTCGGCGCCTTCTTCCTGCATGGCCTCGCGGATCAGGCGGAAGGCCAGGCCCGGCGGATAGCCTTTCCTGGCTAGCATGCCCGCCGCTTGCCTGGCGCGGGCTTCCGGGGGCCGGCCGCGGTTGCTCGCCAGCTTGCGCTCGACCAGGCGCCTGGCGGTGTCGACCTCCTGCTCGGGGTCGAGGGCATCGACCGCCTCGCGGATCTCATCGTTCTGGACGCCGTGGCGTCTCAGCTCGGCGGACAGCGAGCGCTTCGACAGGCCGCGGCTGTGGTGCCGGGACTCGACCCAGGCACGGGCGAAGGCGGCGTCGTCGATCAGCCCGGCATCGGTGAAACGGGCCAGGACGGCCTCGGCGGCTTCGTCCGGGACGCCGCCGCGGTGCATCGCCTGGGCTAGCTGCGCCCGGGTCTTGGGCGCGATCGTCAGCAGCCGCAGGCATATCTGCCGGGCCCGGGCTTCCGGGTCGCGGGCTTCGTTGCTCCCGGAGCCAGGGTTCCTGGTTCCAGGGCGGCCGAAGCCAGAGCTGCTGGCTTCAGGGCTCGTGGATCCGAGGCCGCTGGCTCCGGGGGTCCAGAGTTCCGCGCTCGTAACTTCGGTGCTCGGGGCTCCGGCACTCGGAGCTCCGGCACTCGTGACTTCAGGGTCGCTGGCACTGGGGTGCCAGGGGGGCCAGGCTTCAGGGTCCCTGCCTTCAGGATCTCTGCCGTCAGGCTCTGAGGCGCCGCGGTCCGCGGCCGCGGACGCCCATGCTTCCCCAGACCCTGAAGCCCGGCCCGTACGGGTCATGAGCTACTAGACCGTGGCACCCGGGACGGTAGCGGCGGCCCGGGCTGACGCACCGTTGGCCGCACTGCCGTTGGGCCGGGCACCGCTGGCGGCGCTCCCACCGGGGGCACTGGCACTGGCAGCGCTGGCGCCGGGAGCGCCGCCACCGGAGGGACCGCCACCGGAGGCACTGGCACCGGAGGCACTGGCGGGAGCATTGCCGTTGCCCTTGACGGTGTCGGCTTGGGCGTCGGCGTCGAGGCGCGCGCCCACGCCCAGCTTCTCCTTGATCCTCTTCTCGATCTCGTTGGCTATGTCCGGGTTCTCCCGCAGGAAGTTGCGGGCGTTCTCCTTACCCTGGCCGAGCTGGTCGCCCTCGTAGGTGTACCAGGCTCCGGACTTGCGCACGATCCCCTGCTCCACGCCGAGGTCGATCAGGCTGCCCTCGCGGCTGATCCCGACGCCGTAGAGGATGTCGAACTCGGCCACCTTGAACGGGGGCGACATCTTGTTCTTCACGACCTTGACGCGAGTGCGGTTGCCGACCGCGTCGGTGCCGTCCTTGAGCGTCTCGATCCGGCGCACGTCGAGCCGGACCGAGGCGTAGAACTTGAGGGCCTTGCCGCCGCTCGTCGTCTCCGGGCTGCCGAACATCACGCCGACCTTCTCCCGGAGCTGGTTGGTGAAGATCGCGGTGGTCTTGGCCTGGTTCAGCGCGCCGGTGATCTTGCGCAGGGCCTGGGACATGAGCCGGGCCTGGAGCCCGACGTGGCTGTCTCCCATCTCGCCCTCGATCTCCGCCTTGGGCACCAGCGCGGCGACCGAGTCGACGACCACGATGTCGATGGCGCCGGACCTGATGAGCATGTCCATGATCTCCAGCGCCTGCTCGCCCGTGTCGGGCTGGGAGACCAGCAGCGCGTCGGTGTCGACGCCGAGCTTCTTGGCGTAGTCCGGGTCCAGCGCGTGCTCGGCGTCGATGAACGCCGCGATGCCGCCCGCCTTCTGCGCGTTGGCCACGGCGTGCAGCGCCACGGTGGTCTTGCCGCTGCTCTCCGGGCCGTAGATCTCGACGATGCGGCCGCGCGGCAGGCCGCCGAGGCCCAGCGCCACGTCCAGCGCGATCGAGCCGGTCGGGATTATCTCGACCGGGACCCGGGTCTCCTCGCCGAGGCGCATAACCGAGCCCTTGCCGAACTGCCGCTCGATCTGGAGGAGGGCAACCTCCAGGGCCTTATCCCTGTCGCCAGCCCGCTCCGGGCTCGACTTGCTGCTCACTGCCATGGGGACTCCCTGCCGGGTTTAGGGGCCTGCGGGCACCTCCCGCACCGCCCAGGTCGTCTGAGTTTCGGTCCCGCCGGACATCCCCCGGCGGGTAACGATGGACACAGTACGCGCGGCCACTGACATTCCTGTCTCGCACCACACAGCACCTGGTCCCGGGGGATCTTCGCAGCTGTTTTCCCCGGCCTGAGGAGCCTGAGAAAACTGCCACCCGTCTACTATAGAACGAACGTGTATTCGATCATGCGCGACACGCCGAAAGTGAGGCAGAAATCTGGGGATTCCCGGCGTCTCCCAGCGCTTTCCAGCTCAGGCGGGGCCGGCGCCGGGGACGGTACTCCGGCGGCTAGCATCGGCAGCGACCCGTAATCCGCGTGCGCAAGGAGTGCAGCGATGCCGCTCGACCAGGACGTGACCCGGCTCGCCAAGGGCAAGAACCTGGCCACGGTGGTGACCCTGATGCCGAGCGGGCAGCCGCAGGCCCAGCTCACCTGGATCGACGCCGACGACGAGCACGTCCTGGTCAACACCGAACCGCAGCGGCAGCGGTCCAGGAACGTCGCCCGCGACCCGCGCATCACGGTGCTGATCCACAGCGATGACTCGCAGGACTGGGCCGAGGTACGGGGGCATGTGGTGGAGACCATCGCCGGTGACGAGGCCCGGCAGCACATCGACGAGGTGTCGCGCAAGTACACCGGGCACGACTTCACCGCGCCCGTCGGCCCGCACGGCCGGGTGATCCTCAAGATCGCCGCGGATAAGGTCAACACCCCGCGACTGCTCGGGCAATAGCCGTCCGGCCGGCGCTTCCCTGGAGCCGGCCAGGCTAGCGCAGGTTCTCTGGCACCTTGAAGGTGTCGCAGACCGCCCGCCACACGATCTTGGCGTCCATCCCGTCCTCGAGCGCCCGCTCGACCGTACGCCCGCCGAGCTTGTCGAAGACGAAGTCCTTGGCCACGCTCTGCGCGTAGGCGTCGCCGAACTGCGTTCTCATCCGGTTCCAGAATTCCGTCAGCCGCACGCCGCCAGGGTACTGGCGGCCGGGACCGGCTCGGCGCGGCCCGTCCCGCCCCGGTAGAAACACCCCAGAAACCATTTAACGGATGTGTCGTTGTTAAATACAGGGGAAGTAGTGCGGGCGATGCGCACTTCGTGATCTTGGTCGTGCGCTGCCCGGGCAAGAAAGCCGACGTAGAGCGGGGTCGGCGATAGCGGGCGTCAGGCACGCTGAGGGGGCACGATGGAGGGCGGATGGTCGCGCCGGCGAGGGTGAACGCGGGGGCTCCGCACGAGCCGACGGCGGCCGGGCGTCATGAGCCGGCGACGGCCGAGCGGACGCAGGCCGAGGCGGTGACGGAGGACCCGGCCGGGCAGGCCGGAGGCCTCACGGAAACCGTGACCGCAGAAACGATGGCTACGAAACCAGCGCTCGCAGACCCGGTGGCTGCGACGGCGGAACCCGCGGCTGCGACAGGGCATGCGGAACCGGTGGCGGCTGCGGATGCGGCAGTTCCCGAATCTGGGCAAGCGCAGACAGCGCCCGTGAAAGCTGAGCGAGCGGGAGCCAGGACAGCACGAGCTAAACCGGCGCGAGCCAGGCCAGCGCGAACTAGTGCAGCACGAGCCAAGACAGCGCAAGCTAAACCGGCGCGAGCCAAGCCAGCGCGAGCTAAGCCAGCGCAAGCCGAGGCAGCGCAAGCCGAGGGCGCCAAGGCGGGACACGCGGGCGCGGAATGCACGGAAGCGGCACACGCAGAGACACCCGCAGTGGCAGTACCCGCGGAGACAGCACCCGCGGAGACGGCACCCGCGGAGACGGCACCCGCGGAGACAGCATCTGTAGAAGTAGCACCGGTAGAGGTGGAGACAGAGTCCGCCGAGACAGAGTCCGCCGAGGCGGTACCGGCTGAGGCGGAGCTGGCCGGGGCGGCCATGGCGAGTCCGGACGCCGACCAGGAGGACCGGGACAGAGAAGAGAGCCGGGATGTCAGGCCGCTGGCGGTGGTGGGCATCATCATCGGGGTCATCGCCTTGGTCGGAGTGGCGGCGGGCGTCCTGGCCATGGTCACGCACGGGTTCAAGCCCAAGACGGTGGTCACCTACCGGCCGGCCGCTGTGTTCGGGCTTCGCCCTGGTCAGTGCATCAACTCCGGCTCGAGTTCGCTCAGCTTCACCCTGGTGCCCTGCGCGAGCCCGCACGACGCCGAGGTGTTCGCCCGGTTCAGCCTGCCCGCCGCGGCCTGGCCCGGCTCGGCGGCGGTGCGGCAGCAGGCAGGCGACGGCTGCGCCAGCAGGCTGAGCGGGTACCTGAACCCGCAGCTCGCTACCATCGGCCTGACCCAGGCGTACGTCTACCCGAACCAGGAGGCCTGGCAGGCCGGCCAGCGCATCGTGGTGTGCGAGGTCAGCGCCGGAACCGGGCGGCTGACGGGTTCGGTCCGCGCCGGGCACTGATCCGGCGGGGCGCTAGGTGCTCTCGCCGAGCCACTCGCCGTGCCTCATCACCGCGCGCAGCCGGAAATCCTCCTCGCAGACGACGAGATCCGCGGCCAGGCCGGGATGCAGCGCGCCGGTCCGGTCGCTCAGGCCGAGGACCCGGGCCGGGGTGGTGCTGGCGGCCGCGGCGACCTCGGTAACCGGCAGGCCCGCGGCGACGACGGCGTGCCTGACGACGCCGGCCATCGTGGCGGTCGACCCGGCGATCGCCCCGGGCTCGTCGCCGCCGGCCAGGCGCGCCACTCCCCCGGCTACCGCTACCCGCAGCGACCCGAGGCCGTATCCGCCGTCAGGCATGCCGGCGGCCGCCATCGCATCGGTGATGAGGACCAGCCGACCCGCGCCAGCGGCCCGGGCCGTGAGGCGGATGGCGGTGTCGTGCAGGTGCACGCCGTCGGCGATCACCTCGCAGGTGACCTCGTCCCGGTCGAGCAGCGCGCCGATCGGGCCGGGCTCGCGGTGGTGCAGCGGCCGCATGCCGTTGAAAAGATGCGTCGCATGGGTCGCGCCGGCGTCGACGGCACCCGAGGTGATGTCCGCGGTGGCGTCGGTGTGGCCGACCGCGGCGATGACGCCGGCCCGGACGGCCGCCTCGATCAGGCCGGTGGTCCCGGGCAGTTCCGGGGCGATGGTGATGACCCGCAGCTGGCCCGCGGCGGCGGCGTGCAGCGAGGCGAAGACAGCCACGTCGGGGGCGATCATGTGCCGCGGATCCTGGGCGCCGCACCTGGCCGCGGACAGGAACGGCCCTTCGAGGTGGATCCCGGCGATCACGCCCTCGCGGGCCAGGGCGGCCAGCATCGCGGCCCGGGCTTCGAGTTCGGCCACCGGCGCGGTCACCAGGCTGGCCACGATGGTGGTGCTGCCGTGCCGGCGGTGGAACTCCGCGGCGCGCCTGGCGTCGTCGGCCGGTCCCTCGGTGAACGACGTGCCACCGCCCCCGTGCACGTGCATGTCGACGAACCCGGGGAGCACCCAGCGCCCCCGCAGGTCGGTAACGGGAGGGCCGGCCGGCCCCGGTTCCGGCGGCTCACCGGGACCGATCGCGTCGATCAGGTCACCGGCCAGCCGGATCCAGCCGGGGCTCAGTACCCCGCCGGGCGTAACCACGCGCCCGCCGGCTAGCAGGCGGGCAGAGGCGGCAGCGGGCTGCATCACGCCAGGATGACAGAACGCGACAGGGCCCGCGGCTGGTCCGGGTCGATGTCCTTCCGCTCGGCCAGCGCCGCGGCGAGCCGCTGCGCTCCGATCAGCGCGACGAGCGGGTCGGCGCCGGAGGCGATCACGGTGGCCCCGGTGCGGCGGGCATCGGCGAGCAGGTCGGCCGGCACCTCGCCGAGGGCCCACACCACCGTGTTCTCATCGCTGACGCTGATGGGACCGTGCCGGTACTCCATCGCGGGATACGACTCGGCCCAGGTGCGCGAGGCCTCGCGCAGTTTCAGCGCGGCCTCGGCGGCCACCGCGGCCGCCCAGCCGCAGCCGAGGAAGGTGAACTCGGCCCGATCCTGGAGATCCGGCGGCAGCGGGCGGTCCACCGCCCGGGCCGCGGCGGCGGGCAGGGCGCGGACCTCCGCCGCGACCTGGGGCGAAACGCCGGGGCCGGCCGCCAGGTGCGCGCGGAGCAGCACGATCGAGCTGGTGATGAACCGGCTGGAGACCACGGAACATTCGTCGGCGAAGTCGAGCAGCACCAGGTGCCCCGCCGCACGGGCCAGCGCCGCTTCCGGGGCGGCCGTGATCGCGGTCGTCGGGGTGCCCGCGGGCGCCTGGCGCAGGGCGTCGAGCACCTCGGTGGTGGTGCCGGTGCGGGAGATGTACACGAGCCGGTCGTACCCCCGGGTGGCGGGCACCTCCGACGCGGGAAAGGCGTCAGTCTCGCCCTGGGCCGCCGCTTCGCGCAGGGCCGCGTAGCAGCGCGCGACGTTGAGCGAGGAGCCGCAGCCGATCGCAGCGACCCGCTCGCCCGGCCCGGGCAGCGCGGCACCCGCCGAGCCAGCCACCTCGATCGCCCGCGACCAGCAACCCGGCTGGCTGGCGATCTCGTCCGTCAGATAGCTCATGACACCCCCATCGAGCATGTGTTGTGCGCGATATTGATCGATAAATGCTGTATACAAGCATTATAGATCAGTATGGATGAGCACGGAATGGCGCGGTTCCGGCCCGGTTCCGTGGGAGGCGGACGGCTAGGCGGTGACGACGCGGATGCCGCGTTCGGTAAGCGCGGCCAGCAGGTCGGGCCGGGCATCCCGGTCGGTGACGACCACGTCGATCTCATCCGGCGCGCATACCCGGGCGAACGCGCGCCGCCCGAGCTTTGAGCTGTCGGCCACGATCATCACGTGCTCCGCGCGGGTGGCCATGAGGTGGTTGATGCTGGCCTCGCCCTCGTGGTGGGCGGCCGCCCCGCTCCGCGGGTCCAATGCGTCCACGCCGAGCACGGCCCAGTCCAGGGTCAGCTCGGCCAGCACCAGGGAGGCAAGCGGTCCGATCAGCTCATATGACTGGCCGCGGGTGACGCCGCCGGTCACCACGATCTTGATGTGCTGGCGGACGGCCAGTTCGTTGGCGATGTTCATCGCGTTCGTCACCACGGTGATGGTCGGTACGCCGGCGCCGTCCTGCAGGTCGGGCCGGGTGGCCAGGGCCCGGGCCACCTCGCTGGTGGTGGTGCCGCCGTTCAGCGCGACGGCCGCCCCCGGAGCGACCAGGGCGGCGGCGGCGCGGCCGATGCGCTGCTTCTCCGGGGCGTGCCGGGCGGTCTTGTACCGCAGCGGCAGGTCATAGGAGACGTGGCCGGCCGTGGCGCCGCCGCGGGTCCTGGTCACCAGCTGCTGCCGGGCCAGCTGGTCCAGGTCGCGGCGGATGGTGGCCTCGGATACGCCCAGGGCCTGGGCGGCGTCGGTCACGCTGAGCTGCCCGTCGCCCGGCAGCAGGTCGAGCAGGGCATTCCAGCGCTGGTACCTGGACACGCGGTCATCCTCCCGGAAACGCGCACCAGAGCTGCGCGATACTGCGCAGTTTACGGTGCGCGCTCCCCCGCCCAACAGGGCGCTCAGGCAATGGGCGGGGTCCCCGCGGTCAGCAGCCTCCCGGCGGGCCGGGGACGCCCGGGCCGACAGCGGGCTGGTCGACGATCCCGGTCACCACCGTCCGGGACACGGCGCCGAGGTGCACCACGTACCACACGCCCCGCCAGGAGATCAGCGAGGCGATGCCGAACGACCGTTCCTGGCCGTGCTCGCGGTAGACGACGCGGGCGCCGGGGGCGTGCCAGTAGCCGACGGAGTTGTAGCAGGCCCCCGGGGGGACCCAGAGTTCGTACGAGGCGGGCACCACGATCCGGACCAGCTGCGCGTCCCGGCCGGCCAGGCGATGCGCCGCGCGGACGTCGAGGGTGAAGTCGTACCAGAGCCGGTACTGCCAGTCCGAGTCGGGATACGGGATGGCTTTCACCTGCCGGTACGCAGCCTCAGGGAAGAAGGCGGGCCGCCCGAAGCGCGGGTTGCCCGTGGTCACCGCCAGCCACAGGTCGGCCATCGCGTTACGGAAGGCGGCCGAAGCCGTACGCGGACGAGCCTCGGTCTGCGGCCGGGAGCCGGCCCCCGGCGCGACCGGCACGGCCGCGGTGGGCGAGGCCTGCGGAGTAGCGGTGGGCGAGGCCTGCGGGGTCGCGCGGCGCGCGGGCGGGGCCGTCCGAGCCGGCGTGGCGGCCGATGGTGATCCGGCCACGGTGGCGCTCCCGGCGGCCGCCGGAGGCGGCGGCCCGGATGGCGAGCTGCCGCATCCGGCTAGCATCGCTCCGGCGATGAGCAGCGCTGGCGCCACCGGCCGGGACAACCTCATGCGTCACTCCTGCTATCACGGATCCGCTGTTCGAGGTGCAGCCGACATTACGGCAACGCGAGGCGAAACAAGGCGCGCCCCGGATCGGCACCGCGCAGGCAGCCAGGTGCGGCCGGTGGCCAGGACCGGTTATGCGTCAGCGGCACTGGCCAGCGGCAGGAGCCGGTCCCGGGCGCGTTCCAGGTGCGTGCGCATGGCGTCGGCCGCCTCGGCGGGCATGGCGGCGGCCAGGGCGGCGAGCACGGAACGGTGCTCGTCGACCGTCGCGGGCGCCATGCCGCCCCGGAAGTAGTACCGGTAGTTATGCGCGTGCGCGTTCAGTCCGGCCAGGATGCTGGCCAGCAGGGCATTGCCCGAGGCACTGGCGATCGCCCGGTGGAAGCGGGCGTCGGCCTCCGCGAACTCCCGGTATACGTGATAGTCCTGGTCGAGCGCGGGCCGCCGGGCGGTGCGCGCCATCTGCTCCACGGTCTCCGCGAGCTGGGCGGTCAGGGCCGTCAGGCCGGGACCGCGGGCAGCCTGCTCGGTGCCGCCGGGCTCCAGGAGCAGCCGGACGCCGTAATAGTCGCGCAGCCCTTGCTCACCGAGGACGTCGGCGGTCCAGAACCCTCGCAGGTTCCTGCGGGTCACCAGGCCCTCGCTCTCCAGCCGGGTCAGCGCCTCGCGCACCGGGGTGTTGGATACCTGCAGCTCACGGGCGAACTGGTCGATGTTGATCTTCGTGCCGGGCGGGATCGTGAGGTTCATGACCTGCTCCTTGACCGCGTCGTAGACGCCGTCGGCGAGCATCTGCCGAACGGGCAGTACGGGCATCCGGTTTTCCGCCGTGGAACTCATAGCAACGAAGTTTGACACAGATTCTGGGTGGCGTGTATCGTGCACGATACACGATAGATCATGATGATGCGGATGCGCCTCATGATTCGCAGCGCGTGCCGTTCGCGCGCTCCCGGGCCCGGAGGGGCCCGCCTGCGGGAGCCAGAGCGGCCCGCCCGGGAGCCAGAGCGGCCCGCCTGCGAGGGGCAGAGCGGCCCGCCCGGGAGCCGGGCAGCCTGCCGCCGGCCCGCCGGCCCGCCGTGGCTGCGGCCACGGTTCCGCGGCTCCTGCCCGCTGAGCCAGACTAGCCAAAGATCTGATGGCTCCTCGACTTCAATGCTCATTTTCGCCGTAATTTGCCGGGAATACGAGTATTGACTTGTTATATACATCGGATCTATGTTGCAGGCATCACGGCAGGTACCTCTGC
>JAICWX010000263.1 GCA_025934635.1 Streptosporangiaceae bacterium | reverse complement strand
GTTCTGGATCAGCTCGAAGATGAAGTGGGTCCGCTCGCTGTACAGCTGGCCGAGCAGGTCGAGCACGGCGGTGTCCCAGCCGTACCTGGCGATGTTCTCCTCGCGGATCTTCCCGTAGTCGGCTGGCACCCAGGCACGATAGCTCAGATCAGTGTCCGGCGTCGGCCCGGGGCTTACGCGGCAGCAGCGGGACGGCCAGGGCGCTCGCCACGCCGATGCCGATCACCGCGAGCAGGCTCACGGTCATCGCGTGCGCCTGCCCGCCGGCCAGGGCGCCGAAGTAGATACTGGTGACGACGGCCGGCCCGAGCGCGTTGGCGAGCTGCTGGACCGAGCTGAGCGAGCCGCTGGCGCTGCCCGCCTCGGCCGGGTCGATGTCGCCGATGGCGATGTCGTACAGCGTCCCGAAGGCGACGCCCATGCCGAGGCCGATGACCGCCATGGCCGGGGCCAGCACGGCCGCCGAGGCGGAGGTCCCGTCGTGGGCCACGATGGCCAGCAGAGCCCCGGTGCCGGCCACCGCGACCGCGATGCCGGCCAGGCTGAGCGTGCGGCCCAGCCGGGTGATGAGGTTCATGCACAGCACCGAGGCCACGACGATCCCGGCGGCCATCGGCGCGAAGCCGGTCACCGCCGCCCGCAGCGGGCTGTCACCCAGCCCGCGCTGCAGGAACAAGGAGACCGCGTAGACCAGGCCGGCCACCGCGGCGAAGAAGACCACGCCCATCAGCAGGCCGGCGGTGAAGCCCCGATTGCGCAGCAGCGACGGCTTGATCAGCGGCGCCGCCGCGATCCGCTGGCGCTGCCAGAAGCCCGCGAAGCAGGCCACGCCGACGGCCAGGGCGGCGATCGGCCCGGCCGTCCAGCCGTCGGTCGACCCCTGGATGAGCCCGCCCAGCAGCCCGAGCATGCACCCGGCCAGCAGCGCCGCGCCCGCCACGTCGACGGTGATGGCGGCGTCGCCGTGGTCCCGGGGGAGCAGCCACAGCGCCGCGGCCAGGCCGGCCACGCCCAGCACGATGTTGATCAGGAACATCGGCCGCCAGCTGAGGCCGAACAGGTTAGCGTCGATCAGCACCGCGGCCAGCAGCGGCCCGCCGACGGCCGACAGCCCCATGACCGGGCCGAACGCGCTGAACGCCTTGCCGATCGCGGCCCGCGGGAAGACCGAGCCGAGGATGCCGAATCCCTGCGGGATGAGCAGCGCCCCGAAGGCGCCCTGGGCCAGCCGGGCGACGATGATCGAGGCCGGGTCCCAGGCCAGGCCGCACGCCAGTGAGGCGGCGGTGAACCCGGCGATGCCGATCAGGAAGGTCCGGCGCCGCCCGAACTTGTCGCCGAGCCGCCCGCCGGCCACCAGTAGCACGCCGAGCGCCAGCGCGTAGCTGGCGCCGAGCCACTTGATCAGCCCGGGCCCGCCGTGCAGCTGCGCCGAGATGGTGGGCGCGGCGATCGTGGTGATGGTCGAGTCGAGCAGGTCCATGATGTCGGCCACCAAGACGATGGCCAAGACGGCCCACGCCCGCCGGGACACCGTGACCGTCCCGGCCTGCTCCGTGTTGGCCTCCTCCGTGCTGGCCTGCTCCGTGCTGAACTGTGCCTCCATGCCGCCCTCCAATCAACGATCGTCTAACGATCAATGATCGTATCACGATCACTGATCGAATTAAGGATCACTGACCGGCTATGCTGTCGGGATGACGATCGACCAAGCTGGCGGCCCGGCTGGCCTGTCGGCGCCCCCGTGGCACAAGCCGAAGTCCCGGCGCCCCGCCAAGGAGCCGCTCACGGCCGATCGCATCGTCACCGCGGCCATCGAGATCCTCGACCGCGACGGACTCGACGCGGTCACCACCCGCCGGGTCGCCGACGCCCTCGGCACCGGCTCGGCCTCGCTGTACGCCCACGTGGCCAGCCGCGATGAGCTCATCGAGCTCATGGTGGACCGGATCGCGGCCGGCGTTCAGGTCCCGGCGCCCGATCCTGCCCGCTGGCAAGACCAGCTCCGGGCCTACGCCCATCACGCCCAGCAGGTGTGGGCCTCGCATGCCGATATCGCCCGCGCGTCGCTGGCCACCATCCCCACCGGGCCCGAGCGGCTGCGCATCGTCGAGGGCCTGCTGGCCATCCTGCGCGCGGCCGGGTTCTCCGACCGGGTCGCCGCTTGGTCGGTCGACCGGCTGCAGATCTACATCGATGCGGACGTGTTCGAGGGCTCGCTGTACGCCGCCCGGATCAAGCAGGGCCTCGACGTCCAGGAGCACCTGGAGTCCGTCCGCGACTACTTCCGGCGGCTGCCCGCCGACCGGTTCCCGCTTATCTCCTCGCTGGCCGACACGATCATGTCCGGCGACGAGCAGCGCTTCGAGTTCGGCCTCGACCTGCTCCTCGCGGGCCTGGCGGCCCTGCGCTAGCCAGCTGCGTCCCGGACGGCCGAATCGCCTTCGACACCTTCACGTTGACAGCCGTCCATCTGCTCGTTTAGCGTCGTTTGTCCGGTGTCGAGCATTTTCTCTGGGGGGCGAGCGTGCAGCGGATGCCTGCGGTTTCACGTCCGGCCTGGGCGCTGGCCCTGACCGGCGCGGGCCGGCGATCAGGCGCCCCGCGCCGCTCGCCGGTCGAGATCGTCGCCACCATGGGGTCCTACGTGACCCGGACGCAGGCGGCGGAGTTCTCCGGGCTGCGGGCCGGGCCGTTCGGCCGGTGGGCCGATGGCGTCAACGCCATGCGCGAGGACTGCGCCGCCTTCGCCCGCCACTGGCAGGCCCACAACGACCAGGTGCTCGGACAGGACGGCCCGCTCTGGGTCGTACTCGGCGACTCGACCGCGCAGGGCCTCGGCGCGCCCAGCCCGGACGGCGGCTACGTCGGCCAGGTCCTGGCCCGGCTCCGTGAAGAGACCGGGCTGCCCTGGCGGGTCCTCAACCTGTCCGCCTCCGGCTCGCTCACCCGCGACGTGGCCGGCGCCCAGCTGCCCTGGGTCCCGGCCGGCGCCGACCTGGTGACCTGCGGCATCGGCGTCAACGACATCCTGTACACCAGCCCCGGCAAGCTGTTCGCCGACCTGCGCGCGCTGATCGCGGCGCTGCCCGGCAACACCGTCCTGCTCGACCTGCCGCTGCCCGGCGGCTGCTGGGGCTTCCTCGGCCGGGCCAGTGTCCCCTACGTGACCCGGATCAACCGCACCATCCACCAGGCCGCCGCCGATCGCGGCCTGCAAGTCGCCGAGATCTCCGCCCACTTCACGCCCCCGTGGGCAGGCAAGTTCGCCTCCGACTGCTTCCATCCCAGCCAGGACGGCTACCGCGACTGGGCCCGGGCCCTGCTCACCGCAGTCCCTGCATCCCTTTTGGCCTAAATCGCCGCGGACAGAGATGAATGTGTGTCATCAGTACTTAAAATATCCTTATGCGACGTTTGCCTTATCGGGCTGGCGTAAGTTTTGCGGAAGGTTATTTTCGATATGAAGATTGAGGTGAACTGTCTTGTTTCCGGAGCTGGTAATAACGTTCGCGATGATCGTATAGTCTTGGCCAACTTGCAGCGATAGTCCGGTGGGGATATTGTCCTTGCAATTGCCGACCGGCCGAAGAGGGGGCGATTCCCGGGTATTTATTTCCCAGAATATTCCACAGCTACCCTTGATTGGCTCACCATTTATCGTGACGAAAGGCTGCAGTATCAAGTTCAGCGGAAGGCATATGTAAATAGGGCCAATAAGCAGACAGGGGGGATTCACGATACTGATCTGAACGATGATGCCCGGCTGTACTGAGGTCGTAGCGCCGGAATCAGGGGGCTTCTTCGGTACCCGTGTAGGACGGACAGTAACCCGGCGACTGGACTTCGTAGGCGCGGGTGACCGGCGTGGTGCGGTGATCGGTAGGGCCGGAACCTTGATTTGAGGGCGAGACGATGATGTAATGGTTGAGGAAGTGCTGATTGTCGGTTGCGCTGAAGGATGCGCTGCCACGCCTGCAGAATAGACTTGCCCCAAAGCCGCTATACTCGCTGCCAGCAGGCCGAAACCGCCGGTCACAAGAGCGATGGCCATCTTTGTTCCGATTCTTTTTTTGTGACCAGACATCTTACACCTCCTCCCTTATTTCACGTAAAGTGTAATTTCAGGTCAAACGGCATGGCGGATTTCTGCAGATCGTGCTTTTTTCTAACAGTTCCAGTCGGCAGATAATACGGCGATCACCCGTCGCGATCATATGTGCTGAATGCTAGGGAAAGCCGGACATTTGATGTCTGAGCTAAGCCTCAAGTTAGCGTAGCCGCCGTCGCGGGGTAGATTAACGCCTGCGAGGTTGGCATGCAAGTTCCACGCTGCTGTCAAGGTCGCTAGCGTCGGCAAATCCTGTAAAGGTAGTTATAGGTTGCATTGAATCCCATAGTCGGGTCTGGTGGGAGAGCCCGGTTTCCGCGGGATGGGCTACTGGCGCTTAGCGGCGCGCCTCCCGTTACCGCCTGAGCGGCCCTGAAAACGATTGGAGAGACCGCCTGCGGGAGGTTGCCCAGCGGGATGATCCTAATTATCCGGCTGCTCCTCCCTCGGGCCACACTGACCAGGAAATCCGTCAGCGCGGCAGCCCCTCACGTGAGGCTTTATTCCCTGCGAAAGTCCCCGGGAGGAACCATGGACGGGGAGCGACCGCCGTCTCGGTACGACGCGCGACTGGCGGGCGAGATCGAACTGCGCTGGCAGGAGCGCTGGGAACGGGAGTGGGACCTTCCGCACCGCCAACCCGTCCGGCGCGCTGTACCTGCCGCGGTCGGTCGGCTGCTGGGGATTCCTCGGCCAGATCATCGTCCCCTACGTGATCCGGACCAACCGCACCATCCGCCAGGCCGCCGCCGAGGTCTCCGCCACTTTACGCCGCCCTGGACGGGCAAGTTCGCCTGCGGCTGCTCCACCCCAACCAGGACGACGACCGTGACTGAGCCCGGCTCCGATAACCGTAGTCCCGCCACCCCGTTCGGCATAAATTCCTTCCGAACGGGCCGACACGTGTCCCGGTCCCCCGGGCCGGTCAGG
The DNA here is from genome assembly GCA_025934635.1 of Streptosporangiaceae bacterium. Next base: position 6,687 of record JAICWX010000263.1, on the reverse strand, counting down.
GCGGTGACGGGGCTGGCTGCGCACCGCGGATCAGGCGGCCCGGCAGGGCATCGGTGGGCTGCCCGTCAGCGTAGGTCTCCTGGCCGCGGACGAACGTATGCAGGTAGCCTTCGGCGCGCTGCAGGAGCCGGTGCCCGCCGCCGGGCAGATCGAAAGCCATCTCCGGACGGCGCAGCCGCAGACGCCCGGTGTCGATGACGTTCACGTCGGCCCGGTAGCCGGGGGCGAGCACGCCGCGATCTCGCAGGCCGACGGACCGGGCGGTATCGCGGGCCTGCCGCGCGACGATGTACTCGACCCCGAAGCGGTCGCGGTCGCGGTCGCGCGTCCAGTGGGCGAGCAGCGTGGTCGGGAAGCTGGCGTCGCTGATGGTGCCCACGTGCGCGCCGCCGTCGGACAACCCCGGCAGCGTGCAGGGATGGGCGAGCATCTCGTGCACCGCGTCGAGGTTGCCGTCGACGTAGTTGAGAGCCGTCACGTAGAGCATCGCCCGGCCGTCGTCGCCCGTGATGATGTCATAGGCGAGATCGGCGGCGGCCCGGCCTTCGCGGGCGGCCCGGGCGGCGATCGAGTCGGCCGGATCGGGCTCGTAACACGGCGGCTCGCCGAGCTCGTACATCAGCTCGTACTTGTGGATCAGGCGGCCGCCGATGAGGTTGCGGTTACGGTCGCCGGTCTGCGCGGCCAGCACGGCCGCCTTGACGGCCGGGTCCCGCATCACCCGCGCCTGCTCGGCCGCGGCCCGGCCTTCGCCAGCGGTACGGGCGGCGATGTCACGCCAGACCGGGTTGGCCATGAACGGGTGCAGCGTGCACTGCAGGCCGAGCAGCAGCCCGACGGCGCGCGCGGCCACCTGGGCGCGGATCACGAGCCCGGCCTCGTTGGCGGCGGACAGCTGCGCCAGCACCTCGCGGTAAGCCAGGGGCCGGAAGGGCACCTGGGTCAGCGACACCGACACCGGGCGGCCGGACGCCCGCGCCATCGCCAGGATCACGTCCAGGTCGGCCTGGACGTCGAGGAAGTCGGCCACCAGCTGCAGCACGCCCTGGCCGGCCTCGCCCAGCGCGGCCGCGATGCCCGCCAGCTCGGCCACGTCACTGTCATAGGTCGGCGTCAGCTCCCCGGTCACGCTGCGGTGGTTCAGCGTCCGCGACGTCGTGAACCCCAGGGCGCCCGCCTCGACCCCGGCCCGGGCCAGCCCGGCCATCGCGGCCACGTCATCAGGAGTAGCCGCCTCGCCCGCCAGCGCCCGGTCTCCCATCACGTGCACGCGCACCGCCGCGTGCGGCACCTGGGCGGCGATGTCCGCGTCATACCGCCGGCCGGCCAGCGAGCCCAGGTAGTCCTCGAACGATGTCCAGTTCCAGGCCAGGCCGGCGTGCAGCGCCGTTCCCGGGATGTCCTCGATCCCTTCCATGAGATCGATGAGCCGCTGCCGGTGCCCGGGTGTCGCGGGAGCGAAGCCCACCCCGCAGTTCCCCATGACCACGGTCGTCACGCCGTGCCAGGAGGAAGGGATGAGCCGTTCGTCCCAGCTGGCCTGCCCGTCGTAGTGGGTATGGATATCCACGAACCCGGGGACCACCAGCGCCCCGTCGGCGCTGATCTCGCGCCGGCCGCGGCCGAGTCCGGGCCCGACATCGGTGATGATGCCGCCGGTGATGCCGACGTCCGCGGTCCGCGGCGGGCCGCCGTTCCCGTCCGCCACGGTCCCGTCCCGGATCACCAGATCGAAAGCGCTCACTCAACCAACAATGACTCACCGGACGGCAATCCGCACCCCCGCATTAACTCGCTAGGCGCCCGGCCAACTGGCGGTTATCCTGAGCGCATGTTCGCGACCGCGGGACTGCTCCTCGCCGGGCCGCGCTGACTCCGAAATCCGTCAGCGCGGCAGCCCCTCATGCGTGAGGGGCTTTTTCATTCCCTGCGAAAGTCCCCGGGAGGAACCATGGACGAGGAGCGGCCGCCGTTCCGGTACGACGCACAGCTGGCGGGCGAGATCGAACTGCGCTGGCAGGAGCGCTGGGAGCGGGAGGGGATCTTCCGCGCGGCCAACCCGTCCGGCGCGCTGTCGGACGGGTTTGCCCATGAGGCCGGGCAGCGCAAGTTCTACCTGCTGGATTTCTTCCCGTATCCGAGCGGCATCGGGCTGCACGTGGGGCATCCGCTGGGATACATCGGCACCGACGTGTTCGGCCGCTACCTGCGCATGACCGGTCATCATGTGCTGCACCCGTTCGGCTTCGACACCTTCGGGCTGCCAGCCGAGCAGTACGCGATCGACACCGGCCAGCACCCGGCCGTCACCGTCGGGCGGAACGCCGCCGTCATGCGCCGCCAGCTGCGCCGCCTGGGCCTGGCCCACGATCACCGCCGCGAGATCCTGACCAGCGACCCGTCCTACTACCGCTGGACGCAGTGGATCTTCCTGCGCATCTTCGGCAGCTGGTACGACCCGGACGCCGGACCGCTGGGACGGGCCCGGCCGATCGAGGACCTGGTGGCCGAGTTCGCGGCCGGCCGGCGCGCTACCCCGGACGGGCGGCCGTGGCGGGAACTGACCGCGGGGGAGCAGCGGGACATCGTCGACGGTCACCGGCTGGCCTACCGGTCGGAGCAGGTCGTCAACTGGTGCCCGGGGCTGGGCACCGTGCTGGCCGACGAGGAGGTGACCGAGGAGGGACGCAGCGCGGTCGGCAACTACCCGGTGCACCGCAGGCCGCTGCGGCAGTGGATGCTGCGCATCACCGCTTACGCCGAGCGGCTGCTGGCCGGCCTGGACGAGCTGGACTGGCCGGAGCGGGTCAAGCGGCTGCAGCGGAACTGGATCGGCCCGAGCGGCGGCCCGTACCACATGAAGGACTGGCTGTTCTCCCGGCAGCGCTACTGGGGCGAGCCGTTCCCCGTCGTGTACGACGAGGCGGACCCGGACCGGCCGATCGCGCTGCCCGAGCACATGCTGCCGGTGACGCTGCCGGAGGTATCGCAGTTCCGCCCGGAACCGCAGGACGACACCAGCGACCCGGTGCCCGCGCTGGCCCGCGCCGGCGACTGGGCGCAAGTCACCCTGGACCTGGGCGACGGCCCGCGGCGGTACCGCCGCGAGCTGAACGTCATGCCGCAGTGGGCCGGCTCCTGCTGGTACTACCTGCGCTACCTGGACCCCGGTAACGACGCGGCGCTGGCCGATCCCGGCATCGAGCGGTACTGGATGTCGCCGTCCGGCGTCGACCTGTACGTCGGCGGCGTCGAGCATGCCGTCCTGCACCTGCTGTACGCGCGGTTCTGGCACCTGGTGCTGTACGACAGCGGTGCCGTGAGCAGCCCGGAGCCGTTCGGCCGGCTGTTCAACCAGGGGTACATCCTGGCCGGCGCCTTCACCGACGAGCGCGGCCTGTACGTATCCTCGGCCGAGGTGACCCGGACACCAGGCGGCTGGGAACGGGCCGGCCAGCCGGTTACCCAGCGGGCCGGGAAGATGGGCAAGAGCCTGAAGAACGGCATCAGCCCGGATGACATCTATTCGTCCTACGGCGCCGACACGCTGCGGCTGTACGAGATGGCGATGGGCCCGCTGGACGGCGACCGGCCCTGGCGCGCCGACGACATCACCGGCATGCACCGTTTCCTGCAGCGCCTGTGGCGCCTGATCGTCGACGAGACCACCGGCGAGACAGCGGCGGCTCCTTCATCCCTGGACGAGGACACCGCGCGGCTGCTGCACCAGACCATCGCCGCCGTCCGGACCGACTTCGAGGCGCTGCGCTACCACACCGCGATCGCGCGGATCATCGAACTGACCGCGCATGCCTCCCGGCTGCCGCGGCTGCCGCGTGCCCTGGCCGAGCCGCTGGTCCTGCTGGTCGCGCCGCTGGCCCCGCACATCGCCGAGGAACTGTGGCAGCGGCTGGGCCACCGGTCATCCCTGGCCCGCGAGCCGTTCCCGGAGGCCGACCCCGCCCTGGCCGGCCCGGCCAGCGTCACCCTGCCCGTCCAGGTCAACGGCAAGGTCCGCTTCACCATCGAGGTCCCCGCCGTCGCCACCCGCGACGACATCGCTGCCGCCCTGACCCGTCATCCTGCCTACCCCGCCGAGGAGATAGCCCGCCTGGTCATCGTCCCCGGCAAGATCGCCAGCATCGTCCTGCGCTGACAGTTCCGCCAAGAAAATCCGGGTGGTGATGTCGAGAACCCGGGACTGGTTTCGTCCCTGCCCTGAACGCGGCCACAATGGGTCGCACCAGCACCGAGGAGAACCCGATGGCCAAGTACCTGCTGCTCAAGCACTACCGCGGCGCCCCCGCCCCGGCCAACGACGTACCCATGGAGCAGTGGACGCCGGACGAGATCTCCGCCCACGTGCAGTACATGGGCGACTGGGCGGCCCGGCTCGAAGGGACCGGCGAGTTCGTCGAGGGCCAGGCCCTGGCCCCCGAGGGCACGTTCGTCCGGTACGACGGCGAGGGACGCCCGCCGGTCACCGACGGCCCGTTCGCCGAGACCAAGGACCTCATCGCCGGCTGGATGGTGATCGACGTCGACAGCTACGAGCGCGCCATCGAGCTGGCCGGGAATCTGTCGGCCGCCCCCGGAGCGGGCGGCAAGCCGATCCACGAATGGATCGAGGTGCGCCCGTTCCTGGCCGAGCCGCCCACCGTCACGGAGTGACCTTCCGGTGAACGAGGCCCTGCTCCGGAGCCTGACGCCCAGCGTGCTCGGAATCCTCGTCCGCCGCGGAGCCGGCTTCGCGGCGGCCGAGGACGCCGTGCAGGATGCTCTGGTCGAGGCAGTCCGCCTCTGGCCGGCCAACCCGCCGCAGGACCCCAAGGGCTGGCTGATCACCGCGGCGTGGCGCAAGTTCCTCGACGCGACCCGGGCGGACGCCTCCCGCCGCCGGCGGGAGGACCTCGTCGAGGAGGAGCCGGCTCCCGCCTCCGCACCCGCGGTGGACGACACGCTCCAGCTCTACTTCCTGTGCGCCCACCCGTCGCTGACGCCGTCGTCCGCGGTCGCGCTCACGCTGCGCGCCGTCGGCGGGCTGACCACCCGCCAGATCGCCCAGGCCTACCTGGTGCCCGAGGCGACCATGGCGCAGCGGATCAGCCGGGCCAAGCGCACTGTCTCCGGCGTGAGCTTCGACCAGCCCGGCGACGTCGCCACCGTGCTGCGCGTCCTCTACCTGGTCTTCAACGAGGGCTACTCCGGCGACGTCGACCTCGCCGCCGAGGCCATCCGGCTCACCCGGCAGCTCACGGCCGCGATCGACCACCCCGAAGTGGCGGGACTGCTCGCCCTCATGCTTCTCCACCATGCCCGGCGCGCCACTCGCATCGCGCCCGACGGCAGCCTGGTACCGCTCGCCGAGCAGGACCGCAGCCGGTGGGACACCGGCTTGATCGCCGCGGGCGTCGAGATCCTGCAGGCGGCCCTCGCCCGCGACCGGCTGGGCGAGTTCCAGGCCCAGGCCGCCATCGCCGCCCTCCACGCTGACGCACCCACCGCCGAGGAGACGGACTGGGTGCAGATCCTCGAGTGGTACGACGAGCTCACCCGCCTGACCGACAGCCCGGTCGTCCGGCTCAACCGTGCCGTCGCGGTCGGCCAGGCCGACGGACCGCGCGCCGGCCTGGCCGCGCTCGCCGCGCTGGACGACTCACTTCCCCGCCACACCGCGGTCGCGGCCTACCTGCACGAGCGCGACGGCGACCTGCCGACCGCGGCCCGGCTGTACGCCGAGGCGGCCCGCAAGGCACCCAGCCTCGCCGAACGCGACCACCTGACCCGCCAGGCCGCCCGGCTCAATTCCCGCCGGTGATCACGAACCTGCCCCTGACTACCAGCGACCCCGGTGCACGAGCTCATGCAGGCTCTTGCGGTCACGTGTCCGCGCGGACGATCTCCCCGTGTCGGCGGCCGGATCGGGGTAACCGACGGCGATAGCGCCGATCGGCGTCCACTCCGCCGGGACCCCGAACCGCGTGCGGAAAGCGTCCATGATCCCCGGCTGGATGCCGAAGAACACGGCGCCGAGCTCCTCGTCGACCACGGCCAGCAGGATGAGCAGCGCGGCGAACCCGGTGTCGATGTACCAGTACGGCACCGGCCAGCGCGATTCGTCCCGGTCAGCCCAGCCCTTATCCGGACGTGCATACCGGTCCAGGTAGATGTCCTTGGACGCCAGCGGAACGATGACCAGCGGCGCCCGGCTCAGCGCCGCGATCTCGGCCCGCTCCTCAGCCTCCCGGTCGCCAGCGGAGGGGGCATCGTCGTAAAAGACCTCCCACAGCGGAGCGGCCTGATCGTGCCCCTCCAGGACGAGGAACGAGTAGCCCTGGCTGAAACCAGCCGACGGCGCGCGGCTGGCCGCGTACAGTAGCCGCCCGGTTGTGCCGTCTGGCAGCGATGCCCCAGTGAACGCGCGAACCATCTTGCGCCGCTTGATGACCTCAGTAAATTCCACCCCGCCACCCTAGACCGCCAGGGTTCTTCGGCCGCCGCCGCAGGCACACCGCCCGGACGGGACATCATCCGTCGCCTCGATCACGAAAGACATCCCAGGAGCTTAAGTGTCAAGCCGCTACGGAAGATTGAGGGAGGTTCTGCCGGTGTCTCCAGGCGGTGGCCTCGTCGTAGAGGGTGCGGGTCTTGAGGCATCCGTGCAGGATGCCGACGAGACGGTTGGCG
>JAICWX010000578.1 GCA_025934635.1 Streptosporangiaceae bacterium | reverse complement strand
CCGGTGACGGTGAGGACCAGGCGGCGGGTGAGGTCGTACTCGGCCAGGACCAGCTCGGTCAGGTCCGGGCGGCCGCCGAGGGCCAGGTAGCGGGCCCCGATCCGGCGGTCGGTCTTGGCCAGGCTCATTTCCGCGTTCTCCAGCAGCGAGCCGAACAGCGGCCACTCGCGGTAGGCCCGGCGCAGCACGTCGGGGCCGTCCGCGTCGGCGATGGCGGCCAGCCCGCTGCCCAGGCCGAACCAGCCGGGCAGGTTCATCCGGGTCTGCGACCAGGCGAAAACCCACGGGATCGCCCGCAGGTCGCTCAGGTCCATTGAAGGGGCGGGCGGGGTAACTGGGCTGGCGGAGGTGGGCGGGGTGACAGGGACAGGGGTCGCCAGGCCGCGCTTGGCGGGGCGGGAGCCGATGCGCAGGCCGCCGATTTCGCCCAGCGGGCTGATCCGGGCGAACCAGTCGGCGAAGCCGTCCGCCTCGACCAGCTGCCGGAAGGCCGCGCAGGCGGCCTGGTCGATCCGGCCCGCGACATCGGCGTAGGTCTGCGCCGCGGCCGCCGTACGGGACGCGATCCGCCCGGACGAGGCCAGCAGCACGGCCGAGCCGACCTGCTCCAGGTGCCGCCTGGCGATGGCCTGCTGTCCGTACCGGGCGAAGATGACCTCGCCCTGCTCGGTGACCTTGAACGAGCCGTTGACCGAGCCGGGCGCCTGGGCGAGCACGGCCCGGCCGGCCGGGCCGCCGCCGCGGCCGAGGGCGCCGCCCCGGCCGTGGAACAACGTCAGCCGGATATCGTGCTCCGAGGCCCACGCAGCCAGCCGGGCCTGGGTGTCGAACAGGCGCAGGGTGGCGCTGGCCGGGCCGAGTTCCTTGGCCGAGTCGGAGTAGCCGAGCATCGCCTCCAGCTCCCGGCCGCTGTCGGCCAGCCGGGCGCCGACCTCGGGCAGCTTGAGCATGCCGGTCAGCACGGCGGGCGCGTTGGCCAGGTCGACGGCGCTCTCGAACAGCGGGACCACGTCCAGCACCGGCCGCCGCCCGCCCGCGGTGGCGTACCGGGCCAGCTCGAAGACAGCCGCGATGTCACCGGCCGAACGGGTGAAGCTCACCACGTACCGATGGCAGGCGTCGACGCCGTAGCGGTCCTGGACCCAGGCCACCGCGCGGAACGTGGCCAGCACCTCCTCGGTCCTGGCCGACCAGCCGCCGGGCGGCTCGACTCCCGGCGGGCCGGCCGCGCGCAGCTCGGCCAGCGCCCGGGCGTGCACCTCGCTGTGCTGCCGCACCTCCAGGCCCGCCAGGTGGAAGCCGAACGTCTCCGCCTGCCAGATGAGGTTCTGCAGCTCGCCGTGGGCCTGGGTGGCCGCCCCGGCCGCGGCCAGCGACTGACGCACCACGCGCAGGTCGGCCAGGAACCCGGCCGGGCCCGGGTAGGCCAGGTCGGCGTTCCTGGTCCGGGTCGCGGCCAGCCGCTGCGCGGCGTACAGCAGGTAGGCGCGGTACGGCTCCTGCGGCGAGCGCGCCTCGATCTCGGCCAGCAGCTCGGGATGCGCGGCGCGGGCCGCGGCCAGCGCGCGGCGCAGCGCGGCCGACGGCGGCGTGGTCGCCGCGTGCAGGGTCAGCGCCCGGCCGATCCGGGTGGTGGTGTTCTCCAGCGCGCGCAGGATGTGGTCGGCCTGGATCGTCGCGGTCTCGCGGGTCACCTGCGCGGTGACGAACGGGTTGCCGTCCCGGTCCGCGCCCACCCAGCTGCCGAAACGCAGGAAGGCGGGCACCGGCGGCACTTCCACCTGATCGTCGGCCGCGGCCACCGCCCGGTCCAGTTCCCGGTACACCGCGGGGACCACCCGGAACAGGGTCTCGTCGAACGCGGTCATCACCGTGCGGACCTCGTCGATGGGGTCCATCGCCTTGACCCGCAGCTGTGATGTCCGCCACAGCAGGTCGACCTGCTCACGCAGGCCGCGCCGCGCCTCCACCCGGTCCGTGGCGCCGGTGCGCTCGTCGTCCAGCCGGTCCAGCAGGCCGCTGATCCGGCGCAGCGCGGCCACCACGGCGCGCCGCCGCGCCTCGGTGGGGTGCGCGGTGAGCACTAGGTGAACCCGCAGCGAGCCGAGCAGCCCGGCCAGCTGCTCCGCCCCGGCGTCGTGGCTGACCTCGGCCACCGCGGCGGCCAGCGACTCGCGCACCGGGTCGCCCCCGGTGTCGCGTTCGCGCAGGTTGCGGATGCGCTGATGCTCTTCGGCCAGGTTGGCCAGGTGAAAGTAGACGGCGAAGGCCCGGGCCACCTGCTCGGCCGCCTCCAGGCTCCAGGACCCGACCAGCTTGATGATCTCGTCCCCGTCGCCTCGTTCGCTGCGCCGCGCCTCGATCACCGCGTGCCGCAGTTGCTCCACGTCGGCCAGCAGCTCGTCACCGACCGAGTCGCGGATGACCTCGCCGAGGATGTCGCCAAGCAGCCGCACGTCACGGCGCATCGGCTCTGGCAACGCCGCGCGATCCCTGTCCCTGTCCCTGTTCACGACTAGAGCTTAATCCGCTCAGGTTAACGGCTTGTTAGCCCGTTAGCCTGTTCCTCATGACGACTCAGCCGGCCGAGGACGCCGCGACGGAACCGGACCCGCACACCACCGCGGGAAAGCTGGCCGACCTGGAACGACGGCGGCAGGCGGCGGTGCACGCCGGCTCCGAGCAGGCGGTGGCCAAGCAGCACGAACGGGGCAAGCGAACCGCGCGGGAGCGGATCGAGATGCTGCTGGACGAGGGCTCGTTCACCGAGTTCGACGAGCTGGCCCGGCACCGGGCGCACGATTTCGGGATCGAGGCCAACCGGCCCTACGGCGACGGCGTGGTGACCGGCTACGGCACCGTCGACGGCCGCCCGGTCTGCGTGTTCAGCCAGGATTTCACGGTGTTCGGCGGCTCGCTGGGCGAGGTCTACGGCGAGAAGATCGTCAAGATCATGGATCACGCGCTGAAGACCGGCTGCCCGATCGTCGGCATCAACGACGGCGGCGGCGCCCGCATCCAGGAGGGCGTGGTGGCGCTCGGCCTGTTCGCCGAGATCTTCTACCGCAACGTGATGGCGTCCGGCGTCATCCCGCAGATCTCGCTGATCATGGGCCCGTGCGCGGGCGGCGCGGTCTACTCCCCGGCCATCACCGACTTCACCTTGATGGTCGAGGGCACCAGCCACATGTTCATCACCGGTCCGGACGTGATCAAGACGGTGACCGGCGAGGACGTGAGCTTCGAGGACCTCGGCGGGGCGCAGGCGCACGGGGTCAAGTCCGGGGTCGCGCACTACCAGGCCAAGGACGAGCAGGACTGCATCGACTTCGCCCGCGACCTGCTGTCCTACCTGCCGTCCAACAATCACGCCGACCCGCCGCGCTACGCCATGCCGGCGTCCGCGGGCGCGATCGAGGACAACCTGACCGACGAAGACCTCGAGCTCGACACGCT
>JAICWX010000441.1 GCA_025934635.1 Streptosporangiaceae bacterium | reverse complement strand
GGTGTCCTATACCGCATTCGTGCTGCTCGGGATCGGCGCGGGGGCCAGCGGTGTGCTGCTCCCGTCGCAGATGGCCGGCTACGGGGTGGACCGTGCCACGATCGGGATCAGCTTCTTCGCCATCTCCGCCGGGTGGGTTCTGGCTGGCATGAGCAGCGGCGCGCTGATCCACCGGTTCGGGATCCGGATCGTCCTGATGACCGGCGGCGGCGCCTACATGCTGTCCGGCCTGTACCTGGCCACCCGCCCGCCGTTCGTCGCGTTCGTGCTGGTGCAGGTGCTCACGGGGTACGGCGCCGGGGTCCTGGAGTCGGCGCTGAACGTCTACCTCACGTCGCTGCCCGGCGCTACGACGCTGCTCAACCGCCTGCACGCGTTCTGGGGCGCCGGCGCGCTGCTCGGGCCGCCGCTGGCCACGTGGATCCTCGGTTTCGCCTCCTGGACAGTGGTCTGGCTGGTCCTGGCCGCGGCCTGCGTCCCGCTGCTCGCGGGGTTTCTGGTGACCTACCCAGGGGAGGCAGCACCCCCCGTTACGGCGGAAGATGACCGAAGTGGTACGGCGAGCATGCTGGGTGCGGCGCTGCGGGACCGCGGTGTCCAGCTCGGCGCGGCGATGCTGGCTGTCTACGTCGGCCTGGAAGCCAGCGTCGGCGACTGGGGCTTCAGCTACCTGGTGCAGGCGCGGGGGCTGCCGGAGTCGCTGGCCGGCTACGCGATCAGCGGGTACTGGCTAGGGCTGACACTCGGCCGGTTCCTGATCAGCCCGATCGCCACGCGGGCCGGCGTGACCACGGCCGGCATGATGTACGCGTGCCTGGCCGGCGTCACTGCGGCTACCACGCTGGCCTGGCTGTCGCCGGGCGCGCTGACCTGCGTGGCCCTGGGGCTGCTCGGCTTCTTCCTCGGCCCGGTCTTCCCGACCGCCATGGCGATGACACCGGGACTGACGGACGCCAGCCTGGTCCCCACCGCCATCGGCGTCATGAACGCGGCGGCCGTGGCGGGTGGCTCCGCGCTGCCCTGGCTGGCTGGTACCATCGCCCAGTCCGCCGGGATGCGGGTGTTCCTGCCGTTCATCCTGGCCCTGGCCCTCGTTCAGGTCGCCGTCTGGAGACCGATCGCCAGCCGGCTCGATCCCGGCCGCGACTGAGGCGTACGAAACGTGGTGCCGAAGGGATGCCTGCCACTTACGATGACGCAGTCCGATCCGATGAAACCTCAGCTGAGGTGGCGCTCTACGAGGGCTGAGGAATCTGACCAGAAGTTTGCCGATGGCCAGGACATGACCGGCGACCTGGACTTTACCTCGATGCGGCGGCCGGGGCTTGAGCAGCGCCGGATCAATGTCGATTTCCGCAGTGGATGATCGGAACGACCGCCCTCACCGGCCGCCGGGTCGTGCCGAACGGCGGAAGTGTGTGCGTCTCGGCGCCTGCGGGGTCACGGCGGGTGGTCGCTGTGCGGGCGGGACAGCCGGGCGGGCGGGGATGGGGTGCGTGGTGTCGGCTCTGGAGCGGTGCAGGGAGAACACGGTGGCGGTAAGGGGATCTCCGCCTGCTCAAGGCGGGTGTCTCATGGCTGCTTGCCGGGCAGCCGGCCCAGCGTGTCCAGCAGGGCACTGAGCTGGTATCCGCTGGCCAGTATCATGCCATCGCGGTGCGCGGTCCACAGGCAGGTGCGCGGGCCGGGCGAGGTGATCACGATCCCCGGGTGCGCGTCCTCGAACTGCTTCCTGCGCAGGACCGCATCATCGAGGCCACCGCTGATGACACGCAGCCGGGCAGGCTGCGGTGCCGCCTGCCCGGGCGCGCCGGGCTGCCTGCCGCGCGCCGGAAGGCTGCTGTTCCCGGACATGCGCTAGCTCGTTCGCAGGGACGGCCGGGGGCCCGGGGGCGGGCACCGCGCATCCCCGGACGGTATCAGGACGGCGCAGGTGCTGCCGGCGGGCTGCCGTGTCCCTGGAATCTGCCGCATCGGATCTCCGGTCCATCACCGCGGGGCGGGGCACACCCGCAGTGGGCGTGACAGCCGCCGGCCTTGCATGCCATGATCGTAGATCTCTGGCCGTTAACAGCCGATAAAGATTCGGCCGGGCCCGTTAACATTCTGCAAATGCGCGCCTGGCGCGGGCTGACCGCCATCAGGCCGGCCGCCTGCGGCGCGGGTTCCGGCTCCTGATGTCGTCGGCCTGCCGGTGCACCGATCGCGCAAAATATGGGTTTGTGCCTGCGCCGGGGTTTAACCAGGCGTCCCGATGGCATCTTGATCGCCACGTCATGGTGCTGGCCGCGCCGGGCTGCCGTCTCGGCTCGTCGCGGAGAATTCGCCCTCAGGCGTCGGCTGCGGCCGGTGGCACGGCGGGGACGCGATCGCGGGTCAGGCCGCGAGGTGGGAGGCATGGGCAGTGTTCGGGATCATCCGGCCGTGCCGGCATCAGCTCGGCGGCGAGCTAGGGGCGGCATGGCAGGCGCACTTGTGCGGCATGTGCCTGGCGCTGCGCGGCGAGCACGGGCAGGCGGCACGGCTTGCGACCGACTACGACGGGCTGATCATCTCGGTCCTCGCGGAGGCGCAGGCGGATGGCGCGCCGGAGCGGAAGGCCGCCGGCCGGTGCGCGCTGCGGGGGGATGCGCAAAGCGGATGTGGCGATAGGCGCCTGCGTGCGACTGGCTGCCACGGTGTCCCTCATCCTGGCCGCCGCGAAGATCCGTGACCATGTAGATGACGGTGACGGCGCTTTCGGCCGGCCGGGGGTGCGCGGTGCCGCGACCGCCCGCGCGGCGCGGTGGGCGGCGGCGAGCGCCCGGACCGGCGGCGAACTCGGCTTCGAGGTCGGCGTGCTCACCGATGCGATCGGCCGGCAGACGGCCGTCGAGGCGGCCGCTGGGCCGGGCACTGCGCTGCTCACGGTCACAGAGCCGACCGAGACGGCGCCTGGAACCCCCTGCTCGCCACCGGTACCGGCATCGCCGAAGCCCGGTGCCTGTGCGACGACGCACTGGTGGGCATCAAGCTCGCCCTCAGCGAGGCGCAGTTCACCGACGCGCGGCTCGTGCACGCGCTCCTGGCCCGCGAACTGGCGCGGTCAGTGCACCGGGTGTTCAGCCGGGCGGCCGGGGACGCCCAGACCGCCGCCGAGCCCTACGGGGACGTGCCCGCCGCCCGTAAGGACCGGATCGCGGTCACGGGCACGAGCGCCCTCATGAGCGCGAGCGCGGGCGGAGCACCGATTGGCTGCGGCCTTCCGGTAGCCAGCCTGCCGGCGGCCGGCCCGGGGATGCTGTCCGGGGTACTGCGCTACTACCGGCGCCGCCGCTGCTGCCAGGACTGCTGCTGCCAGTGTGAAGAATGCTGCTGCTGCGAACTGGAATGCTGCTGCTGCTCAGAGGAATGCGGCGACTGCTGCTGCAACAGCTAGGCGACGTGCGCGTCCGACCAGCTGACGGGCCCGGCCAGGTCGCGGATCTCCTCGGACTGGCTGGCGGGCGGGCTCACGAAAGTCCAGCCCTGAGTCCGCCGGGCGCCCCGCAGCCACAGCTCAGCGTCGAAGGCCACCTTCACGGACTCAGCGCTCGCCCGGAGGCTCTCGCTGCTGTCGGCCACGGACCTCATGACAACTGGTTCTGCGCGACGTCGGCGCCCGGCTGAACTTTGCATGGCCGCTGAGTGCCCCATTCAGTTAGCGGAGCAGCGCGGTGCTGAACTCAGGGTCGCCGGGCAGACCGGGGTCATCGGCGGGCAGGCTTCTCAGCGAGGCGAACCGGAACTGCTGACCGGTGGCGATGCCCGGGGCACGGCGACGGGTGAGCATGGCCGAGTGACCGCCGAGTCCGCTGGATCGCCGCCCGGCCTGGCCTGGATGACAAATGCGACTGTGCCAATCAACTAATATTGATTGATCAATCCTGATTGATGTATCGTAGCTGGGTGGGCACGCGGCAGGAGGAGTTTCCGCCGCGGTTCCTGCGGCTGGCCGGGGAACCGCGGCGCTGGCGGCTGCTGGGCGAGCTGGCCCGCAGTGACCGGCAGGTCCGCGAGCTGACAGCCCTGCTCGGCCAGCCGCAGAACCTGGTCTCCTATCACCTGGCCCGGCTGCGCGATGGCGGGCTGGTGGCCATGCGGCGCAGCTCGGCGGACGGCCGGGATGCGTACTACAGCATCGACCTGGCGCGCTGCGGTGAGCTGCTGGCCGCGGCCGGCGCCGCCTTGCATCCGGGGCTGCGGTTCCTCCCGCCGGCACCGGCTCGGTCCCAGGCGCACGCGCGGGTACTGTTCTTGTGCACCGGGAACAGCGCGCGATCACAGATGGCCCAGGCAATCGTGGAACAACTGGCGGGCCCGGCGGTAACAGCGGCCAGCGCGGGCAGCCACCCCAAGCCCGTGCATCCGAACGCGATCGCGGTGATGCGCGAGCATGGCATCGATATCAGCGGCCGCCGGCCCAGGCACATGAGCGTCTTGGCCGGACAGCGATTCGACTACGTGATCAGCCTGTGCGACCGGGTCCGTGAGGTCTGCCCGGAATTTCCCGGCCCGGCCGAGGTGATCCACTGGAGCATCCCCGACCCGGCGGCAGGGGACGGAAGCGACACCCAGAGCTATCCCACGTTCCGCGCCATAGCGGCTGATCTGCGAGTCCGCATCGGGTTCCTATTGGCTCGCATCAACGACACAACCAGCCGAGCACAGGAGGTGGACGAGTTATGTCACACGGCAATGGTGACATGGTCAGCGTCCGGTACATGGTCGACGACGTGCAAGCGGCCATCGACTTCTATACCAAGCAGTTCGGGTTCACCGTGGGAATCAGCGCGGTGCCTGCGTTCGCCGAGGTCACCCGCGGCCATCTGCGGCTGCTGCTGGCCGGTCCGGGCAGCTCGGCGGGGCGGCCGATGCCCGACGGGAGCCTACCGGGACCAGGCGGCTGGAACCGGATCCATTTCATCGTCGATGACCTGACCAGCGAGGTGGACCGGCTGCGGACGGCGGGTGTGCGGTTCCGCAACGACATCGTTACCGGTCCCGGCGGCCAGCAGATCCTCCTCGAGGATCCTGCGGGTAACCCCGTCGAGTTGTTCCAGCCCGCAGGCCGCTGACGGCGGTGCCGGACCCGTATCAGTCTGGTGCGGCCGGGCCGGCGGCGCAGTTTCAGGCCAGCCGGGCCACGGTGCTGCGGGAGTGGGGCCGGATCGGCTGCATCGGGTTCGGCGGGCCGTCCGGCCCGCGGGACCGGCGCGCGCTACTTCGGCGCCCTCCGAGGAAACAGCCGTGCCCAGTCATTCCTCGACGGCGCGACTCCGCTCGTCAGATCCCTGGTGCCGGTCATGTCTTCCTAGTCGTGACAATGACCGGTGAGCCGGGGCGCCCAAGGAGTCGCGCAGCGATGTATCGCCGGGTCCCGGCCTGCGGAACCGGGACCCGGCGCACGTGAGCAGCCTGCTACCTGAGCTTGTCAGGCTGGTGTCAGGCCTTTATGTCACCGGCCGTTCTGGCCGGGCCAGGTCGCCCTCTGGCCTGAGCCGGGGCACACCCGCAGGTACTTGGCCATGCGTCGCCTGGCAAGCAGATGATGGGACCTTGGAGTCCTCCCCGGGCCGTGCAGGGAAGATCTTGGCGAGCGTTCCGGGCAGCCACCAGTTCCACCGGCCGAACAGCGCGACCGTCGCCGGGACCAGGAGCGCACGCACCACGGTGGCGTCCAGCAGGATGCCTGCGCCGAGCGCAGTGGCGAACACCTTGATGTCGGTGTCCGGCCCGGAAGCCAGGGACGCGAAGGCGAGGAACAAGATCAGCGCGGCGCTGGTCACCAGCCTGCCGGTGCGGCCCAGGCCTTCAGTGACCGCGTGGCGGGTGGAACCGGTGCGGTCATACTCCTCCCGCATCCGGGACAGGATGAACACCTCGTAGTCCATGGACAGCCCGAACATGAAGGCGAAGATCATCAGCGGGAGCCAGAACGTGATCGCGCCGGTCGCGGGGATGCCGAACACGGCCTGGGATCCGTGGCCTTGCTGCCAGAACCAGGT
>JAICWX010000460.1 GCA_025934635.1 Streptosporangiaceae bacterium | reverse complement strand
TCGGTCCGGGTCGAGCTCGACGTGATGAGCGAGGAGCAGCGCAAGGCCCTGCAGACCTCGCTGCGCGGCGGGCGCCAGGAACCGGTGATCCCGTTCGCCCAGCCGTCCTCGCTGACTCGCGTCTACGCGGTGGCCAGCGGCAAGGGCGGGGTGGGCAAGTCGTCGGTGACGGTGAACCTGGCCGCCGCGCTGGCCGCCGCCGGGCAGAAGGTGGGCGTGGCCGACGCCGACATCTACGGGCACTCGGTGCCGCGGATGCTCGGCGTCACCGGCCGGCCCACCCCGGTCGAGAACATGATCATGCCGCCGTCGGCGCACGGCGTGAAGGTCATCTCGATCGGGATGTTCACCAAGGGCAACACGCCGGTCGTCTGGCGCGGTCCGATGCTGCACCGCGCGCTGCAGCAGTTCCTGGCCGACGTGTACTGGGGCGACCTGGACGTGCTGCTGCTCGACCTGCCGCCCGGCACCGGCGACGTCGCCATCTCGGTGGCGCAGATGCTGCCGACGGCCGAGCTGCTCGTCGTGACCACGCCGCAGCTGGCCGCGGCCGAGGTGGCCGAACGGGCCGGGGCGATCGCCCAGCAGACCCGTCAGCGCATCGCCGGGGTCATCGAGAACATGTCGTACCTCGTCTGCCCGCACTGCGGGGAGCAGACCGAGGTGTTCGGCTCGGGCGGCGGGGCCACCGTGGCGGAAGCGCTCAGCCGGCTGACCGGGGCCCAGGTACCCCTGATGGGGCAGGTACCGATCGACGTCCGGCTGCGCGAGGGCGGTGACGCGGGGATGCCGCTGGTGCTCAGCGACCCCGACGCCCCGGCCGCGCTGGCGCTGCGGAAGATCGCGGACGAGATCGGTGCCCGCGGCCGCGGGCTGGCCGGGCGGAACCTCGGCCTGACCCCGGTGACCCCGGGGTAGTCCCGGGAGGTTAGGTCGCGTCGATGTCGAAGGGCGGGCGCTCGCCCGGGGCGAGCGCTCCACCGTTCGAGGCGGCCGGGCGTGACGGCTGGGCCGCCGCTCCCGCCGTGGCCGAATCCCCGTTGAGGTCGTCGAACAGGTGCTTCTGCACGAACCGCTTGGGGTTCAGGTCCTCGATGTCGAAGTCGGCGAACTCGGGGCCCAGCCCCTCCCGCAGGTCGTTCTTCGCGCCCTCGGCGATCTTGCGCAGGTCCCGCAGCGCCTTCCCGGCCCGGGAAGCCAGCTGGGGCAGCTCGTGCGGCCCGAAGATGACAAGCGCGATCACCGCCAGGACCAGCAGCTTGGCAGGGGAAAGGTCAAACACTGTTCAGCCCTCCATCGGGCGGGTGAGCACACTCCACTGTAGTCCTTCCCATCGGGTGCCCGCTCAGCGGAACGGGTTGACCCAGGACGCCAGCCGGACCATGCCCCGCGACATGCGCTGCCAGAATCCGGCGGGCTTGTCGTGCGGCAGCACGCCGACCACCGCGTCGACGGTATCGGCGGGCGCGTCCACCATCACCGTGTACACCATGCCGCGGCTGGACCAGGTCAGGGAGCGCTGATCCGGCTCGGCGACCAACACCTCATGGCCGTGTACCGTGGCCTTCCGCCAGCCGTCCAGCTTGGCCGCCAGGTCGCCGCGCTGCTCGAACACCGAGACCACCGACAAGCCGTCGGAGAAGCCGAGGCCGAGCACGGTGCCGCTGCCGACCTTGGTCTCGGCCCCGGTGAACAGCTGCAGGCCGCCAGGCAGCTGGGCCGGAACCAGCCAGCCGCGGGTACGCAGCGCGAGCAGCTGGCCGGGCGAGAGCGGGTCGGTCCACGGCCGCTGCGGATCGGCCGAGATGGCGTCGCCGGCCGCCGTGGCCGGCCGGGAGGCCGCCCCGGACGCCGGGTCGGCGAAGCTGACGTCGATGAACACGTCCTGGCTGATCACGTGGGCGGCCGAGTCGAAGACCTGCCGCTCGAGCGGCAGCTTGGTCGCGTCGTCGAGCCAGAACCGGGCGGCGATGCTGCCGTCGGACCGCCAGGCCTCGACCACCTGGGCGGTCCGGTCGTCCGCCGAGCCCGCGCCCGCGTACGCCACCACGTAGTGCTTCTCGAGCAGCCGCAGCAGCGGCATGGTCACCCCGAGGACGCCCTCGGGGGCCTGGCCGTCGGTATCGGAAGACAGATAGGGCTGACTGCTGAACGAGGCGCCCGTGTCCAGGGTCCTGGTCACCGTCTGGCCGCCGCTGACGTGCCAGATGTCGGATACCAGGACGCTCCCGCCGCCGTTGTTCCAGCGGGTGACGACCTCTTCGCCCTGGTAAGAGGTCAGGATCGCCGCCTGGGCGGCCTGGGTCAGCAGCCGGACGGCACCGATCCCGCCGGTCCGCCGGGACGTGACGGGCGCCCGGCCGGCGGTCGCGGGCCGGCTGGCCGCCGTCATGGAGTCGCTCTGCGCCGCGCCCGAGCCGGCCTGCCCGCTGCACGAGACCAGGACCCCGGGCACGGCCACGGCCAGCGCGGCTGCCAGCAGCAGCGACCGGCTGTCACGGCGCCGGGAAGCCAGGGTAAGCACGCGTGACCTCACGGTGGCGGTTCGCCCGCGCCGGCGCGAGCCGTCGGGCCGGGGAACGGGACCTCACCGGTGGTGATGGCATGCTCCACGCTGTACAGCTCGACCGGCGGGGTGATCCTCGGGCCCGGCGCCGCGTCCCCGCCGCCGCCTGCCGTGAACGCGGCCGTGCCCAGGCCGACAACCAGGGACACGGTGCCGAGCATCAGGTAGCGGCGACGCCGGGCGCCCAGCCAGGTCCGGCGGCTACCGGGATACCCCGGGTGGCCGGGACGGGATAGATCGGAGTCGGCCCCCGGACGGCGGCCCGGCACGACCCGCAGCCGACGGCGGCTGCGGGCCCCCGCCGTCCTGACCGGTACCGGCCCGCCCGGGCCGGTCAAGGCGACCAGGCGGCTGGCCATCGCCGCCTCAGCCGGCGCTCCGTCCGCCAGTTCGCGCGTCATCAGGTCGCGCAGCTTGCGCTTCAGCTGCCTGAGCTCGGCGGCTTCGGTCCGGCACTGCTCGCAGCCGGCCAGGTGCGCGTTAGCGCGGTCGAGGTCGGCGCCGCCGAGCTCGCCGTCAACGAGCGCGGACAGCCGGTCACCGAGATGGCTCATGCCTCACCGACCGGGATGGACGCGGCGGGCCGGCGATGCTCGAGGGCCGCGCGCAGCTGGGCCCGCCCGCGGTGGATGCGGCTGCGCACCGTGCCCAGCTTGACGCCGAGCGTGGCCGCGATCTCCTCGTAGGAGAAGCCTTCGATATCGCAGAGCACCACGGCGGCCCGGTACTCCGGCGGCAGTGCCTTGAGCGCGGCCTGCACGTCGTCGTCCAGGTGGCTGTCGTCGAAGGCCTGGGCGGGCGTGGGCTCGGAGCCCGGCAGCCGGTGCGCCATCTCGTCGCCCAGTCCCTCGAACCTGATCCGCTGCTTGCGCCGGGCCGAGTCGAGGAAGAGGTTGGTGGTGATGCGGTGCAGCCAGCCTTCGAAGGTACCCGGCGTGTAACTGGACAGGGACCGGAACACCCGGACGAAGACCTCCTGGGTCAGGTCCTCGGCGTCGTGCGGATTGCCGGTCAGCCGGTAGGCAAGCCGGTATACCCGAGTGGAATGCGCGCGGACGATGTCCTCCCACGTCGGGAGGTCCCACTCCGCGTCGGCCGGGTTCCGCTCGGGCTGAGCTGGTTGCGTGGCCGCCGATTCGCCTCGGCGGGCCTCGTCTGCCAATCTGCCCTCCGGGTCAGCCAGTGCCGCGCCTGTCACCATCGTGCCCTGGATTCTTCCGTTACGCCAGTTCGGTCGGGTCAGCCGCGCATCGGGCTGCGGCGGGCTCTCCGGCGGCCCGCCAGGTGTCGCATTAGCTAACGGTCATGGCCCCCGCGGAGTTCCCGGACCTGCACCTCTGGCGCTAGGCTGCTGCTCGTGGGGCCACTTGCGTACAGCGCCGACTACCTGCCCGAGGACGAGCCGCTGCTCGCCGCGCGGGCCAATGCGGCCGACCTCGGCGGTACCGAGCCGGTATCCCCGGCCATCGGTGCAACCCTGCGTTTCCTGGCCTGCGCGGCCGGGGCCAGGACCGCCGTCGAGATCGGCACCGGCTGCGGGAGCTCAGGCATCTGGCTGCTCCGCGGCATGCGCCCGGGGTCGACGCTCACCAGCGTGGATACCGAGCCCGAATACCAGCGGGTGGCCAGGAAGACGTTCACCCAGGCGGGTTTCGCGCAGAACCAGGCCCGGCTCATCCTCGGCCGGGCGCTCGACGTCCTCCCCCGCCTCTCCGACGCCGCCTACGACATGGTGTTCTGTGACGCGGACCCGCGGGACTACCTGGATTACCTGTCCGCCGCGCTGCGGCTGCTGCGGACCGGCGGGGTCGTGGCGTTCAACAACGCCCTGCTGGCCGGGGCCTCCGGGGATGAGGAAGCTCAGGACGCCCTGGCCCTCGACCTCGCCAGCCAGGTCCGGGCCGACGAACGGCTCGTGCCCGTGCTGCTGCCGCTCGGGGATGGCCTGCTGGCCGCGATCAAGCGGACCGAGTAAGCAGCCGGGACCGGATCACCCGACCACGGTCTTCAGTGCATCGCCAAGCCGGGCCGCCTCGTCGGCGGTAAGCTCAACAACGAGCCGGCCGCCGCCCTCCAGCGGGACTCGCATGACGATGCCGCGACCTTCCTTAGTGACCTCAAGCGGACCGTCACCCGTCCGCGGCTTCATCGCCGCCATTTTCCCATCCCCTTCCTCCGCACTCCATCGTCCAGCCCAACCGGGGATGCAGGCCGTCGGGATACCGCCATCCCTGGCGCTGCGCACGCCCTGTACCCCGGCGCGGACGGTGGAACCGGCCAGCCACAACTGTTTCTATCCGTCGCCCTATTATCCCGTGTTCGGAAGCAGATTGGTAATGATCGGCCATCATGGCGGCCTCGAATGCGTGCGCAACGGCCTATTCACGGGCCGTTCAGGACCCGGCACGGGGGCCTAGGGGCCTGATGATTGCGCCGGCGTGTCGCGCCTGGCCGGCCGGGCCGCTCAGTGCCGCCCGATTAGGCCAGCCCGGCGGCCCGGCGGAACAGCAGTTGCGCGGCCCGGATGAGGCGGGCATCATCCGGGCCCGGCCGGCCGCGGAAATCGTCGTCGAAGGCGTGCATGCTCGCGTAACACAGCACCGCGGTGGATTCCGGGTCGGGCACGTCGAACGCACCCGCGGCCGAGCCGGCGGCGAGCAGTTCGGCGATGACCCGGGCGACCGGCGCGGGCGCGGGATCCGGCGGGCCGGATCCGGGCTCGCCGGACTTTCCTGATCCGGAAACTACGGATCCGAACTTTCCGGATCTGGATTTTCCGGATCCGGATTTTTCGGATCCGGGGGATAGCGCGCGGGCGTGATGGAACAGGACCTCGTGCAGGTCGTGCAGTTCCCGGTAGCACTCGAAGCCGGCCCGGACGCAGGCGTCGAGGCGCTCTGCCCAGCCGGATCCCGCGCTGACTGGCCCCCCGCTGACCGGCCCCGGGCTCACTGGCACCGCGCTCACTGGCCCCGCGCTCACTGGCACCGCGCTCACTGGCACCGTCTCGGCGGCCGTGCGCATGCGCTCGGCGAGTTCGCGGGAGAACTGCTCCCGCAGCGCGAGCACCAGGTCTTCCTTGGAGGAAAAGTAGAGGTAGAACAG
>JAICWX010000047.1 GCA_025934635.1 Streptosporangiaceae bacterium | reverse complement strand
CGTACCGGCGGGTGATGTCGCGCGCCGCCGCCAGGACCACCTCGCCGCGGGGGTTGGGGCGCACGCCCTCAGCGTCCCTTTCGAACAAACGGGTGCCGAGCTCGCCCTCGGCCCGTGCGAGCAGCCGTGACAGGGTCGGCTGGCTGATCCGCAGGACCGCCGCGGCGTCGGTGACCTGTTCGTACTCGGCGAGAGCGATCAGCCGTCGGAGGTCCTCGATCTGCACACAGGAAGTATACGGAGAGCGTATGCAGTCCATCTAGCTCATGCATTTGATGTATGCCGAGGTTCCGGCGCACAGTGGTCGGGTGACTTCCGTTTCCGGTCGGGTGGCCGCCTCGGGCTCGGCTCTTCCCGGCCCCCGGCATGAGGGCTACCGGGCCGGGGAACCGGGGTACCGGAGAATATCGGTCGCGCTGTTCGCCGCCGGGGTGGCGACGTTCGCGCTGCTCTACAGCACCCAGGCGCTGCTGCCGGTGCTGGCCCGCGCGTTCTCGCTGTCGGCCGGGCAGAGCACGCTGTCGCTGTCGCTGACCACCGCCGGGCTCGGCGCCGCGCTGCTGGTGACCGGCCCCGTGTCCGAGGTGCTGGGACGCACCCGGCTCATCCGCCTCTCGCTCACCGCCTCCGGCCTGGTCGCCCTGGCCTGCGCCGTCGCGCCGAGCTGGGACGTGCTGCTCGGCCTGCGGCTGGTCCAGGGCATCGCCCTGGCCGGGCTGCCGGCCGCCGCTACCGCCTACCTGCGCGAGGAGACCCATCCCGGCACCTACCCGCGGGCCGCGGGCCTGTACATCGGCGGCACCGCCCTCGGCGGGCTGACCGGCCGCCTGGTCACCAGCGCGGTCGCCGACGTCGCCGGCTGGCGGTGGGCGCTGGCCGCGATCGCCGCCGTCGGGCTGGCCTGCGCGGCCGTGGTCGTGCTGACGCTGCCGCAGTCCCGCAACTTCACGCCTGCGCCGGTCCGGTCCGGGCCGCTGGCGGCGATGATCCGGCGGGCCGTGTCCGACCCCCGGCTGCTGGCGCTCTACGCCGTCGGGGGCTGCTCGATGGGCGCCTTCGTGACCATCTTCAACGCGGTGAGCTTCCGGCTCACCACCGCGCCCTTTGACCTCAGCGCCGGGGCCGCGGGGCTCGTTTTCCTCGTCTACCCGGTCGGCAGCCTCAGTTCGGCCGTCGCCGGGCGGATGGCCGGCCGCTTCTCCCGCCGGGCCGTCGTGGCGGCCAGCTGCCTGCTCGCGGCGGCCGGCGTGCTGGCGACGCTGCCCGGCTCGCTGCCGGCCATCGTGGCCGGCCTGGCCGTGCTGACGGCCGGGTTCTTCGGGGTGCACAGCGTGGTCAGCGGCTGGGTGCCGGACCGGGCGCACGCCGGGGGAGCCGCCTCCGGGCAGGCCGCCTCGCTGTACCTGTTCGCGTACTACCTGGGGTCGTCCGTGTTCGGCACGCTGGCCGGACCCGCCTGGAGCCGGGACGGCTGGCCGGCCGTGGCGGCGCTGGCGCTGGCCCTCTTCGCGGCCTGCGGGCTGCTCATCGCCGGGCTCGGGCGCGTCCCGGGGCGGGGCCGGTAGCCAGAGCCTGCGCAGCACCCGGCCAGCACGGCGACCGGGAGGAATGGGGTGCCCGGACGGCTACCGGCAGGACACGCCGGACGGTGCGGTGTTGCTGCCCGCGTAGGTCGCGGTGAAGCCGACCGTCGTGCTGGCGCCGGGTGCGAGGGTGCCGTTGTAGGACGCGTTCGTCACGGTCACGCTGCCGGCGGACTGGGTGCGGTTGCCGTTCCAGAGGTTGCTGATCGCCTGGCTGCCGGGGAAGGTCCAGCCGAGCTGCCAGCTGTTCAGCGTGGCCGATCCGGTGTTGGTGACCACGACCTGTCCCTGGAAGCCGCCCGGCCAGCTGCTCACCACCGAGTACGTGCCGGAGCAGCTGGCGCCCGCGCCCGGTGACGCGGGACTGGACGACGGGGCCGCGGACGTGGCGGTCGGGGTCGGCGCCGGGCCCGCCGGGCTGCCGTTGACGGTGACCGAGAAGGAGTCGGTCGTCAGCCCGGCGCCGCCCTGCCACAGCTCGAACCCGGCCTCGACGTCGATCAGGTACCAGCTGCTCTGGGTGTAGCCGCGGCTGACCATGTCCTGGGCCAGGGTGCCGACGTCCAGCCCCGCGACCTCGGTCGCCGGGCTGGTCATCTCGTAGGTGACGGTGTCCCAGCTGGACTGCGCGCCTTCCCAGATGTTGTAGGTGTGGCCGCCCAGGGTGACGTTGCTGGCGACCTCGGAGCCGAACGGCTGGACCGGGCCGTTGTGGTTCAGCCAGACCATGAGCTCGCTGCCGTTCGGCTGGCCGGTGGTGGCGGGCGTCTGGTTGAACCAGATGTCGTAGGCCACGTCGTACGCGCTGCCGCCGCCGGGCTGGGTGGTCGACCAGCTCGTGGTCACCGCGCCGGGGGTCAGGCCGGCGACCTGGACGGGATGGGCGGACAGTCCGCCCGAGCTGCAGTTGCCCCAGTGGCAGCCCTGGTAGATGGACGGGTACGCACCCGGCGACCCGTTGGTGGCGTTGCTGATCGAGGAGCCGGGCACCGTGAAGCCGGCGCTGCCGTCGGTGCTGACGCACTCCGGCGCGCTGGAGTCGAACTCGTTGTTCTGCACGACGTACGTGCCGCCGGCGACCGCCTCGGTCTGCAGCTGGCACAGGGTCGTCGACGCGGCCGCGGCGGGACTGGCGGAGAGCGCGGCGGGCCGGCCGCCGGCGCCGACAGTGCTGACGGCCCGGGCGGCGAGGAAGGTGCCGAGTGCGAGCAGCAAGGTGGCCGCGATGGCGAGCGCGTACCTGGAACGAGTCACCGGATACCTCCGAGCGCAACGGCCTGGGCCCCGTGGCCCGCGTCCCGCTTCTCGCGGCTGATGCCTGCTTCGTGACGAGTGCGTACTGTGCCCGAGATTCGGCACTCATCGTGGCGTCAGCGGTGCCGGAGGTCAAGAACGAAGTTATTACGCCTCGTTGTCACGCCCCCGGCCGGGTCGCAGCGGGCCCGGCCGGGGCGTCACGTCCCCGGGCCGCTCAGCGGGTCGTTACGGTCGGTGAGCTCGCCGGCCCGGCCGCCGGCTGGGCGGTCGGGTTCGGGACCGGCAGCGGGTGGCAGGTGATATCCCACTTGGCGCCCGGATGGCGGGCCGGCAGCTTGCCGGTCTCCAGGTAGCTGGCGATCGTGCCGTCGACGCACAGGTTGCCGCTCAGCGAGTCGGCGTGGGTGGTGCCGCCCGGCTCGGCCAGCAGCACCGAGTGCGGGAACAGCGTGCGGACCTCGAGGCTGCCCGCGAACGGCGTCGCCGCGTCCAGCGTCTCGTCGATGAGCAGGGCGCTGCGGATCGCGTGGCCGCTGCCGTCCGAGGCGACCCGCACCGGGTGGTGGGCCGGGGCCGGCCAGTACAGGCAGGGCCCGTTGAACCAGGCGTTGGCGCAGGTCGAGAACGGCGCGACCCGGTTGACCGCGGTGTTGTCCCGGTCCCAGACCGTCCAGCTCGTCGGCCACTGCACATCGCTGCACTGAACCGCGTTGTACGCCGCGAACTCGTTGTCGTTGCCGGGCCCGTCGCTCTGCTGGTACAGCGTCACCAGTGCCTTGGCCGCGGCCGTGCTGTGCGTGTTCTCCCAGTTGGCAAAGGCGCTGCCGAGCTGCAGCCAGGTCTGCTCGTAGTAGCCGGCCCCGAGGAAGATGTCGGTCCACTCGTCCGGGCCGACCACGCCGTTGATCGGGTGCTTGGCCAGGGCCGCCCGCTCCGCGTACCAGCGCTTGCTCACCGCCGACTCGGTGGCGCCGAGGTGATAGACGCTGTTGTACTTCGCCAGCCAGCCGAACCAGATGTTGACGTTCCGGTTGAAGGCGATGTCCTGGTTCAGGTTGGTCTTGTACCAGATGTTCCGCGGGTCGACGTTGCTGTCCAGGATCAGCTGGTTCAGCGTGTGCGGGTACAGCGTCGCGTAAACCTGGCCGAGGTAGGTGCCGTAGGAGAAGCCGTAGTAGCTTATCTTCCCGTGCCGGCCGCCCAGCGCCTGCCTGATCCTGTTCATGTCCCGGGCGGAGTCGATGGTGGTCATGTGGTCGAGCAGCGCGCTCTGCGCGCCGCTCCTGGTCGCGCACGCCCGGTCGTATTTCTTGGTCCGGCTCAGCCAGTAGTGCAGGATCGACCGGTTCGTCGGGTCGTAGCTTTCCCGGTCACCGGAGAAGTAGTTCGGCTCGCACGAGAGCGCCGGAAGGCTGCTGCCGATACCGCGCGGATCGAAGCCGATCCAGTCGTAGTCGGCCGCCGCGGCGTTCAGGTGGTCCGCCTGAAGCGCCTCGATCAGGAACACGTTGAGGTTCAGGCCCGAGCCGCCGGGTCCGCCGGGGTTGGTGAGGATGATGCCCCGGTAGTTCTTGGCGTTCGAGGTGTGCTGGATCCTCGACACCGCGATCTTGATCTTGGCGCCATGCGGGCGGCCGTAGTTCAGCGGCACCGACAGGTATCCGCACGTGGCGCCGGCCTGGGCCAGGTCCTTGTCGGCGCAGGTTTTCCAGGCGATCGAGCTCGCCGCGGCCCCCGCGGTCGCGGCCCCTGCTCCTGCCTTCGAGGTATCCGCGGTCGCGGCGGACGCCAGGGTCGGGGCGGTGAACCCGATCCCGGCTGCCATTACAGCCGTGGCCATCAACGCGGTGATTTTCGCATAAATGATCCCCCTAACCTCGTGGATATCTCTCCATAACCGGAACGGTCACGGATGGGCAGTTAAACCGGAAATCCAGCCTTAAACGTGCCGCATCGAACACACAAGGATCAACAGGCGGAAACGACAAGTTGCGAACTTGTTACGCCGTTCGCAACGTTTGCTGAACCAGATGTGGGAGGCTCTCCCCAGTTTGCTGCCCGGCCAAAGGCGGCGGACATCGCGAGCTCGGGCATTCCCCGTCACGATTGCCACTTGAGTAACTGCTTTCGCGCTAGTTGTTTTCCGTTACTCGCGCATCTTCTTTTAACGGGGGCCAGCCGCTCGGGTACTGGAATGCTCTTTAGTAAACGACATGGATGCTCCATCGATGTCGCGATGACGGCATTGATGCTCCATCAATGCCGTTACCCGCGCCTCGCCGAGCCACCCCGGGACCCCGGGACCCCGGCAGGCTGATGTCAGGCGCCCCAGGGGAGCGCCCGCCCCGGCCGCCCCGGGGCGGCCGGGGCGATGGAGCGGCCGGGGCGGGCCCGGCCACGGAGCCGGGATCGTGGGCCGGGAGGCCGGCCGCTGCGGGTACCAGCGAAAATCCCGCCGCGGGGTGAAACTTTTCCGGGCCGGGGACGCGACAGTTAGGACATGGAGAGCCGCCCGACCGACGAGACGCTGCTTCTCGCCGTCGCCGAACGCGACATGGGCGCCTTCCGCACGCTCTACGAACGCCACGCCGGCTGGCTCGCGATCCGGCTCACCCGGCGGTGCAACGACCGCGACCTGGTGGCGGACGCGATCGGTGACACCTTCGTCGCCGTCTGGCAGAAACCGCAGGGCTTCCGCGGCGACGGCGATATCGCGGCGTGGCTGTGGGGGATCGCGATCCGGCGGCTGGTGAGCCGGCTGCGGACCCGCGGCAGCGTCGCCGCCGCCATCTTCGGGGACGCCGTCGAGCACGCCGAGGTCGCGCCGGCCGCGGAAGACCAGGTGCTGCTGTCGGTGGAGTACGGCGACATCGGCCAGGCGCTGGCCCGGCTGTCGCCCGAGATGCGCGCCGTCATCCAGGCCGTCGTGCTGGACGGCCTGTCCGCCAAGGAGGCGGCGCACCTGCTGCACGTACCGGTGAGCAGCGTGAAGACCCGGCTCTACCGGGCCAAGGCGCACCTGCGAGCCGCCCTAGCGGAAGGACCGTCATGACCGCCTGGCACCTCGACGACGACGCACTGCGGCGCTACGTCGAGCGGACCGATTCGCTGGCCGAAGGGGCCTCGGCCGAGCAGCACCTGCTGTCCTGCGAGCCATGCCGGGCGCGGGTCAACACCGAGGTCACCGTCGCGGCCAGCGTGACTGAGCTCAGCGTGATCGACTTCGCCGCGGTGTGGGACCGCACCCGGGACGCCATCGAGGTGCCGCGGCCGTCGGTGTTCGAGCGGCTGCTGCGCGCCGCCGGCCTGCCCGCCCCCGAAGCGCGGCTGGTCGCGGTGGCCAGCGCCTTCCGCGGGGTGTGGCTGACCGGCGTGGTCGTGGTCCTCGCGTTCGCCACGCTCGCGGCGGCGATCGGGCACGCCCGCGGGATGTGGCTGTTCTTGGCGGTGGCGCCGGTCGTGCCCTGCCTGGTGGTCGCGTCCAGCTACGACCCGTGGATGGACCCGGCCCTCGAACCGGAACTCGTCACGCCGTACCCGATGCTCCGGCTGATCCTGCTGCGCACGGTCGCGGTGCTCGCGCTGGCGTTGCCGACGGTACTGCTCCTGGGGCTGTTCATCCCCACCGAAGCGCCGTTCGCGTGGCTGCTGCCCGCGGCCGGCTTCGTCGCGGTGGTCCTCGCCGCGTCGACCTGGTTCAGCCCACTCCGTTCGGCCATCGTGGTCAGCTCGGTCTGGCTCGCGGCGGTCTGGCTGCTGGCGGCGCGGTCCGGTTCGCCGGAAGCGGCGCTGCAGGCCCGGACCCAGGCGGCCTTCCTGGTGCTGGCGGCGGTTTCGTTCTCAATCTTCCTGGTACGCCGGCGTCGGCTGCACCAGCTTCGCCCGTGGAGATAGCACCGTGGAGATAGCACCGTGGAGGTAGCGATGGTCACCGCTTCGATCAGCCTGCGCGACGTCGGGCGCACGTTCGGTGCCACCCGGGCGCTGGCCGATGTCGACCTGGACCTGAAACCCGGCGTGATCGGGCTGCTCGGCCCCAACGGCGCCGGCAAGACGACGCTGCTGCGCCTGCTGGCCACGGCGCTGCCGCCCAGCCAGGGACAGGTCAGCGTGCTGGGCCTGGACCCGGAGGTGCCGGCCGAACGCACCGGTATCCGCCGCCGGCTCGGCTACCTGCCGCAGGAGATCGGCTTCCCGCGCGGCTTCACCGCCTTCGCCTTCGTGGACTACATCGCGCTGCTCAAGGAGTGGAACCATCCGCCGACGCGGCACGCGGAAGTACGCCGCGTGCTCGACCTGGTGGGGCTGTCCGACCTCGGCTCGAAGCGGATCCGGGCCATGTCCGGCGGCCAGCGCCGCCGGGTCGCGCTGGCCCAGGCGCTGCTCGGCTCGCCCGCGGTGCTGATCCTGGACGAGCCGACCACCGGCGTCGACCCGGAGCAGCGGGTGACGCTGCGGACCGTGTTCGCCGAACTCGCGCGGACCTCGGTCGTGGTGCTGTCCACCCACCAGACCGAGGACGTCGCGGCCCTGTGCGAGCGCGTGATCGTGCTGGACCGCGGCCGGGTCCGCTACGACGGCTCGGTCATCGAGCTGACCGGCCAGGCGGCCGGCCGGGTCTGGCTGGCCGACGAGCCGGATCCGGCCGCCAAGGTCTCGTGGCGGACCGGCACCGGCCGGTACCGCAACGTCGGCGGCCGCGGGCGGGACGACGTCGAGCACGCCGAGCCGTCCCTTGAGGACGCCTACCTGCTGCTGCGCGGCGGGTCACCGGAGCCCGAGACCGCCGGGGAGGTGGCGTCGTGACCGCGACCGTCGAGTTCGGCCGGCCCGGAGCCGTGGCCGGCCGGGCCACGCTGGTCCCGCTCGCCGTCCGGGAGCTGCGCCGGTTCGTGCTCAACCCGGTCTTCCTGTTCGCCGTGGTGCTGACCGAATGGATCACGTGGACCGGCGGGGGCAGCACCACCACCGAGATCGACGAAGTGAACGGGTACCCGGCGGTCTTCCTCGGCGGGTTCGGCATGATGGCCGCGTACTGGCTGACCCGGTCGATGCGGATGAGCGAGCCGGTCACCGGCGTCACTCCGGTCACGCGGCCGGATCGCACCGCCGCCCTGTGCGCGGTCGCGCTGGTGCCGTTCGGCTGCGGTGTCGTGACCTTGTTCGGGTTCTTGCACTCCTATCCCGTCGGCGACGCGGTGTACGGGCCGTTCAGCCCGTCCGCGCGGGTCGCCGTCCTGGTCGCGCAGATCGTCGTCCCCGCGCTCGGCGGCCCGCTGCTCGGGGTCGCGCTGGGCCGCTGGGTGCGGTTCCCCGGCGCGGCGTTCGTGCTGTTCCTGGTCATCTTCGGCTGGGTGGAACTGGTGACGATCCTGACACTGTGGCATCAGGACTCGTTCCCGGCGACGGTCCTGCGGCTGTTCTCGCCGTTCGCCTTCTTCACGGTCCAGGCGGACTCCGGCGCGGTCACCGCCTGGCGCGGGTCACCGTGGTTCTTCATCGGCTGGCAGCTCGCCCTGTGCGCGATCGCGGTCCTGGTCGCGCTGCTGCGCGGGGCCGAGGGACCGGTGCGCACCCGGATCATCCGTGCCCTCGCGATCACGGGCGCGGCGGCCGTGATCTTGCTGGTGCTGGCGGCCACCGGCGGGTTCACCCACGCCGTCGCCGCGTGATGATCAGGCCGGTGCTGCGGGCCGGGGCGTGGCCGGCCGTGGCAGGCGTCAGCGGCGTGGCGGTCGTGATCGGCGGCTGCGGGGCCGCGTTCCCGGCCGCCGCCACCGCGCTGCTCCCGATCTGCTTCGCGCTGCTCGCCGGGGCCGCCGCGTTCGCCCTCGACGAGCCGGCCAGCCTGGTCGTCGACGTGACGCCGACCGGGCCCGCCCGGCGCACCGCGATCCGCGCCGTGGCGCTGCTGGCGCCGCTCACCGTCGGCGCGCTGGTGCTGCTGGCGGCGGCGCTGCGCGGGCAGGCGCTGCCGTGGGCGGCGGTCGGCCTCGCGCTGGCCGGCAGCGTGCTGCTCGGATTCGCGGTGGCGTGCGTGCTCCGGACCCGGACCGGGGAACCAGGCCCGGTGGCTGGCGCCGCCGTCGTGCTGGTGCTGATGGCCCCCGCCCTCGTGCCGCACGTGGCGCAGTGGGTCCGCACGTTCCCGGCCGCCGGCGGCCCGTCCTCGGACCGCCTGTGGTGGCCCCTTCTCGCGGTGTGCGCGGTGGCCATCGCCGTCTCGGCCGGCGGCCTCAGGATGCCAGCATGGCCAGGATCCGGGACCAGGCGTCATCGCGGGCCGTCTTACTGAACGCCGGCGTGCCCGGCCAGAAGAACGCATGCCCGGTGCCGGGGTAGCAGACCATCTCGTGGTCGGTGCCTGCCTGCCGCAGGGCGTCGCGGATCTGGTCGCGCGGCCCGGCCGGGATCAGGGTGTCGTCCTCCCCGACCAGGTAGAGAAGCCGACCGGTGATCCCGGGAGTCAGGTCCAGGGTCGGCGTGGGCTGGCTCATCGGGATGTCGGTCGTGGGCAGCCAGCCGCCGTACAGCACCGCGGTCCGGCTGACCGGGAGCCGGCAGGCGGCGAGATAGCTGAGGTGGCCGCCCGCGCTGAAGCCGATCAGGGCGACCCGCTCGATGCCGGGCTGTGCTTGCAGCCAGTCGCTGGCGGCGGCCGCATCGGCCAGCGCGTGCTGGCGCTGGAGCCGGTGCAGGAGGGTGAAGCCCTCCTGGCGCCCGGCGTCGTCACGTTCGAGCCAGCGGCCGGCCGGGGCATCGCGATGGTAGAACTCGGGCGCGATCGCGAGGTAGCCGGCCCGGGCCAGGTCATCGGCCACGCCCCGGATGTCCGGGTTCACCCCGAAGAGCTCATGGGCGACGATCACCCCGGTTGGCGCGTGGCCCGCGGCCGGGCGGGCGTGGCTCGCGGGCGGGCGGGCCAGGTAGGCCGGCAGGATGGTCCCGTCGGCGACGGGAAGCTGGATGGTCTCGTTCGGCATTGTCATGCTCCCAGCCTGCGCGAAGCCAGTACTGGTAACCAGAGTCGCTCTTTACTGGTAATGGCATGAGTAGGCTAGGGGCATGACCCTCGGCGGAGATCCGCAGGCGCTCGGCCAGTTGCTCAGGTCACGGCGGCAGCGCCTCACCCCGGGCGATGTCGGCCTGCCGCCCGGAGACCGCCGGCGCACGCCCGGCCTGCGGCGCGAGGAAGTCGCCCTGCTCGCCAGCCTCTCCACGACGTATTACACCTTCCTCGAGCAGGGACGTCCGGTGCGGCCGTCGGCCCCGGTGCTGGACGCCCTGGCGTCCGCACTGCGGATGTCCGCCGCCGAGCGCCGCTACCTCCAGGTGCTCGCCTACGGTACCGACGGCCCCGACGGCATGAGCGGTGCCGACGTGGCCGCCCCGGCGCCCCCCGAGCGGCTCGATCCCGGCGTGGCCGACCTGGTGCAGCGCCTCGAGCCTTATCCGACCCTGGTCAAGGGGCGACGCTGGGACATTCTGGCCGCCAACCCGGCCGCGCGGGAACTGTTCACCGACTGGGCCGGGCTGCCGCCCGGCGAGCGCAACCTGGTCCGCTGGATGTTCACCACGGACCGGGCCCGCGAGGTGTACTGCGAATGGGAGCCGGAAGCGCGGGCGATGCTCGGCCGGTTCCGGCTGGCGGCGGCCCGCCATCCGGACGATGCCGACTTCGCGGCCCTGATCGCGGAACTGCGGCGGGACAGCGAGCACGTCCGGGACTGGTGGCCCCGGCACGACGTGGCGGGCGTGGGCAGCGGATCGAAAAAGCTCCGCCATCCCCGGCTCGGCCCGGTCGAGTACGCGCACGTCGTGCTGCAGGTAGCGGACAACCCGGACCAGACGATCGTCACCTACTCCCTCGCCACCTGAATCGCGGCGGCGAGCCCGTCGAGCAGCTCGCCGCCGCGATCCGGCGCTGGATCGGCTAGTTACTGGCCAGCGTGAAGTTGCTCATGGTGAACGTCTGCGCGACGCCCGCCGTCGAGCAGATCTCCCAGCCGAAGTTGACCTGCCACAGCTTGTCGCTGGCGGACAGGTCGCCCCGGGAGATCAGGTACTTGATGCCGGCCAGCAGGTCGACGATGCCGCTGGTCGCGTTGTGGTCCAGGACGAAGGCGTAGTAACCGCTCTCCTCCCACAGGTTCCAGGTCGAGCCGCCGAAGGTCACCGTCGCGACCTTCTTCCCGGCCGGGGTCTGCCCGTGGTTGTCCACCCAGAACATGACCTCCTTGTTGAGGTCGTTGATCCAGATGTCGTAGGCGGCCTCCGCGTCGGTGCCCGCCGTGGAGTTCATGGCCTCGGCGTAGGAGCTGGTCATCGACGTGAAGGAGCTGAGCGCCCGGTTGGGGTAGTTCTTCTGGACCGAGGGGTAGGTCAGCACCTCGGTGTTCTTCGCCCGCTGGGTCGAGGTGACCTGCCAGTCATGGCCGTTGTTCCCGCAGATCTTCTGCGGGCCCGGGTTGGCGTTGCTGTTCCACTCGTTGTTGTAGAGGTCGAACCCGTCCGAAGTGTTGAACGTCCCGAACGCGGCGGTGGAGCACCAGGCAAAGGTCTTCGAGCCGGTCGGGCTGGCCGACGGGCTCGAGCTGCTGGGATCGGGAGCCGGCGCCGGGCTCGACGTGGAGGGATCCGGCTTCGGCGTCGTGGGGTGCGGCGACGGCGTGGTGGGCCGTGGCGACGGCGTCGTGGGACGCGGTGACGCGGAGGTGCGGGTCGGGCTGGGCTTCGGCTTGTGCTTGTGCCGGTGCTTCGGGGCCGGGTGGCGCGTCCGGTGCTTCAGGGCCGACAGCATCTGCGCGTGCGCGGCGGCCGAGGACGACACGACGGACGGCTGCGCGCCTTCGTGACCCGGATTGCCGACGAGGACGGCAGTCCCGCCGCCCACCGAGGCGACGAGAACGGCGGCCGCGACCGCCGGCCCGAGCCTGTGCTTCGTCTTCGCCCTGTGCTTCATTGACCACGATCCTTACGTTCAGGGAAGACCGGGAAGTAACACCGGCCTCGTGACCAGGCCAAACCGCACTCTAGCGGGATCTCTGTTATCAGGCTGAGATAATGTGAAATTTGTGAACGTAAGATTCACGTAAGAACTAAACAGACCAAACGGACCTAACGGGCTATTCTCCGCCCGGAAGTGCCAGTGTTACCGGGTTATGCTCCGGGCAGCGGCGGGCTGGCCAGCTGCACCAGCTGCAGGGCCTGCTGGCCGAACCAGTCTCCGGCCGCCGGGTCATCGGTGCCCCACAGCGGGTCGAACAGGGACTGGGCCGACGCCGTAGTGGGCCACCCGGGCTGCGTGTAGTCGGTATAGTCCCAGGCCCGGGCGCCGCCGGCCGAGTCGCACTGGCCATCTGACTGGCCCGGCGTCTTCACCCACAGGTAGGCGTCGAGCAGCGGGACGCCGGTGCTGGCGGTCGGTCGCAGGCCGAGGCCCGAACCAGGCGGGTTGCACCAGTTCCCGGCCGCGAGGGTGCTGATGACGCTGGCCGGCTGGTCGTACGGTGCGCTGGCGTATTGCTGCATGGTGTCGGGCCCGCGGCCGTTGCGGCTGGTGTCGACCACGAAGTGGGTCGCCGCGACGGCGCTGCCCATGTTCTGCGCGTACCACTGGGTCGTGAGATCCCAGGTGCTGAAGTCGGACTGGGTGGCCGGGTAGTACTGGCTCGCGCACCCGCCGGGATTGTTGTAGAAGGCGTTCGAGCGGTCGGTGACCATCGCGATGCAGTCGGAGATCCACGTGCCGTAGTCCAGGAGCTCCGGTGTCGGCTGGTAGTTGGACACGTTGAGGTAGAAGCCCTGGGCCTGCTGGACGTGCGCCTCGAGCAGCCGCTGCGTCATGGTGCCGACGGACTGCCAGGCGCTGTGGGTCCCGTCCAGGTAGACGCTCACGCCCGGGTCGGCCTCGAGCGCGCTCACGGCGTACTGGAGTTCGGCGAACCGCTCGGCGTCGGTGAAGGGATACGACGACGCGGGCAGCCCGCAGTTCGACGGCAGGTTGCCCAGCGCGTCCGGCTCCAGGATGACCACCGCGTGGCCGTGGCCGATACCGTGCGCGAACCCGCTGATCCAGGCCTGGTAGTCCGCCTGGCTGAGGGCCCCGCCCGCGGAGTACTGGGCGCAGTCACGGCCGGGGATGTCGTAGGCGACGAGCGCCGGGACCGCCCGCTCGACGGCGGCTTCGGCCATCGTCTGCCGCACCTGCTGCCGGACCTGCGCCGGCGTGCCGCTGGTGAACCACACGGCCCGCGGTGTCGCCTCCATCTCGGTGATGAGCTTCGCGTCCTTGCGGTCGCCGCTCTTGAGCAGCTGCAGGATCTGCTGCGGCGCTCCGGCGGAAGGGGGTGGCACGAACAAGCGCGTGCCCGGGCTGAGGCCACGCTGGGCGGCCGAGACAGCCGGCCCGGCCGCGACGCTGGCCGCGGCGGGCCACGAACCGGCGACGGTGCCCGCCGTCACCAGAACCGCGGCCAGGGCTAGCAGCGGAATACGGCCGAACGTGCCATGTGCCACGGGGTCCTCCCGGAAATTACCGGAACATTTCCGGAAGGAACGTAACAAGTCTCAACGTCGCGGTCAATGCCTACGCCGTTACCGGCTGGGCGCCTTACCGGGACCGGCGGTGGAATCCCTGATCACCAGCCTGGTCGCCAGCTCGATGCGGAGCGGCTCCAGGCGCCGGTCCTGCAGCTGGCGCAGCAGCAGGCTGACCGCGGTCCGGCCGAGTTCGGCCAGCGGCTGGCGGACGGTCGTCAGGGCCGGGACCGTGATCGCCGCCTCGATGGTGTCGTCGAAGCCGGCTACCGAGACGTCGGCCGGTACCCGCAGTCCGCGGGCCGCCGCCGCCTGGAGCGCGCCGACCGCCATGCCGTCGTTGAACGCGAAGATCGCCGTGGGCGGATCCGGCCGGGCGAGCAGGCCCGCCGCCGCCTCCCGGCCGCCGTCGATGCAGAAATCGGAATACCGCACCAGCGCCGGGTCAGGCAGGACGCCGGCGCCGGCCAGGGCCGCGTGGTAGCCGCGCATGCGTTCCTCCGTCGCCACCCAGCCCCGCGGGCCGCCGATCACGGCGATCCGCCGGTGCCCGAGTCCGAGCAGATGGCGGGTGACCTGCGTCGCCCCGGCCGAGTGGGCGGCGCACACCACCGGGATCCCGTCGCCTACCTCGGTGCGCGGATCCACGATGACGAAGGGGAATCCGCGCCCGGCCAGGGCCGCGAACTCCTGGCCGGACTCCTCGGGCAGGACGATGATCGCGCCGTCGGCGGCGCCGCCGGCCAGTCGCTCGAGCAGGGACACCTCCCGGTCCCGGGAATGCCGGGTCGGGCTCAGGACGGCCCGTAGGTCATGCTCGTACAGCGCCTCGACGGCGCCGGCCAGGATCTCGGCGAAGCAGCCCGGGTGAATCAGCGGCACCATGACGCCGATCTGGCCGGTCTGGGCGCCCCGGGACCGCGGGCCGGACGGATAGCCGTGTTCCCTGATCACCCGCCGCACGTCTTCCCGGGTCCGGCTGGATACGTCGGCGTGCCCGTTGACCACCCGGGAGACCGTCGCGATGGAGACGCCGGCCAGTTCAGCCACCCGCCTGATGGTCATCCGTTCCGCGCTGCGGCCGTCGGGACTGCTTGTTTCCACTCCAGCATTGAAACACTCCCGGAACAATGTCCCGGTCGAGAACAGCCTGGGCGGCTTGTCCTACGCCCGGGTGCTGGCTAACCTCGCCTCCGGCTTCATCCTCGCCATCGGCGTCGGAGGAGAAGCCAAGGATCGCCGCGGCTGCCCGCAGCGCCCCGGGAATCTCCCAGCAGGCCCTCCAGTACGCCGATGACCGCGACCTGTCACCGGGCGTGCGCTGGCTCGCGGAATCGATCAACCGGGGCCGGATGTTCTCGGCTTGTGGAAGTGCTCGCGCAACCGAGCCCGTTGTCCGGGGGATGACGGGGATGAGGAGTGTCATGACCACCGCGTACGACTTCACGGGAACCGCCGCCGACGGCAGGCGGGTTCCGCTGCACGAGTTCGAGGGCAAGGTGCTGCTGATCGTGAACGTCGCGAGCAAATGCGGGCTGACGCCGCAGTACGAGGGCCTGGAGTCGCTGTACCGCGATGACAAGGACCGCGGCCTGGAGATCCTCGGGTTTCCCTGCAACCAGTTCAAGGGGCAGGAACCAGGCACCGACCAGGAGATCCAGGACTTCTGCAAGTCCACCTACCACGTGACCTTCCCGGTGTTCGCCAAGATCGACGTCAACGGCCCGGGCGCCGACCCGCTGTACCAGTACCTGCGCACCCAGGCCCCCGGCGACTTCGGCCCGCAGTACGGCGGCTTCTACGACGCTGTCGTGAAGACCCGGCCGGAAACCGAGGGCACCGATGAGGTCAAGTGGAACTTCACTAAGTTCCTGATCGGCCGGGACGGCGCGGTCATCAAGCGCTACGAGCCGCCGGTGCCCCCGGCCGACATCAAGGCCGATCTCGAGCAGTACCTGTGATGCGCGTCCCGTTGTCGATCCTCGACCTCGCGCCGATAGCGCGGGGTCAGAGCGCGAGCGACAGCTTCGCGGGCAGCGTGGCGCTGGCCCGGCGGGCGGAGGAACTGGGGTACAAGCGGGTCTGGTACGCCGAGCATCACAACATGGCCAGCATCGCCTCCTCCGCCACCAGCGTGCTGATCGCGCATGTCGGTGCGCAGACCCGGTCCATCCGGCTCGGAGCGGGCGGGGTCATGCTGCCCAACCACGCGCCGCTGACGATCGCCGAGCAGTTCGGCACCCTGGCCGCCATGTACCCGGGACGGATCGACCTGGGCCTGGGCCGGGCGCCGGGCTCCGATCAGAACACCATGTACGCGCTGCGCCGCAACCCGAGCTCGGCTGACACCTTCCCGCAGGACGTCCTGGAGCTGCGGGGCTATCTCACCGGCAACACCCGGGTGCCCGGGGTGGACGCGATCCCCGGCAAGGGATCGCACGTCCCGCTGTACATCCTGGGCTCGTCGTTGTTCGGGGCCAAGCTGGCCGCCGCGCTCGGCCTGCCCTACGCGTTCGCCTCGCACTTCGCGCCGGCCGATCTCGAAGCCGCCCTCGACGCGTACCGCCGCGAGTTCCACCCGTCCGCGCAGCTGGACCGGCCGTACGCGATCGCGGGGGTCAACGTGATCGCCGCCGGCACGGCCGCCGCCGCCCGGGAGCAGTTGCTGGGCATCCGGCGCCGGCGGGCCGTCAGCCTGTACGGGCGCGGGCACCGGGGCCTGGACACCGGGGAACTGACCGACGAGCAGGCCGACCGGCTGCTGGCCGCTGGCCTCGGCGCTCACGTGGACCAGATGCTCACCTACGCCGCGGTCGGTACCCCGGCCGAGGTGAGCGACTATCTGGACGGCTTCATCCGCCGTACCGAGGCCGACGAGCTGATCGTCGCCCACCAGGCGCTGAGCGTCGAGGACCGGCTGCGCTCGGTCACGCTGCTGGCCGAAGCCATGCAGACCGTCCCCGTCTAGCCCGGTGGCCGGTCCGACGGTACATCTCCCCTAGCCAGTAACCGCGGGTCAGCGTGCTGCCTTGCGGCGTGCTGCCCTGCGGTCCGCCCGCCGGGAGACGGCGGTGACCGCGGAGTCGGCCTGGCGCAGCGCCTTTGCCGTCCGGGTGGACGGATCGCGGCGCTCGGCCGCCAGCGCCAGCCGGCGGACGAGGGCCCGGGTCAGCGGCAGGGCGATGGCCAGCAGCAGCCACATCCGCAGCCGCCGGGAGAAAAATGCCCACATGCTCAGGGTCCCTTCGTCGTCCCGGAGAATGCCCCCGGCGCTACCCGCCTCATCCCGGGCTAACCATGTCCCGGGTCCCCGCGGCAGAAGTTTCCTGGGCACCGGATCGCTCTGCCCAGGCAGCTGCGGTTCATGCATCCACCCCATTCGGCCGGCTGTTCAGGAGCGCCGCCCGATGATGGGCCGCGTCGTTTCCGGGGGATGCCGAACCAGCGGGAAAGCGCTTCTCGCAGCGCGGGCGCGGCGGTACCGGCCGGCTCGCCGGTGGCGGCGGCCCACGCGATGTGGGCATCCGGGCGGATCAGCAGGACGTCAGCCGGCCGGTGATCGGTGCGGATGTCGACGCGCTGCCCCCAGTCCCGGGCGGCTTCACGCAGGTCCAGGCGCCCGGCGAGGTCGAGCAGGACGGGCCTGGAACCCGTAGCGCGACAGCCTGGTCACCTCGCCCAGCGGAAGATCCGCGCCGAGCACGCGGCGGATGCTGTCCTGGAGCTCGGCCAGCGTCATGGGCGTGTCATCGCCCGCTCCGGCGCGCTCCTCTTCGGTGGTCTGGATGAGCAGGCCCCCGTGCGCGAACGTCCCGAACCCGAACACGCCGCGGTCCGTGCGGGTGAAACCAGCGCGGATCCGCCGTCGCGCCGAGCTTGCGGATCGCGGCGGCCGACCGCCCGTTCCGCTCGTCGGTCCGCAGCTGGACCGGATGACCTCCTCGCCGGTTAGCCCAGGACGCTGCTGACCGGGCCGGAACGCCCGCTATTGGTGGCCGACGCCGACGGGGAAGGACCCTTAGATCCCGGAGCTTCACTTGCTCGCGGCGCGCGCCTTCGCCATCATTCCGGAGTTGACGGCCATGGCCGCCTCGGACAGCCCCGCGAGCAGCGTCCCGAGCTCCACCAGGTCGTCCAGGTCGGGGGTGGCCTCCCCGTTCTCGAGGTGATGCCGGGCTTCCCGGGCCGAGTTCAGCGCCTCGTGCAGAGCGCGGTGTACGCCGATCGTGGTCGAGTCGGTGCTGCTCATTTCGCTCCTCAGCTAGCCGGGACGGCCATATCCGCCGTGTTCGTCCTCATGATCGCTGACGGACAGGATACGCAGAAACGATCCGTGACCATCCGCCGGGCTCGCTGCCGGCCAGCGGGATCCGCTCGGGCTGTCCGGCCGTCATCGCCGGTGCAGGTGCCGGAGATAATGACCGTGCCGTATGGGGTATTTGTCGCGTTCCGGTTGGCGAGCGCGGATGCGTGGTCTAGCCTGCTGTGGCTATGACCGGTGTGGGTGGTTCCGGTGACCGGGCGTGCGGGCATCCCACGTTTCCCGGAGCTCAGTTCTGCCCGGTCTGCGGTCGGCCGGTCACCGACGGCGCGCCGCCCCCGCCGTTGACGGCGCCGCTGCCAGCGAGTTTCGCCTCGCCACCGGAATCATCCGCGACCGCGCCGCCGCCCTCGCCACCACCGGCTGAGCCCTCGCCGTGGGATTCCTGGTACAAACCCCGGAGTCCGGCGCCCCCGCCGCCTGAACCGCCGCCCTGGCCTGAGTCGCAGGGTGACGCCCAGTCCTGGCCCGAGCCGCAGCGGGGCGCGCAGCCATGGTCCGAGCCGCCGGGCGGTCCGCAGCCATGGCCAGCGCCGCCGGGCGGTGGGCAGCCGCCGTTCGGCGGCCCGGATGCGACGCGGGCCGATGCCTGGGGCCGGGCTGATGCCTGGGGCCTGCCGCCGTCCAGCGACTCGCCGACCGAGATGCTCGGCAACCTGCAGCTGGCGTCTGCCCCCGGCGGCCCGCCGCGGCCGAGCCTCCGGCAGCGTCTGGGCTTTCCGCCGCGTACGGGTGGCCCGCAAGGTCCGGGTGGCCCGCCCAATATGGGCGGTCCGCAAGGTCCAGGTGACCCGCCGAATATGGGCGGTCCGCAGCGTACGGGTGGCTCGCGGCGTCTGGGCGGCCGGCTGGTCCCGGTGACCGTGGCCGTGGTGCTGGTCGCGATCGTGGCCGGGCTCGTCGTCATCCGGGCGCTGTCCGGTAACAGTGCCGCCGCCGGTACTTCGGGCGCCACGCCGTCGGCCTCGTCGCCGGAGGCGCGGCGGCAGGCGGCGACCGGCCTGGCCGGGCTGCTGGCGCAGAGTGTCACCGACCGCGCCGACGTCACCGGCGCGGCCGTGGACGTGCGTGCCTGCGGCCCGTCCCTGCGCCAGGATGCCCGGATCTTCACCCGGGCGGCCAGTTCCCGGCAGCATCTGCTGTCACGGCTCGCGAGCCTGCCCGGCCGGTCCCTGCTGCCCGCCGCGATGCTCCAGGACCTGACCAGTGCCTGGCAGGCGTCAGCGCAGGTGGACACCGATCTCGCCCAGTGGACGCAGGACAACATCGCCCGCGGCTGCCACCACCACCGTGGCCGGTCCGACGCCCACCTGCGGGCTTCCGCGATCCCGGAGGGCCGGGCGACCGTCAGCAAGCGGGCCTTCGCTGCCGGGTGGAACCCGATCGCCAGGCAATACGGCCTCAAGACCTACCAGCGGAGCCAGCTGTAGACAGCCCGGGAATGACGTCCCCGGCAGAGTTACCAGCCGAAACAACGACATCGATGCTCCATCAATGTCGCGCTGACGGCATCGATGCTCCATCGATGCCGTCAGCCGCGCCACCCGCCGGGCATCTCTTGCCCGAGAACCGTCCCGCCGCAGTGGCATCGGCTGTGACCATCTGGGTAGCCGACGGCCGTGCGGCTAGTCTGTGCCGTGTAGCCACTGGTGCGGGCCGTGCCCCAGCCGGTACAGGCGCGGGGGGCGTCGCGAGACGCCAGATCGGAGATTCATGGTTGCCGGTGTGCTGCTCGTGGTCAGCTTCGCCGTGATGGTGGCGGGCGCGGCGGTGTTCACCAACGCCGTCGAGTGGGCCGGCCTGCGCCTCGGCCTTGGCCAGGGCGCGGTCGGCAGCGTCCTGGCGGCCGTGGCCACCGCGATGCCGGAATCGCTGATCCCGGTCATCGCCGTCATCGCCGGCGGCCAGGAGGCCGACCCGGTCGCGATCGGCGCCATCATCGGCGCGCCGTTCCTGCTCGGCACCCTGGCTCTGGCGGTGTGCGGTGGCGCCGCGCTCATCTACCGTTCCAAGCGCGTCAGCCCGCGGCTCCAGCCTGACCGCGCGGCCATGTCCCGGGATCTTTACGTCGTCCTGGGCGCCCTGGTACTCGCCATCATCGTCGGGCTCGCCAATTCGCTCCCGCTGCGCATCGCCGGCGCGGTGGTGCTGGTGATCGCCTGGGCGATCGTCACCTGGAAGACGATCGCCCAGGGCCGGGCGGAGGGCGTGGCGGAGGAGCCGGGCAGCTTGTACTTCGACACCACGAAGGACGACCCGCCGACCAACCTCCAGATCCTCATCCAGGTCCTGGTCAGCGTCGGCATGCTCATCGGTGCGGCGCAGCTGTTCGTGAGCAACATCGAGCACCTGGCGCACGGGCTGGGTATCGATCCGCTGATCCTGACGCTGGTGATCGCGCCGCTGGCCACCGAACTCCCGGAGACGCTCAACAGCGTGATCTGGGTCCGCCAGGGCAAGGACACCCTCGCCCTGGGCAACGTCACCGGCGCCATGGTCATCCAGTCCATGCCGCTCGTCGCCTTCGGCATGCTGACCACCGGCTGGCGGCTGGGCGATCCCGCGCTGGCGGCCGCGTTCGCCGCCCTCGCCGGCGCGGCCCTCGGCCTGTTCGCCGTGCTGCGCGCCCGCGGCTGGTCCGCTCCGTTCGTCGGCTGGTCGACTGGTTTGTACCTCGGCGGTATCACCGCCATTCTCGTCGTCACCTAACCTCGGAGCAGCCAGCGACGCGCGTGCGGCCAGGTGTCCCGCCCGCTCGCCAGGGGCCTGCTGAAGCGAGGAGAACCCGATGAACTCACCACAGTCCGGCACGGCGACCGTATCCGTCGGCGTACTCAGGGCGCGGCCGCCGCAGGCCCAGACCTTCCGGGGCAACGATCCGGCCACGGTGGCCTCGACCGCCATCTGCCGGGACACGCCCACCAAGTGCCAGGCCCGGACGCGGCTCTACCGGCACGGACGGCTCGAGCTCGAGGGTTTCCCGGTTGCCGAGATCAGCGATCACCTCGTCGATGAGGACGCCCTCATCTGGCTTGACCTGCGTGACCCGGACCGCAGCGACCTGGCCGTGCTGAGTGAGGAATTCGGGCTGCACCCGCTGGCCGTCGAGGACGCCGTGCAGGAGCACCAGCGCCCCAAGCTTGACCGCTACCAGAGCCACCTGTTCCTGAACGCCTACGGAGCGAGGCTGGACACCGGCACCGGTGAGCTGGCCACCAGTGAAATCGCCGCCTTCGTCACCCCGCGGGCGCTGATCACCGTGCGCAAGGACGACGGCCTGGATATCGGCGCCGTCGTGGAGCGCTGGGACGGCAGCCCCGATATCGCCGGATCCGGCGTCGGCGGCCTGCTGCACGGGCTCCTGGACTATGTCGTGGACGGTCATTTCGACGCGGTGCAGAGCCTGGACGACGCCGTCGAGTCGCTGGAAGACCAGCTGTTCAGTGACGTTCCGCAGGACATCCAGGTTCAGCGGCGCAGCTTCGAGCTGCGCAAGAGCCTGGTCCTGCTCCGCCGGACCGTCATTCCCATGCGCGAGGTGGTGAACGCCCTGATGCGACGCGACCTGCATGTCGTCACCGACGATCTGATGCCTTACTACCAGGACGTCTACGATCACGTGCTCCGCGCCGCCGAGTGGACCGACAGCCTGCGGGACCTGGTGAACAGCATCCTGGAGACCAACCTGACCATCCAGGGCAACCGGCTGAACGTCATCACCAAGCAGGTCACGAGCTGGGCCGCCATCATCGCGATCCCGACGTTCGTGACCGGCTTCTACGGGATGAACGTGCCGTACCCGGGTTTCAGCCGGCCGGTCGGATTCGCCAGTTCGCTCGTCGTCATGGTCGTCGCCGCCTTCATCCTCTACCTCGTCTTCAAACGCAGGGACTGGCTGTAAAGATGACGGGTGACGAGCGGGCCGAGGTCATGGTACGGATGACCTTCGGCCCGAACCACCGGATCAGGTTCTCGCCGGACGGGACCCTGCTCGCCGTGTGCTCGGCGAACCACGTGGAGATCGTCGACGCCCGCAGCGGCCGGGTGCTGCGGTTGATCCGGGGCCACGCGGGGACCGTAGCCGATGTCGCGTTCTCGCCCGACGGGTCCGTCATCGTCACCGGGTCCTATGACCGCACCGCCAGGACCTGGGAGGTCGCCACCGGCAGGCCGCTCGTCACGTTCACCGGGCACCGCCTCTCGGTCTACGGCGTCGCCTTCTCGCCCGACGGGAAGCGGATCGCCACGGCCTCCGGCGACGAGACCGTCCGCGTCTGGGACGCGGTCCGCGGCACCGCCGTGGTCGCCATCACCGGGCACTTCGAGGGCGCCCAGGACGTGGCGTTCTCGCCGGACGGGACGCGCCTGGCGACCACCTGCACCATGAGCGGCATGGTCTGGGACGCCGCGACGGGCAAGCCGGTCACGTCGTTCAACGGGCACTCCGACGTGGTGACCTCGGTCGCGTTCTCGCCGGACGGAACGCTCGTCGTCTCGGCGGCCGTCGACGACACCGCCAAGGTCTGGGAGGCGGATACCGGCCGGGAGACGGTGGTGCTGGCCGAGCACCGCGAAACCGACACGGTTGCCGCCTTCGGGCCGGACGGGACCCTGATCGTGACCGGGGCCAGGAACGGGGACGTGCGGGTATGGGACGCGGTCACGGGCGCGCCCCGCGCCCGCTTCGAGTGCGACGACAGGATCAACGGGCTGGCGGTGTCCCCGGACGGGACGGTCGTCGCGGCGACCACCACGATCACCGCCCGGGGGTGGGAGCTGGCGACGGGCCTCCCGGAGCTGGCGATCGACGGCGGCCACGAGTACCTCAGGGCCGTGGCGTTCGACCCCTCCGGGGTGCTGCTGGGCACCGCGTCCACCGACAAGACGGCGACCATCTGGGATGTCACGACCGGCGTTCCGGTGGCGACCCTGGCGGGCCACGGCAGCTCGGTCACCGCGATCGCATTCTCCCCGGCCTCCGCCCGCGGCCGGGCCGAGGTCGCGACCGGGTCGCTGGACAGGATCGCCCGGACCTTTGACGCGGCCACGGGGCAGCCCGGCGTCACGCTGGCCGGGCACACGTCGTGGATAAACGCGCTCGACTACGCGCCCTCCGGGCGGATGATCGCCACCGGGGCCGGTGACAATACCGCCCGCGTCTGGGACGCCGCGACGGGCGCCGAGCTTGCGATCCTGCGCGGGCACGGCGGGCAGGTCAAGGGGGTCTCGTTCGGGCCGGACGGGTCGCTGCTGGCCACCGCCTCCGATGACCACACGGCCCGCCTGTGGGATCCGCTCAGCGGGGTCCATGTCCGTACGCTCAGCGGACACGATTCGTGGGTGTACAGCGTCGCGTTCTCCCCGCGCGGCGACCTGATCGCCACCGGG
Source organism: Streptosporangiaceae bacterium (assembly GCA_025934635.1). Next base: position 17,454 of record JAICWX010000047.1, on the reverse strand, counting down.
TCCTGGGACGATACGGCCCGGATCTGGGACGCCGCCACCGGGGCGTGCCTGGCCACGCTGGCCGGACACACCATGACGGTGGAGGCCGTGGCGTTCTCGCCGGACGGGTCGCGGCTGGCCACCGGCTCGGGGGACGCGACCGCCCGGGTGTGGGATGCCGCGACCGGGGCGCACCTGGCCACGCTGGCGGGACATGACGACGTGGTGGGGGCCGTGGCGTTCTCGCCCGACGGGTCGCTGCTGGCCACGGCCTCATCCGACGCCACCGCCCGGCTGTGGGACGGCGCCACCGGGGCGCACCTGGCCACGCTGGTCCCGCTGCCGTCCGGCGGGTACGTCACGCTGCTGCCCGACGGCCGCTACAAGCTCGACGGCGACCCCGGCAACGGCCTGTGGTGGGTAGCCGGGCTCAGCCGGCTCGGGCCAGCCGAGGTCAGCAACCGCTTCCCTGAAGTCCGCCAGCTCCCCCCCGGCGACCGGATCTTTCCAGCCTGAGCCGCTCAGGTCCGGGCCGTGGCCGGCCAGCCGGGCCCGCGGCGGGCCGGCGCCTCCGTCCCGGTCTACACCGCCCGGTCCAGCCACACCCGGTCGCGCAGTTCGATGCCGTCGATCAGGAGGCCCTCGGGATAGCCGGTGGCCGGGGTGAAGGCGTCCCGCTCGACTGACCGCATCCGGAAACCCTGCCGCTGGTAGAAGCGCAGGTTCCCGATGTCCGCGGCCGCGGTCGCCACCAGGATGGTGGTCAGCGATTCGGCCGCGGCGAGGTCGACGGCGGCCTGGATGAGCCGGCGACCCACCCCGTGGCCTTGAAGGGCCTCGCGCACGGCCATGTTCTTGACTTCCACCTGGCGCGGGTCGCCGGTGCCCGTCAGCTGGAGGTGACCGATGACCTCGCCGTCGGCCACCGCCACCAGGACGCGGCCGGCCTCGAGGTAGGAGTCCAGCTCGGCGGCGGAGTCCTCGGCCAGTTCGAACAGCGGGCGCAGCTCCTGCCGCGGGCCGTCGTAGAGCTCAACGTGGATGTTGTCCGTCATCACCGCTCCATCTTCGCCGAACCGGGGAGCCAGGGTGTAACGCGAGCCCCGCCGGAGTGACTGAAGGGGGTTAACACCGAAATCCCCCAATCGTGCGAGGAGTTCCCTGTGAGGAAATCGATTCGCGTCGCGGCGGCGGCAGCCGTGGCGGCGGCGGCCGTGACGACCGCGGCCACCCCGGCCTTCGCGAGCGCGTCGAGCCCGGCCGGACCCGGCGGCGCCGTGTTCGTGCAGACCGACAACACCGCCGGCAACCGCGTGGTGGCCTACGACCGGGCCGCCAACGGCACGCTGCGCCCGGCCGGCAGCTACGCCACCGGCGGGCGCGGCGGGATCCTGGCCGGATCCGTGGTCGACCACACCGCCTCGCAGGGCTCGCTGGCCTGGGACCCGGCGCACGCCCGGCTCTACGCGGTGAACGCGGGCAGCAACACGATCTCGGTCTTCGGCGTCCGCGGTGACCGGCTCACCCTGCGCCAGGTGCTGAAGAGCGGGGGCACGTTCCCGGTCAGCGTGGCCGTCCACGGCGACCTGGTCTACGTGCTGAACGCCCTCAACGGCGGCGACGTGCAGGGCTTCAAGACGGTTGGCAGCCTGCTGTTCCCGCTGCCCGGCTCGCACCGCGCGCTCGGCCTCGACCCGGCCGAGACCCCGCAGTTCACCAGCACCCCCGGGCAGGTCGCCTTCAGCCCGGACGGCAGCCAGCTCATCGTCACCACCAAGAACAACGGCAACGACATCGACGTGTTCGGCGTCGGCGGCACCGGCCAGCTGTCGGCGCACCCGGTCGTGAACTCCGAGCCGGGCACGGTGCCGTTCGCGATCTCCTTCGACACCTCCGGTCACCTGGTGATCGCCGAGGCCGGGACGAACGCGCTGGCCACCTTCGCGCTCAGCTCCCGGGGCACGGTCCGCCTGCTCAACGAGGCCGGCACCGGCCAGGCCGCGACCTGCTGGGTCACCCCGGCCGGGTCCTACCTGTTCGCGTCCAACGCGGGCAGCGCCAACGTCAGCGGCTTCCTCTCCTCCGCGCAGGGCGCGCTGACGCTGCTCGGCTCGACCGGGACCGACCCCGGCACGGTGGACGCGGCGTCGGCGGCCGGCGGCCGGTTCCTGTACGTGCAGACCGGCGGTAACGGGATCGTCGACGAGTTCGCCGTCGGCGCCGGCGGTTCGCTGACCAAGATCGGCGCGGTCACCGTGCCGGGCGCGGTCGGCGGCGAGGGGATCGTGGCCTCCTGAGGCAGCACCTCACCAGGACGAGCCGGCCGCAACCCTGGCGTAGGGGGCGGCCGGCTCGCCCTATCCTGTCCGTGATGGATTCCGACGGCGAACTCCTGCTCCGGCTGCGTGCGGGGGACGAGCGGGCGTTCGTGAGCCTGGTCGAGCGCTACCAGGAGCCGATGCTGCGGCTGGCGGCCTCGTTCGTGCCGAGCCGCGCCGTGGCCGAGGAGGTCGTCCAGGACACCTGGCTGGCGGCGCTGCGCGGCCTGGAGCGATTCGAGGGCCGCTCGTCGCTGAAGACCTGGCTGTTCCGCATCCTGGTGAACCGGGCCCGGACCACCGGCAGCAAGGAGCAGCGCAGCGTCCCGGTCGCCGATCCCGAGCCGGCCGTGGACCCGTCCCGGTTCGGCGGCGACGGCGGCTGGGCCGATCCGCCCGAGCACTGGATCGAGGCGGCGGAGCGGCGGATGGAGGCCGGCAAGCTGGCCGACCGCATCCGGGCCTGGCTCGGCGAGCTGCCCGCCCGCCAGCGCGAGGTGGTGCTGCTGCGCGACGTCGAGGGGATGAGCAGCGAAGAGGTCTGCACGGTGCTCGAGCTCAGCGACGGAAACCAGCGGGTCCTGCTGCACCGCGGCCGGAGCCGGCTCAGGCAGCTGTTCGAGGACGAGTTCCGGGAGGTGCGATGAAGCTCCTGCACCGCCATGACATCGTCTGCCGGCAGGCCGTCGAGCTGGTCACCGACTACCTCGAGGGCACGCTGAGCGGCCGCGCCCGGCGCCGGTTCGAGGCGCACCTGGCCGTCTGCCCGCACTGCACCGAGTACCTCGCCCAGATGCGCGAGACGATCAGCCTGGCCGGCCGGCTCGAACCCGAGGACCTGACCCCGCAGGCACGCGCGGAGTTCACCGACCTCTACCGCCGGTGGCGATCCGAGCAGCAGTAACGCCGGGTCTACTGCATTCATCGGGGGCTCTGCCACACTGGCAAAAAGCGGTCGAGAGGGGTCCGTCGGGTGCTGTTCCCGCTGGTGGCGCGCGCTGAGGTGCTGGCCGAGGCCGACTCGGTGCTGGCCGCCGCGCGGTCCGGCCGGGGCACCCTGGTGACGGTGACCGGCGAGCCCGGCATCGGCAAGACCCGGCTGGCCGAGGCCGTGGCCGACCGGGCCCGGACCGGACCGGCAAAGACCGAAAAAGCAGCGACCGAACGGGTGGAGGAGGCCTTCGAGGTCGTCTGGACCTGGTGCCCGGCCGCCGCGGGCGGGGCCGCGCTGGGCCCCTGGTCGCGGGTGGTGCGCACCCTCGCGGGCGGCCACGCGGCCGCGGCGGCCGCCCTCGGCCAGCGGGCCGGCAGCCCCAACGCCGCCATGCTGGTCGCCACGCAGCGGTGGTGCCTGCACGCCGCGGAGGATGACCCGGCCGGGCTGCTCGAGATGCTGCCCGAGCTGGACACCGCCCCGCTGGCGGCGACGACCCTCCAGATCACCCGGACGCTGGTGCTGGCCCAGGTCGGCCAGCTCCACGACGCCCGGCGACAGCTCGACGCGGTGGCGCCGCTGCTGCCGTCGCTCGTTCGGGACTCTGAATGGCTGGCTTCGGTCGCCCAGGTCGCGGAGACCGTGGCGCTCACCGGGCCCCACCCGGTCGCCCGCTGGGCCTACGACGCCCTGGCGCCCTACGCCGGGCTGTTCGTGGTCGAGGGCATCTGCGCCGCCGTCCGCGGGCCGGTGCACCGGCACCTGGCCCTGCTGGCCGACGCCCTCGGCGACCCCGGGACCGCCGCCGCCCACCGGTCCGAGGCCATCACCCAGGCCCGCGCCCTGGGCGCGACCGCCCTAGTGGCCCGCATCCAGCAGGAAGCCGCCGGCTCCGGCCCGGCTCTGGCTGGCCAGGCGTCGGCTGACGCTGGCTCCAGTCCAGCGCCGGCCGGTCCAGCGCCGGCCGGTCCAGCGCCGGCCGGCCCAGCTCCGGCCGGGTCCGGCCCGTCGTCGGCCGGCGACGAGCCGGATCAGGTCTTCCGCCGGGACGGGGAGGTGTGGACGCTCGGCTACGCCGGCCGGGAGGTCCGGCTGCGGGACAGCAAGGGCCTGCGCGACCTGCACGCCCTGCTCACCCGGCCCGGCACCGCCGTGGCCGCGCTGGACCTGGCCGGCGGGGCACCGGGCCGCCGGACCGCCGGGGCGGACACCGGCGAGGTCATCGACGCCCAGGCCCGGGCGGCCTACCGGGACCGCCTGCGCGAACTCGAGGAAGCCGCCGCCGAAGCCGACGCGGCCGCCGACATCGAGCGCAGCGCGCGCATCACCGCCGAGCGCGACGCCCTGGTCGAGGCGCTGACCCAGGCCTACGGCCTGGGCGGCCGGGTCCGCCGGGCCGGCTCGGACGCCGAACGAGCCCGCACCGCCGTGACCGCCCGCGTCAAGGACGCGATCCGCCGGATCGCCGAGGCCCACCCGGACCTGGGCCGCCACCTGACCCGTTCGGTCCGCACCGGCACCTTCTGCGTCTACGACCCCGACCACCCCACCCCCTGGTCCGGCTAACGCCCCCGGCTGACCACTATCTACCCCGCCCGTTACCTGCTCCCCACCCGTAACCCACCCCGGCCCTTGCCCGCCCGCCGGTAACGGCATTGATGCTCCATCGATGTCGTCCCGGCAGCATTGATGCTCCATCGATGTCGTTAGCTACGGCGCCCAGGGGCGACGGGCTGGTCCCGGGGGCATCACGAGTATCACACGACCCGTCCGTCGCATATCTCTGACATTCCCCGCGCCGGGCGTTGACCCGGCGGAGCCGGGGCACCTGAATCGCGGGGCGGGTGGTGCCGGTGGGCCGGCCTCACATCGTGCGGCTGGATCTCACGCCCTCGGGGTGACAGTCATCCTCCGACGGAAGGAAAGATCAATGCCCCGAACGAGTAAGTCCGATGCCCCGCTATCCCTCGACGAGCCCGAGATCGAGGGCCGGTACGCCGAGCTGGACGGGTACACCGTGGCGTTCGAGACGCACCAGGCCGACCTGGACCCGGCGCCCTTGTTCCAGGGCCTGCCGGAGGACCGGTGCCAGTGCCCGCACTGGGGGATGGTGCTGTCCGGCCGGATCATCTTCCGGTACGCCGACCGCGACGAGGTCTACACGGCCGGGGACGCCTACTACGGCGCGCCCGGGCACCTGCCGCTGCTGTTCGCCGGCACCGAGCTGGTCGAGTTCAGCCCGGCCGGCCCGCTGGCCGAGTCCATGGCCGTCATCAGCAAGAACCTGCAGGCGGGGAGGTCCTGACATGGACGACACGGTGCGCGGGCTGAGCGAGAAGCTAGTGAACTTCCTGGAGACCGGGATGGTGGCCGACGGGCTGTTCCGCCCGGACGTCTTCCTCGACCTGACCATGCCGACCTGGCGGGTCCAGGCGACCGGGGCCGAGGAGCTGATCGCCGAGCGCAAGCAGGGGCACCCCGCCACCGGCACGGTGTCCCGCTGGCGGTCCGACCCGGCGCCGACCGGGTTCGTGTTCGAGTTCGAGGAGCGCTGGGACCACGAGGGCCAGTCGTGGTACTCGCGGGAGCTGATGCGCGTGGAGGTGACCGACGGCCAGATCGCCGAGCTCGCCGTCTACTGCACCGGCGACTGGGACCAGGCCCGCCAGGCCGAGCACGCCGCCGCCGTCACCCTGCTCCGCCCGTAACCGCGGCCGCGGGCCGGGCGCCGGCCGGCGCCCGGCCCGGTGGCCAGCTGCGGCGGATGTGACGGCCCAGCCCGGTCAGCGCGATCACGGTGGCGGCGACCGCAACCCACGTGCCGACCTGGCCGAACCGGGTGATGCCGGGGATGCCGGCGACCCGGCCGACGGTGAAGCTGCAGGCGGGATACATGCCGAGCGGGAAGATGGTGGCCCAGCGGCGCACGTCGTAGCGCAGCCTCGGCCGGGCGATCTCGCAGGTGATCAGGGCGGGGAGCCACGCCATGGCCAGGCACCACAGCACCAGGGTGCCGGTGCTGAGGACCTGATGCTGGCGGCTGAACTGGCCCAGCGTGGCGGCCGCTTCGGTGCTGACGCCGGCCGACAGGGCGGAGATGGCCAGCGCACCGCCGGCGACCCAGTGGTCGCCCTGTCCGCGGAGCAGCTGGCGCAGGTCGAACCGGGCGGCGGTGAAGACGTAGAGAGCCAGCGCCAGCAGCAGGAAGACGACCGCGGCGATGAGCAGCCACCCGGCCCGGTAGGCGGCCGACAGGGTGGCGCTGAGCAGGGCCAGGCCGTCGGTGGCGACGCCGGCCACGAAGGAGATCCCGGTCGTGGGGGTCTTCCAGTGCCGCAGGACCGGGACCAGCAGGACCGCCCAGCCGATCGCGGCCACCGCGAGCAGGGCCGCGGCGGCCGCGCGGTAGCCGGCTGCCGCCAGCCGGGTGCCGAGTACGCAGGTGGCCGCCACGGCCGCGAGTGATACCGGCGCGCTGGCCTCCCGCGCGAACCGGCCGCGCTGGTAGGCCCGCGGCGCGGCCAGGACCACCACGAGGAGCAGCCAGACCGCGGCGGCGAAGCCACCCAGGATCGCCGAGAGCACGCCCCGGTGGACCACGTGCAGATCGATCGAGACGACGCCGGACGCCATCACGATCGTCCACGACGCGGGCGGGATCATGCCGGATTGCTGCATGACACGACGATCGCACGCGAGGCGGACGGCCACCATCCGCGAGGCCCGCCAGCTCCTCGGCATCGCTTAGCGCCGCGGTCTCCAGCGCGGCGCGGTGGCCAGCCAGTCCGCGTCCCAGGCGGCCAGCCGGCGGCGATCCAGGCCCCGGCGGGTCAGCCATATCGCCGCGACCAGGACGATGCCGAGCAGCACGGCGGCGAGCTCCCGGACCAGCTGAGCCCGGGCGGCGCCCGCCAGCGCGCGCCGGTGCCGAACGGGACGGGCCCGGCGCCCAGGTAGAAGGCCGGCGGCGACGACGCCTGCGTCAGCGTGGCCGGGACCTGGTGCAGCGCGGCCCGCTGGGCCTGCGCCTCCCGCCCGGAGACGGCGTAGGCCCAGCTCCCGGCGGCCTGCGCGGCGAACGGGACGGCCGCGAGGAACACCACGAGCAGCGCGCCGAGCGCGACGGTCTCGGCGCGGTCGCAGCCGCGCCGCAGCGGGTTCCGGTCCAGCCGCCACCCGCGCACCAGCCGGGCCAGCCAGTAGATCCCTCGCATCGCGTCCTCCGCATGAATTGGTCCCCTGGCGTCCACGATCTCGTCCCGGGCTGCGCGCCGCGTCCGTGGAAGACCCTGGCCACCCCCCGGGGTCGTGGTCCGCCGCCAAAACCCCGGGGTAGCAACCAGGGACTTCCCCGGAGGCGAAAGGACCGCCCCGGGCGCGACGGTGGAGGCCAGTACCCAGCCCCTTGGCGCCCTGCGGGACGACCCGGCCGGCCGCCCCCGGAGGAGGAAACCATGTCCAGCGCTGTCAGCGCCCACCCGCCGGGTGAGGTGCATTCCGAACCGGAGCTGACGTCGGCGAAGGATCAGAGCAAGGCCCGCGCGCTCGGCCTGACGTCGGCGACCGGGCTGGTCACCGGTACCGTCATCGGGGCCGGGGTGTTCACGATGCCGGCCGTGCTCGCGGGCGCGGGCACCGTCTCGCTCGTCGTGCTCGCGGTGATCGCCCTGGGCGCGATGGTGCTGGCCGTCTTGTTCGGCCAGCTGACCAGGCGGATCCCGGACTCCGACGGCGGGCTTTACGCCTACGCCCGGCACGAGTTCGGCGATTTCGCCGGGTACCTGACCGGCTGGTGCTACTGGATCCAGGCGTGGGCGGGCAACGCGGCCATCGTTTCCTCCTGGGTGTTCTATGTGGACGCCCTGTTCGGCATCAACCCGTCGGGCCTAGCGAACTGGGGGATCGCCCTGATCGGGCTGTGGATCCCGGCGGCGATCAACCTGGCCGGGATCAGGCAGACGGCCTGGCTGCAGAACCTCACGGTGGTACTGAAGTACCTGCCGCTGCTGTTCGTCGGCGTGGTGGGCTGGTTCTTCGTCACCAAGGCGAACTTCGGCGCGTTCAACGCCTCGGGCGGCAGCTTGTACTCGGCGATCGGGATCGCCGCCGGGGTGGCGCTGTTCTCGTTCATCGGCGTGGAGACGGCGGCCATCATCGCCAAGCGGGTGAAGGACCCGCGCCGGAACGTCGGCCGCGCCTCGCTGCTGGGCACCGGTGCCGCCGCCATCGTGTACCTGGCGGTCTCGGCCGCGGTCATGGGCCTGGTCTCGCACCGCGGGCTGGTGAACAACGGGGCGCCGTTCGTCCGCGCCTTCCAGGCGATCTTCCCCCACGGGGCCTGGGCCGGGAAGCTGGTCGCCGCGCTGGCCGCGGTCTCCGGGTTCGGGGCGCTCATCGGCTGGACCCTGGTCACCGCCGAGGTGTCCCGGGCGCCGGCCAACGACGGCCTGTTCCCGCGGGCGTTCGCCTGGACCAACCGCAACGACACGGCCTGGTTCGGCGTCGTGGCCGCGGCGGCCCTGCCGTCGCTGCTGATGCTGTGGCGCTACACCACCAGCTCCGGGCTGACGGTGTTCACCTACCTGGTCGACCTGACCGTGGTCACGGTGGCCATCCCGTACCTGTTCTCGGCCTGCGCCCAGCTCACCTTCCTGGTGTCCCGCCGCCGTCCGCTGCAGCCGTGGCGGCTGACCCGGGACCTGGCGGTGGCCGTCGCGGCCGCGCTGTTCTCGCTGTGGGTCACCTTCGCGGCCGGGTACTCGGCGGTTTACCAGGCCATGGCGGTCGTGCTGGCCGGGATCATCCTCTACGCCTTCGTGCGGGCCCACCGCGAAAGCACCGGCCAGATAGCAGCGCCCGCGGACCTGGAAACGCTGGAGACCGCGACGAGTAACCCGGAGGGACAGTCATGACGTTCAGCGTGCAATCAGAGGTGGGCCAGCTCCGGCAGGCCATCATCCACCGGCCGGGCCTGGAGCTGTCCCGGCTCACCCCGCAGAACATCGGGGAGCTGCTGTTCGACGACGTGCTGTGGGCAAGCAAGGCCAAGGAAGAACACGACGTGTTCGCCGAGACGCTCCGCGACCACGGTGTCCAGGTGCACTACTTCGGGCAGCTGCTGGCCGAGACGCTGGAACTGCCCGCCGGCCGGGCGTTCGTGCTGGACCGGCTGTGCACCCCGGAGCTGCTGGGCCCGACGCTGACCGGCCCGCTCCGCGAGCTCTTCGATGACCTGGACGGGCCGCGGCTGGCCGAGTACCTGACCGGCGGGGTGCTGCGGGCCGACCTGCGGCCGCTGCGGGCCAAGAGCCTGAAATGGGACACGCTGCGGGCCGATGACTTCCTGCTTCCGCCGCTGCCCAACCACCTGTTCACCCGGGACAATTCCTGCTGGGTCTACGGCGGGGTCTCGGTCAACCCGATGGCCAAGCCTGCCCGGCAGCGGGAGCACCTGCACATGCGGGCCGTCTACCGCTACCACCCCCTGTTCGCCGGCGTCGACTTCGTCACCTACTACGGCGGCGACGACGCCGATCACCTGCCCGCCAGCGTGGAAGGCGGCGATGTGCACGTCCTGGGCCACTGCACGGTCCTGATCGGCATGGGGGAGCGGACCACGCCGATGGCGGCCGAGATCCTCTCCCGCGCCCTGTTCGCCAGCGGCCAGGCCCGCACCGTGATCGCCGTCGAGCTGCCCAAGTCGCACGCGATGATGCACCTCGACACGGTGCTGACCATGATCGACCGCAGCACCTTCGTGCTGTATCCCTACATTGACCGCCACTTCCGGTCATGGACCATCACTCCCGATGGGGAAGACCTGAAGGTCGCCCGTAACCACAGCCTGTGTGACGCTCTCGCGGCGGCGCTGGGCGTGGACGCGGTCACGGTGCTGATCACCGACGAGGACATCCGGGCGGCCGAGCGGGAGCAGTGGGATGACGGGAACAACTACCTGGCCGTCGCCCCCGGCGTGATCCTCGGCTACGACCGCAACGTCGCCACCAACACCATGCTGCGCAAGCACGGCATCGAGGTGCTCGCCGTGCCCGGCAGCGAACTCGGCCGGGGCCGCGGCGGCCCCCGCTGCATGACCTGCCCGATCCAGCGCGATCCGGCCGAGTAAGACTAGCCCCAGCCGAGTAAAGGAGTGCCGCATGGACCTGCACGGGCGCAGCCTGCTGAAGGAAACCGACCTCAACGCCGAAGAGTTTCTCTTCCTGGTTGACCAGGCCCGGGAGCTGCGGGCGGACAAGCGCCGGGGCGTGACCGGGTCGCGGCTGGCCGGCCGCAACATCGCCCTGATCTTCGAGAAGACCTCCACCCGCACCCGGTCCGCGTTCGAGGTCGCCGCCCACGACGAGGGCGGCCACGTCACCTACCTCGGCCCGGGGGAAACCCAGCTCGGCCACAAGGAGTCGATCAAGGACACCGCCCGGGTGCTCGGCCGCATGTTCGACGGCATCGAATACCGCGGATTCACCCAGGAGTCCGTCGACCAGCTCGGCGAGTTCGCCGGGGTGCCGGTCTGGAACGGGCTCACCGACACCTGGCACCCGACCCAGATGCTGGCCGACATCTTGACCATGACCGACCACGGCGGCAAGCCGCTGGCCGACGTGTCCTTCTGCTACCTCGGCGATGGCCGCAACAACACGGCGAATTCGCTACTGGTGACCGGGGCCACCCTCGGCCTGGACGCCCGTATCTGCGCACCCGAAGCGCTGCAGCCGCCGGCGGAGGTGCGGGACGTCGCCGCGGGCCTGGCCGCTGCCTCCGGCGCCCGGCTGCTGGTGACCGACGACGTCCACGCGGGGGTGGCCGGGGCGGACTTCGTCTACACCGACGTGTGGCTGTCCCTGGGCGAACCGGAGGACCAGTGGGGGGCCCGGATCGACCAGCTCCTGCCGTACCAGGTCAACGCGGCCGTGATGAAGGCCACCGGCAATCCGGAGGCCAAGTTCCTGCACTGCCTGCCCGCCCTGCACAACCGTGACACCGGAATCGGCCAGCGCATCTTTGCCACGCGCGGGCTGGACGCGCTGGAAGTCACCGAGGAGGTGTTCGAGTCGCCCGCGTCGGTGGTGTTCGACCAGGCGGAGAACCGGATGCACACCATCAAGGCCCTCATGATCGCCACGCTCGGCCCGGCGGGCTGAGCGATGCGCGTCGTCGTCGCCCTGGGCGGAAACGCCCTGCTCGAGCGGGACGAGCGGCCGGACGCCGCGATCCAGCGGCGGCACGTCCGGCAGGCCGCCGCGGCCCTCGCCCCGCTGGCCGCCGATCACCAGCTCGTGCTCTGCCACGGCAACGGGCCGCAGGTGGGGGTGCTGGCGCTGGAGAGCCAGGCGGACACCAGCCTCAGCCGGCCGTATCCGCTCGACGTGCTCGTCGCCCAGACCCAGGGCATGATCGGGTACTGGATGGTCCAGGAGTTCGGTAACGCGGGCGTCGCCCAGCGGGTGGCGTGCGTCGTCAGCCAGACGGTCGTCGACCCGGCCGACCCCGCGTTCGGCCACCCCGCCAAGTTCATCGGGACCGGCTACGGCCAGGACGAGGCGCAGGCGCTGGTCGCCCGCCTGGGGTGGACCGTCGCCGCCGACGGGCCCCGCTGGCGGCGCGTGGTGGCCTCGCCCCGGCCCCGCGGGCTGGTGGAGATCGAGACCGTGCGCTCCCTGGCCGACGCCGGGGTGCTCGTGGTCTGCGGCGGAGGCGGCGGCGTCCCGGTGGTCCGGTCGGACGGCGGCGAGCTGACCGGCGTGGAAGCGGTGGTCGACAAGGACCTAACCGCGGCCGAGCTGGCGATCGCCCTCAACGCCGACCGCCTGCTCGTGCTCACCGACGTGCCGGCCATCATTCGCGGCTACGGCACTCCGCAGGCGCAGCCGATCCAGGCCATCGACACCGCCGCGCTGTCGGCCATGACGTTCCCGGCCGGGTCGATGGGGCCCAAGGTCGAGGCGTGCATCCGCTTCGTGCAGGCATCGGGCCACCCGGCCGCGATCGGCGCGCTGAGCGATGCCGCCGGCATCCTGGCCGGCCGGGCCGGCACCACCATCAGTGCCGCGCGGTCCGTGCCATAAGCCAGTTTCACGGCGCGCTCCAGGAGGTGGCTCATCTGCGGTGGGCGTCTCTGCGGTGGGCGTCTCTGCGGTGGGCGTCTCTGCGGTGGGCGTCTCTGCATTGGGCGTCGAGCTCGCGGGACGGGTGGTGCTCGTGGTGCGCCTGACGTCAGCCGCCGTATCCCGGGTGGCTCCATGGGCGCCGTACTACGACATGGATGGAGCATCCATGCTGCTCCCGCGACATTGATGGAGCATCCATGTCGTTGGCCGGAAGCGGGGCGGTCCTGGGAGCGGTGACCGGCGTGAGCTGTGATGCGGATGCGGTAGCTGAGACCGGCCAGCGAACCGTCCGCCTCGACGCGATCGCGACCGCACTCGGCGGCGGCACGGCCGAGAGCTGGCCGCTACCCTGACCACCACCTGCCGTGGCTAGTAAGCGACGTTCGCGGCGTCGAGCAGGGTACGCAGCGACCCGGAGGACAGGTCCGCGATCTCGGCGGCGCTGCGCGTGGCGTTGTGCGGCGAGAACACCTCCGGACTCACCTGGCGCAGGGCGTCCAGGCCGGCCAGGGTCCGCACGATCTCGGTCAGCGGGAATTCGCCGGTCCCGGGCCAGCCGCGGTCGAAGCAGTTCTCCTCCAGGGTCACCCCGGCCGGCAGCCGCCGCGGGCCGTCGTTGAGCTGCACGCAGTGAACCCGGTCGCCGGCGATCTCGGTGAGCATGTCCAGGGTCGATCCGCTGCGGACGTAATGGAGGGTGTCGAAGACGATCCCGCTGTTCGGCCGGCCCGCGGCCGAGACGATCGACCACGCCTGGCGGAGCGTCTTGACCCCCCACATGGGGAGGTTCTCGAGATCGCACGTGACGCCATACCGCGCCGCCAGGTCGCAGGTAGCCGCGTAGTGCTCGACGACCTCGTCCGCCGGGTAGATGTCGCCGGCGAAGGTGGCGTTCAGGCTGCAGTAGGTGATGCCGAGCTGTTCGCACAGCTCGAAGAACTCGACGGCCCCGATGTCGAAGTTGTCGATGTAGGAGGCGTCCATGTTGGTGGGAAGCCAGCGCGGGTTCCAGTTGCTGAGCGGATCGAGGCGCGTGATGGCCACGTCGTTCTCCGCGGCGATCTCGAGCATGTCCTGCGGCCGGAGTCCGCTTTTGACCGCGTCCCGCGTCTCGTGCGGATGCAGTGACAGCTGACCGAACCCGGCGAGCCTGGTAGCGCCGATCTTGTCGCGGAAGCCGAGGTGGCGGACGTTGGCGAAGGGCATCACCAGCGGGTCGCGGACACGACCGGAGGTCACCTCGCCGTCGGCCGGGTTCATTTTTCGTCACCTGCCATCCGCAGGATCGGCTTGATGACCCGGCCGTTTTCCATGTCGGCGAGGGCGCGCTGGATATCGCCGAACGGGTAGCTGCCCACGATCTTGTCGACCGGGAACCGTCCCTGCGTGTGCAGCTCGATCAGCTGCGGCACGAGCTTGCGTGCGTCGGAGTCGCCCTGGATGGTCCCGCGCACGGCCCGGCCGTTGAGCAGGGCGTTCATGTTAAGGCTGGTCCGGGTGCCGGCCGGGGCGGCGCCCGCCACCACGACGGTTCCCGTCATCGCGAGCGAATCCCGCGCGCCGGCGACGACGTCCGGATGCCCCGTCGTGTCGAAGATGTAGTCGGCCCCGCCTCCGGTGAGCCGCTGGATGGCGTCCCCGGCCCCGCGGCCGGATGCGTCGACCGTGTGCGTCGCCCCCAGCTCCAGTGCCGTTTCCAGCCGCCCGGGGTTCGTGTCGACCGCGATGATCTGCTGCGCCCCCAGGTGAGCCGCCATCATCAAGGCGGCCAGCCCGACGGTCCCGGTCCCCAGGATCGCCAGTCGTGAGCCGGGTCGCAGGTCCATGACGTTCAGGACCGCTCCGGCGCCGGTCGACACTCCGCAGCCGAAGGCAGGTGCGAGCTCGAGCGGCAGCTCGCGGTCCAGGATCACGGCCGAGTTGGCCGCGGCCAGCGTGCGGGATGCGAACGAGGACTGCTGGAAGACGTGGCCGTTGACCGGCGTCCCGCCGTCCCGCCGCCATCCCGACGAACCGTCGAGACGCGCCCCGGCGAAGGCCAGCGCGAAGCCGTGCTCGCAGTAGGCCATCGCCCCGCGCACGCAGTTCGGGCAGTGCCCGCAGAAGGGGTACGTCAGCAGCACGTGGTCACCGGTCCGCACGTCGGTAACCGCGCGGCCGGTGGCGGTGACCACCCCGGCGCCCTCGTGCCCCGGAATGACCGGGAAGTCCGGGACCGGGTACCCGCCGTCGCGTATGTGGAGGTCGGTGCGGCAGATGCCGGTAGCTGCGATGCGGACCGCGATCTCGTCCGGAGCGGGCCCGTCCAAGTCGAACTGCTCGATCGTCGGCGCCGCTCCGCGGCTGGCGACGACGGCCGCTAGGCACTTCAACGCGCTTTCTCTCCTTCTGTCCGCTCGCCCCGCGGGCCGGACAGCGAGCGGGGGCCGCCGGGACTACTATCCCTACCAGTGTGCCCAGCGGGACCCGGACTATCGAGGACGATGAGGAGGTGACGAAATGATCTTCCTGATCAGGCGCCTGATCCGGTGGCTGAAGATGCGGCGTCGCCGGGTCTAGGATCAGCAGGCTGGCGGTACACCAGGAGCGCGACGTCGTCGGCGTGCGCGTCGCCGGGCACCAGGGCGGACAGGCGGTCGGCGACTTGCTCGGGGGGCAGGTGGCGGCTGTCTGCCAGCACATCGCAGACGCGCTGGATACCCGCATCGATCACTTCCAGCCGGCGTTCCACCAGCCCGTCGGTGTACAGCAGGAGGGTAGACCCGGCCGGCAGCCGCGCGGTCTCCTCGGCGCGGCCGCAATCGGCGGTGACGGCCAGCGCCGGGGACACCGCGTCCTCGAGCCTGCGGACCGTGCCGTCGGGGCTGGCCAGCAGGGCGGGCAGGTGGCCGGCGCTGCTGTAGCGCACGGTGCCGGCCCGCCGGTCGATGACGGCGCAGAACACCGTGGTGCAGTCGGCTCCCGGTATCAGGGCGCCGAACCGGTCGAGCGAGCGGAGGACCTGGGCGGGGCCGTTATTCTCCAGCAGCAGTGCGCGCCCGGCGCTGCGCAGCTGACCCATGACCGTCGCCGCGGGCAGTCCGCGTCCGGGTACGTCGCCGACCACGACCGCGCAGCGGCCCGCGGGCAGTTCGACGACGTCGTACCAGTCACCGCCGACTTCCAGGGCGGCTCCGGCCGGCTCGTACCGGACGGCCAGGCCGGCCGGCAGGTCGGTCGGGCCGAGGATGGAACGCTGCAGGGTGAGCGCTACCTGGTGCTGTTCCTCGTACGCCCGGGAGCGGATCAGCGCCCGCTGCAGGTGCGCGCACAACTGAACGAGCAGGGCGCGGTCGGAACTGGGGACCGGCCGCGGCGACGCGAAGTCGAGCCAGACCAGCGCCGCCCGGGCACCGTCGGAGATCGGGGCCCCGACGCCGGTGACCACCGCCGCGGCCGGCTGCCCGGCCGGAGCCGTGACCAGCTGCGCCCCGCGGGCATGCTCCTCCGCTCCGGCCGGGAGGCCGGTAGCTGCCGCCGCCCCCGTGGCGGCCACCGGACGCGGGCGGCCAGCCGCGTCCCAGGTCACGATCGTCACCCGGGCGGCTTGCCAGACGGCGCGGATCTCGGCCAGCGCGACCTCGAGAAGGCGGTCGCCGTCGTTGATCCCGGTGAGTTCGCCGGCGAGGCGGGCGAGGGCCGCGTCGCGCTCGGCGGCGAGGTGCTCGACGGTGATATCGCGCAGGGTACCGACGATGAGCCGCTGGTCACGGTCGTGCACCGTGTCGATGGCGATGTCGGCCCACAGGCTCCGGCCGTCGCGGTGGCGCAGCGGGACGGTGAAGCGGCCGTGCCCTTCGGCCAGCACGGTGGCCAGCGCGGTGCTGATCTGGGCGAATCCTTCCGGGTCGGCCGTTTCGGCCGGCCACCAGGGGTGCGGGATGAGCCAGGGCAGTTCAGCGGCGGGATAGCCGAGGAGCTCGGTAAACGCGTCGTTGATCTCGATGACCGTGCCCTCGGCGGTGGCGACGAACAACCCGTCCTGCATGGCCTTGACCAGGGCGGTGCGCCACGCGGATTCGTGGTTGCGCACCCGGGCCAGGTCGAGATTCGAGCGGACCCGGGCGAGCAGCTCAGCTGAGGAGAACGGCTTGACCAGGTAGTCGTCGGCTCCGGCGGCCAGGCCCTCGATGGCGGCCTCCTCCCCGGCCCGCGCCGACAAGAAGATCACCGGGATACGGGCGGTCCGCGGGTCTGCGCGCAGGGCGCTCAGCAGCCCGAAGCCGTCCAGGCCGGGCATCATGACGTCGGCCAGGATCAGGTCCGGCTCGGTCAGGCGGGCCCGTTCGAGCGCCTGCTGGCCGTTCGCCGCCGTTGTCACCGCGTAGCTGCGTTCGAGCAGGTCCGTGAGGTACTGGCGCATGTCGGCGTTGTCCTCGGCGACGAGGACCGCATCACGTCCGGCCGGTCCCGGGCTGGCTGCGCCGGAGACCGGGATGCTCCATTGCCCGGCCTCCTCGGCATAGCGGCCGGCCGCACCGGGCGCTGGCACCGGTGTCGCCTGCCCGTCGGCGGGGCGGGCCGGGATGCGCACGATGAACGTGCTTCCCGCCCCCGGCTGGCTCTGCGCCTCGGTGTCGCCGCCGTGCAGCCGGGCCAGCTCGCGGACGAGGGCCAGCCCGATCCCGGAGCCTTCATGCGACCGGCCGGCACTGCCGCTGACCTGGTGGAAGCGCTCGAAGATCAGCGGGAGCTGATCGGCCGCGATGCCGGCCCCCGTGTCGCTCACCCGCAGTTCGACGGTGCCGCCGGCGATCTGCACGCTGATGCGGATCAGGCCGGACAGGGTGAATTTCACCGCGTTGGACAGCAGGTTGAGGACGATCTTCTCCCACATGTCCGGGTCGACCAGGAACCGGTCCGGCTGGGACGGGCAGTCCACGGCGAAGGTCAGGCCTGCGCGCTCCACCGCGGACGCGAACGACTCGGCCACCCCGCGGGTCAGTTCCCCGACCTCGACCGCAACGGGTTCGGGCTGCAGGCGGCCGCCTTCGATCCGGGCGAAGTCGAGCAGCACGTCCACCATCCGCCGCAGCCGCCCGGAGTTGCGGTAAATGAT
>JAICWX010000026.1 GCA_025934635.1 Streptosporangiaceae bacterium | reverse complement strand
GATACGGCGATGGCCGTGCCGTCACTCAGCATCAGGAGCGTCGGGTACCAGCGTGCCTGCTCCATGCGCTGGACGAGCTTCCACGTCTCCGTGACCGGGTCGAAGAGCATGGCATCCTTCAACCCGGTGAAACCGGTCGGAGCGTCCTGCATCTGGCCGTTGACGATGATCTTGTCGTACTTGCCGCTGCCGCCGCCGACGAGAAGACGGCCGTCCGGCAAGGCACAGTGGCCGCAGCAGAAGTAGTCGACCACTGAATTGCCGGGACGCCGCAACGTCGGAGGGTGGTCAAATGTGCCGGCCCGGAAATCCCAGACGACGCTGGTGTAAATCATCCGGGCCTCGCTGCCGAAGTCGGGCGACGAACGACGGAAGATATTGTTCCCCGAGCCGGCGAAGAACAGCACTTTCCCGGTGTGCAGCATCGCTGCATGGACCGGGAGCACCTCAGAGAAATAGGGCAGCAGGCGCCAGATGCCCTTGATCGCAGCCTGGTCGATATCTAGTACCAGGTCGATGACGAAATAGCGGGCGACGTTCAGCTGAGCAGGATTGTCAACGTGGAGGACGACGGCCTTCGGCCGCTGCCCCGGATTGAACGTAGCCAGGGCCAGCCCGCCTCCTTGGTCCTCCCAGGAGCCCCAGCCGTCGATGGTGGACCACGGGCCCCAGCCGTCGCGCACATTGCCCTGGATGTCGATGGCCCAGCCGACGCGGTATTTCCCGTTGTTCTCCCCGGGCGGGTTGTCGATCTGGAACACCACCAGGTCCAGCCGGCCGCTGCCGCCGAGATCGGCGAGGGCCACCCCGGCGCCCTGGTTGAACCACGACTCCCAATCCACCGTCTTCCAGTCGCTCCAGGCAGCGACCTGCCCGTCGGGGGTGAGCCGCTGGCCGATGCGGTACCTGCCCTTGTTGGGGAGATCTGGGTGGTCAGTGTGGAAGTCATCGACGTGCAGGATCACAAGATCAGGGCGGCCGTCGTGGTCGATGTCCGCGACCGCGACCGCCGCCCCCTGATCCCGGAAGGAGCCCCAGTCAGGAACGTCCTGCCAGGCGGACCAGCTCCCTACCTGCCCGGTCACGTCAAGCCCGCGGCCGATCCGGAACCGGCCGTCGTTGGCGCCGGCGTTGCCCCTTCCCCGCACCTGGAGAACCACGAGAGCAAGGCCCTGCGCACCGAAGTCGGCGACCGCGACGCCGGCCCCCTCGTCCTGGCCGGAGGCCCAGTCGGGGACCGGGGTCCACGGCCCCCACGCATCGACATGACCCTGGACGTCGAGGTTGAACCCCACCCGGTAAAACGCGGCGTTCGGCCCTCCCGGCGGGGCGTCCACGCGCAGCACGATCATGTCCTGCGTGCCATCGCGCCTGAGGCTCTCGACGGCGACGCTGGCGCCCTGGTTGTCCCAGGAGGTCCAGTCGGGAACTGCCGAGAACGCGAATGCGCACATGGGAGTCACACCTCCGGCCTCACCCGCGCCAGGTGGCCCGATAATGCCTTCCCGTCGCGGAACAAAGGCTGTAGCGGCCTTCCACATTAGGTCGTGACAAGGCGGGCGGGCTACCCCGCATAAAGCCGGTTGTCCCTAACCGCGACCCTTTCCAGATCCAGGTATGTGAGCGGAGTTTCCGGTGGTGACGCAGTTCCTGATGTTGTTCTCTAGTGCCTGGACGGATAAAGGCTTGTGTTCCACGCTGCCTGGCTCGACAATGATATCTGGGTGCGGGTGGTCCGCTTACACCTTGGGGGGAGGGCGGACGATGCGGGTACGAATCCTTGGCCCGTTTCATCTCGAGGACAATAGTCGGCAGATTGCGGTAGCCGGTGCCCGGCAGCGTGCTGTGCTCGCCGCCTTGGTGCTCCACGCCAACGAGGTGATGCACAGCGAGCAGCTCCTGGTCGAATTGTGGGGGGAGGATTCCCCGCCCGGCGCGGCGAACTCTCTTCAGGCGGCGATCTCACGGCTGCGGAAGGTGCTTCCTGCTGGCCGCCTTATGACCATGGCACCGGGCTACATGCTGCGGGTTTTCCCGGCAGAACTCGACGCCGCGCAGTTCGAGCAGTTCGTCTTCGAGGGCCGTGATGCTCTTGCCGCGGGAGCGGCAGCAGAGGCTGTGCAGCTGCTGGACCAGGCAATGGCCCTGTGGCGCGGTCCGCCGCTGACCGATTTCGTCTACGAGCCCTTCGCGCAAGCCGAGATCGCCAGGCTGGACGAGCTGAGGCTGGCGTGCATCGAGGAGCGGTTCGATGCCAATCTGGCGCTGGGCCCGACCGGCGCGCTAACGGCCGAACTGGGCCGGATGGTGACCGATCATCCGCTCCGGGAGCGTCTTCGAGGCCAGCTCATGCTGGCCCTCTACCGCAGCGGCCGGCAGGCCGAAGCCCTCGAGACCTACCGTCTGTTCCGCCGCGCGCTGATGGAAGAACTGGGCCTGGAGCCGTCGTCGGCGCTGGCTGAACTCCAGGCGGCGATCCTGCGCCACGACCCGATCCTCGTACCGGGGCCAGCCCGCAGCGGGGCGCTGCCGGCTCGCAGGCCTATCACGGTGCTCTGCGTCTCGCTGCGGGTAGCGCCGGGTCCTGGTGCCGCACTCGATCCCGAGGCATACGGCGCCGTGCACGAACGGGTGGCGGCCGTCCTGACCGCCGTACTTGAACGGCACGGCGGAAAGCTGGCCGCCAGCGACGGTGAGCACCTGACGGGCGTGTTCGGCGTTGCCGCCGTGCATGAGGACGATGCCCTCCGGGCGGCGCGGGCCAGCCTGGAGGCGCGCGAGGCCCTGACCGCCGAGGCGGACGTCCTGCCTCGCCATTATGGCGCCAGCCTGGTGTACCGCCTCGGCCTGGTGACCGGTGAGGTCCTGGTCGGAGGTCCTGGCCCGCTTGGTTTCGCGGGGGACGCGGGAGTCCGGGCGGTAACGCTCGCGGAGGCCGCCGGACCCGGCGAGATCCTCCTCAGCCACCAGACCCGGCAGCTCACCGCCGGAGCCATCGAGACCGGCGCCGCCGGGCCCGGCCGGTTCCTCCTGCGCTCCGTGCAGGTCGGCCTGCGCCCGCTGGCGGTCCGCCTGGATGTGCCGCTGGTGGGCCGGGACCCAGAGCTGCGCCATCTCGAGGCGGCCTACGTCCGGGCCACCCGGGAGCGGGTGACCATGACCGTCACCGTGACCGGCGAGGCCGGCCTGGGGAAGACGCGGCTGGTCGGGGAGTTCGCCGGAAGGCTCGGCCAGGAGGCGCACGTTCTCATCGGGCGGTGCCTGCCGTATGGGGAAGGCAACACGTTCTGGCCGCTGCGGGAGGTAATCCGCCAGGCGGGCGGGGGGGACGACCCGATGAAGCGGGTCAGCGAGCTCCTGGCCGGGGAGGCGGACGCGGCGGCAGTCGCGGAGCAGCTGCACCGCGCGCTTGGCTCTGGCAGCCAGGGCAGGACAGCTGCCGCGGAGATCTTCTGGGCCGCACGCCGCCTGCTGGAAGTGCTCGCCCGGGACCGGACGGTACTGGTCCTCTTCGAGGACCTGCACTGGGCCGAGCCGACCTTCCTCGACCTGGTGGAATCGCTCGCGCTGCGGCCGGGGCGAGCGGCTATCGTCGTGATCTGCGTTGCCCGCCCGGAACTGCTCGACCAGCGCCCGGCCTGGGTGGCCGAGACCGACAGATCAGCCTCCATCCAGCTCGCGCCGCTCGGCGAGGAACCGGCGGCGGCGCTGCTCGACTCGCTGTCAGGAGGGCATCACATTGCCCCGTCCACCCGGGCGCGGCTCATCGACACCGCCGGCGGCAATCCCCTCTACCTGGAGCAGCTGGCCGTCTCTCTCAGCGAGCAGGACGGCAGCGACACCCGGCCGGCGCTGCCGCCCACGATCCAGGCCCTGCTGTCGGCCCGGCTCCAGCGTCTGGGCCCGGGGACCAGCAGCGTCCTGGTCCGGGCCGCCATCATCGGCAAGGACTTCGGTGAGCGGGAACTGCGGGAACTGCTCCCCGTCGAGGCGCGCGCACCGCTCAGCCGCAACCTGCAGTCCCTGGTCGCCAAGGGCCTGGTACAACCCGGGCCCGCCCGGAGCTCCCATGACGAGTACAGCTTCCGGCACATCCTCATTCAGGAGGCGGCCTACCGCTCGATCCCGAAGTCCCTTCGGGCCGAACTGCACCGCCGCTACGCCGACTGGCTCGAGGTCTCCGCCTCGGCTACTTTCCCCGTGCGCCCGGAGATCGTCGGCCATCACCTCGAACAGTCGGTCCGCTACCGCACCGAGCTATGGCCTGCCGATCCGGAAGTCGCCGCGCTGTCGCTCCGGGCGGCCGGACTCCTCGATACGGCCGGGGTCGCCGCGCACGACCGGGGCGACGACCTCGCGGCAGTGAACCTCCTGGACCGCACGGCCGCGTTGCTTCCGGGCGATGCCCCGGTCCTCGGGCGGCTTTATACGACTCTGGGCACCGCGCTTATCGAAGCCGGGCAGTTCGAGAAGGCAAAGGCCGCGCTCGACCACGCACGGCGCATCACCGCGGCCAGCGGCGACGAGCGCCAGCATGCGCACGCGCGAGTCGAGGCCCTCGTATTGCACCTCCAGATGAGCCCGGACGAGGCGGAGATTGAGATCGACCGGGCCCTTCCCGAGCTGCGCCGCGAGTTCGAGGCGAGCAAAGACGACCTGGGAATCTGCCGCGCCCTGCAGTTGCAGGGCGCGCTGCAGTGGAATCACGCGCGATCAGGCGCCGCCGAATATGCCTGGCTGCGAGCCGCCGACTATGCCCGCAAGGCGAACGACCGGAGGCAACTGGCTGATATCGCCGGCTGGCTTTCCTCGGCCGCGCTGTGGGGTCCTGCACCCGCGCCGGAAGGGATAAAACGATGCATGGACTATCTCGACGAGATCGAGAACCACCCCGTCGGAAAGGCCGGGATCCTGCTGAGCATGGCAGGCCTTTACGCGATGCAGGACGACTTCGCCGCAGCGCAGGAGATGCTGGATACCGAGGAATCCCTGCTGAAGCTCCTCGGCCCGACCAAGAACGCGGCAATTACCCAGCACGCCGCCCTCATTGCCATGCTTAACGGAGATCCAGCGTCCGCCGAGATGTACCTTTGGCGCGAATTCGACTCCCTCAGCCAGATGGGGGAGCGGCGCCTGCTGGCCACCACCGAGGCGACGCTGGCCAGAGCCATCGCGGCGCAAGGGCCGGCCCGGTATGACGAGGCCCTGCGGTTGATTGCGATGAGCCAGGAAGACGCAGCCCACGAGGACCTGTCCGCCCAGGCCATCGGCCGGGGCCTCCGCGCAAGGATCCTTGCCGACCGCGGCCGCTATGGCGAAGCCGAGGAACTCGCGCGGTCGGCGGTGGCTATCTCCGCGCGGACTGACCTGCTGAGCGAGCACGCCGACACGCTGCTCGAGCTGTCTCATGTCCTGTCCGCGGCCGGCCAGGTCCCCGAAGCGCATTCCGTCGCCACTGAGGCGCTCGAGCTCTACCAGCGCAAGGGCAACCTGCCGGGCGCCCGGGAGTCACTCCGATACCTCACCCAATCCGCACCTGCGTGAAAGGAACCCCCTCATGCCTCATCCATGGGTCTACAGCGCCACGATCACGGATGGCAAGATCTCATTTCATGTCGAGGTCAGCGATCTCCACACGACCGTCGGAGCTATCGAGATATCGGGAATAGCAACGCAGGTCAACGGCGCCTTCGCCCCTATTTACCACATCACCGACATACCCAGCGAACCCAACGGCGATGCCAGCGACGCGGATCAAGCAGGCAGGTACTTCGTGGACGTGGCCGCCGACCCAACTCCGGATCACCCATTCGCGGCCGACGAGGATGTCACCATTTTCGTGCGGGTGTCGAAGGTATGGGTCACCGTGCTGGGACCAGGCAGCGACGATCTGTCGCCACATGTACCTGGGAGCCCGATGTGGGCACAGCACCTAGCAGATTCACATGTGATCGCACCAGGGGGCGCGGTGAGTTCGACGCTCACGTCTTCATGATGCGCTGAGGGCGTGCGCGCGCCGGGTGTCTTGTGTGGGCCCACTGCCCGGCTCGGCAGGCGGGCACGGTTTCCAGATCGAAGGGTTCTCGCCCCGGGCCGTCTTCTGGGACAACATAGTTGCCTGCCTCTCGTGATGGGCTTAACGGAGTTGGGGTTCCGGCTGCCGAGCACGGCGTCGAGCGGTGGCCCGGTCAGGACGCCCAGTTCAGGTCAGCCAGTCCGGGATCTTGGCGCAGGCGGGTAAGGGCCCGCCGCCAGGTTGGCCCGATGCTGCCGATAGGGAGGCCAAGGCAGCGCGAGATGTCGACGTATCCGTGCCCCTCCCGTTCCAGCAGTTCCAGTAGGACGAGCCGCTGCCGGTCCGGCAGTCCGGCGATCGCCTGGCTGAGGCGGGCCCGATCGTCGCGAAGGGCGGCCGTCGTATGCGGGTCCTGCTCTTCGCGGCTGCGGTCGATCAGCCAGGTGACGGCTGACTCGCCCAGCGGGACTTCGCGCCGTTCCCGGGTGGCCAGCCGCAGGCATTCCCGGCGGCATATCGTGTTCAGCCAGGCACGGAGCCTGTCGGCGCGGGTGAGCTGGTCCAGATGTTCGAGGCAGCGTACCCAGACGAGCTGGACAACATCGTCTGCGTCCTGCCGCGTCAGCCGGTACTGCCTGGCGATTCGCCGCAACATCGGCTCGTGTTCGCGGACAAGCTCGCGCCAGGCGGAGGTGTCTCCGGTTCGGATGCGGTCGATGAGCTCAGCCGGATCGTCGGCTGCCAGCTGATGGATTGCGGCTTCGGGCGCCGGTGCCTGCGACGGCACCTGCGCACCATGTCTTTGTAGTTGCATGGTCTGACCATGGCCAATGCGGGCTGACAGTTCGCTGACAGCTGGCGGCGGGATCCGCCGTGGCGGCCGGGGTCAGGCCAGGGTGGCCCAGAAGTCGCGCAGGACGGTTGCGGCCCGGGCCGGGTCCTGCAGCATCCACCAGTGGCTGAGCCCGTCGAGGGCGGCCGTCCTGGCGCCGGCCCGCGCGGCGGCCCTGGCCGCCGAGGCCGCGTTCAGGAACGGGTCCTCGCTGGGGATGATCACCAGTCCGGGGGCCGGGATGGCCGCGAAGTCCGGGCCCCACTGCTTTCCGACGTCGGTGGCCGAACGGTACAGGTCCAGGATGCAGTCAGCCATGCTCCGGTTGATGTGCGAGGCCAGGTCCAGTGCGGGCTCCTCGGGCACCCCGAACATCTGGAAGACGCCGGCCCGCTCCGGGAGCGGCGCCGCCAGCTGCTGGTCCCAGAAGTCCTCCCCCGCCTGCGGCGTCTGCCAGATCTTGGCGAATTCGTGCCACTCGAACTCGACGTCGCCGATGCCGGCGGCGTCGGTGACCCAGGACCGGACCAGCTCGGGCCGGGTCGAGACCAGCCGGACCACGAACCCGCCGCCCCAGTCGTGCCCGACCAGGTCGACCGGGGCGTCCAGCCGCTCGAGCTGCGCCGCCAGCCAGGCGGCGTACTCGTCCATCGTCGCCCCGAAGCCGGCCGGGCGGGCGCTGTCGAACCCGGGGAGCGACAGGGCCACCGCGTCGGGGCGGTCCAGCTCAGCCAGCAGGCCGGGCCAGATGGCGGGGGTCTCGGGCACTCCGTGGACGAAGACGGCGGTCATGGCTCCCATACTGTCACGATGTCACCTGAATGCTTACCGCCACTCGCCGCCGCTGGCCGGGAGGTCTGACCAGGAGGTGGCATCGCGGACGGCGGCGAGCAGGGACCAGATCACCGGCAGGCTCGGGTCGCTGGACGTCATCACCGCGACGGCCTTCCGGCCGGAGACGGCGCCGATCAGGATGCACTGGCAGCCGTAGTTGCCGCCGCCGTGACCGAAACACCGGTGCGCGCCCTGACCGGACAGCATCAGGCCCAGGCCCCAGCCGCCGGCCTGGGGTGTCACCATCTCCAGGGCCAGCGGCGGGGGAAGCAGCGCGCCGGCCTCGCCCGCGGCCGCGGCCTGGATGACCTGCGCGGACCGCACCAGGTCGCCGTCCCCGCCCGGCAGCCGCCAGGACGTCAGGTACTCGTTGACGTCGCCCTCCAGGGACAGTGCGCCCTGGGCCACGAGCCGCAGCGTCACCAGGGCGGCGACCGGCTTGCTGATCGACGCCGCCTGAAACAGACATAAACCGACGCTAACACCACGGGGAATGACGGAGTGGCCGGTGCTGTTCCTGCGGTCGGGGGCCGGGCGGCTGAGGATGTGAATCGGGGACAATGGGCACGGCCATCCTGCTGGGCGTCCTGGCGAGCATCTGCACGGCCACCGCCTCGGTGTGCCAGCGGGTTGGCGCCAGGAGCACCGAGACGGCTGGCTTCGATGCCTGGCTTCTGCTGCGCCTGGCCCGGCGGCCGGTCTGGCTGCTCGGCGTGGTCGCCATGATCGGCGGGTTCGTCCTTCAGCTGAGCGCGCTCCGGTTCGGCGCGCTGGCCCTGGTCCAGCCCCTGCTGGCGCTCGAGATGCTGTTCGTGTTCGGGTACCTGGCCGTCGCCGGCGCCGGACGGGTGAAGGTGCGGCGCCGCGACTGGCTGGCGGCGGCGGCCATGTCGGTCGGGATCGGCGCGTTCCTGCGCCTGGCGTCGCCGTCGGGCGGACGGCTGCATGCCCCGGGCTCCGCATGGCTGCTGGCCGGCCTGGTCACGGCCGGCGTCGCGCTGGCGGCCGTGACCGTCGGCACGGGCAGCCGTTCGGGCGCGTCCCCGTCCCGCCGGGCCGCCGTGCTCGGGGCCGCCACCGGGATCTCCTGGGGCTTCGTGGCGGCCGTCATCAAGGAGCTCAGCTCGCACCTCGACGACGGTCTCGGCGCCATCTTCTCCAGCTGGCCGGTGTACGTGCTCCTCGCCGCCGGGGCGGCGGCGATGCTGCTGGCCTCGCACGCGCTGGCGGCCGGGCCGCTGGCCGCCTCGCAGCCCGGGTTCACCGTCCTCGACCCGCTGTCAGCGGGCCTGCTCGGCGTGTGCCTGTTCGGCGAGCACATCCGGGCCGGCGTCCTCGACCTCGCGGGCGAGGCACTGGCGCTGGCCGTCGTCTTCGCCGGCGCCTCGGCGCTGAGCCACAGCTGCCTCATCCTCGGCGAGGACGGGAATCCGTCCTGCCTGCCGGACGGATTCGCGGCGCCGGCCCAGCGCAAGCAGCTCGGCGCCGCCGAGGACGAGAGCACCCGGCGCCCCGCCTAGCTGACTCCCCGGCCGAAAATCATTCGCGCCGGAGCGGCCGGGATACGACAATGCGTGGTGCAGAGGGCCAGCACGGCCCCGGGGATCGGAAGGGAGTCAGCGATGCGAGGAGCGTCCGTGTCCATCGAAAAGCTTTGGCAGGCCTATTCGGAGGATGGGGCGCGTGCATCGCGGAGTACTGAACCTGGGGATCCTCGCTCATGTTGACGCCGGCAAGACAACGCTGACGGAGCGGCTGCTCTACTGCGCCGGTGTCATCGACGAGCCCGGCAGCGTCGATGAGGGCACGACGCAGACCGATTCGCTGGCGCTGGAACGCCAGCGGGGAATCACCATCAAGTCGGCCGTCGTCTCGTTCACCGTCGGCGGCACGGCCGTCAACCTGATCGATACGCCCGGCCACCCGGACTTCGTGGCCGAGGTGGAGCGAGCGCTGAGCGTGCTCGACGGCGTGGTGCTGGTGGTCTCGGCCGTCGAGGGCGTCCAGCCGCAAACGCGCATCCTGTGGCGGGCCTTGCAGCGCCTCGGTGTCCCGGCGCTGTTCTTCGTGAACAAGATCGACCGCCGCGGCGCGGGCTACGAGCGCCTGCTGCGCGACATCGGCGACCGGCTGACGCCGGCGATCGTCCCGATGGGGTCGGTGAGCGGGCTGGGCACGCCCGGGGCCGCCTTCATCGAGTCCGGTGACGGCGACCGGGCCTTCGGCGCGCGGCTGGCCGAGGTGCTGGCCGATCACGACGATGCCGTCCTCGGCGCCTACCTCGATGACAAGAGGGCGATACCCCGCGACTGGCTGCTCGGGAAGCTGGCCGGGCAGGTCAGGGACTCGCAGGTGCACCCGGTGTACTTCGGGTCGGCGATCACCGGGGCGGGCGCCGGCGCGCTCCTGCGCGGCCTGACGGACTTGCTGCCGACGGCGGGCGGGAGCGCCGACGGGCCGGTCTTGGGCCGCGTCTTCAAGATCGAGCGCGGCAGCGCGGGCGAGCGGACCGCTTACGCCCGCATGTTCTCCGGCACGATCACGGTCCGGGACCGGGTGCGGTTCGGCGGCGGCGACGGCCACGGCCGCGACGGCAAGGTCACGGCGATCAGCGTCTTCGCCGACGGCACCGCCGAACGCCGCGATGCGGTGCACGCCGGCCAGATCGCCCGGCTGTCGGGCCTGGCGCAGGTCCAGGTCGGCGACGTGCTCGGGACCGAGCCGGACGACGCCAGCCGGCGTTACTTCGCGCCGCCCACGCTGGAGACGGCCGTGGTCGCGCGCGATCCGCGGGACAAGGCGCGGCTGCACGCCGCCCTGACCCAGCTCGCCGAGCAGGACCCGCTCATCGACGTCCGCCAGGACGACACCCGGCAGGAAATCTACGTCTCGCTGTACGGCGAGGTCCAGAAGCAGGTGATCGACGCCACCCTGGCCGCCGACTACGGGCTGGCGGCGGAGTTCAGGCAGACGACGCCGATCTGCGTCGAGCGGCCCGTCCGCACCGGCCGGGCGGAGGAGCTCCTGCACGCGCCGGGGAACCCGTTCCTCGCCACGCTGGGATTCCGCATCGACCCCGCCCCGCCGGGCTCGGGCATCCGGTTCGGGCTCGAGATCGGCCATCAGGGGGTGCCGCTGTTTATCTACAAGAACATGGAGAACTTCGCCGCCGCCATGGAGCAGTACGTCACCGCGACGCTGCGGCGGGGCCTGCACGGCTGGCAGGTCACCGACTGCGCGGTGGCACTGGTCCGGTCCCAGTACAGCGTCCCGGACGGGCCGCCGTCCCTCCGCGGGCCGCTGAGCGGCCCGCAGGACTTCCGCAAGCTGACCCCGCTGGTGGTCATGGACGCGCTGAAGCGGGCCGGGACGGTGGTCTGCGAGCCGATCCACCATTTCCGCCTGGAGGCTCCGGCCGATACGCTCAGCGCCCTGCTGCCGGTACTGGCGAAGCTGCACGCCAACCCGGCGGTATCGGCGACCGGCAGCTCATGGTGCACCCTGGAGGGCGACATCCCGGTGACTCACGTGCACGCGCTGCAGCAGCAGCTCCCGCCGCTCACCCGGGGCGAAGGCATCATGGAATCATCGTTCGCCCGGTACGAGCCGGTCACCCGGCGCGGCGCGCTGTAGGCGATGCCATGCTGATGGCACGCGGGCGCTGGGGGGAGCCGCTGCGCCGGGTCGCCGAACTCGTCGCACCGGCGCGCCTGGGCGCCAGTTTCCGCTGGCTGCTGGCTTCGTCGTGGGTGACGAACCTGGGGGACGGCATCACCTTGGCGGCCGGGCCGCTGCTGGTGGCGTCGGTGACGCGCGATCCGCTGGCGGTGGCGATGGCCGCGCTGCTGCAGCGGCTGCCGTGGATGCTGTTCGGCCTGTACGCCGGCGTGCTGGCCGACCGGCTGGACCGCCGCGCGATCGTCATCGCCACCGGCCTGGTCCGGGTGGCGATCCTGATCCTGCTGACGACGCTGATCGTGACCCGCCACGTCAACGTCGCGGTCGTCCTGGCCGTCTTGTTCCTGTTCGGGGTGACCGAGACCTTCGGCGACACCACCACCAGCACCCTGCTGCCGATGCTGGTGGACAAGCCCGACCTGGGCATCGCGAACGCGCGCGCCATGACCGGCGTCGTCGTGTGGAACCAGCTGGCCGGGCCGCCGGTCGGCGCCGTGCTGTTCGCGGCCGGGCGCGCGCTGCCGTTCGTCAGCGAGGGCGTCTGCGTGCTGGCCGGATTGCTGCTGATCGTGCGGGTGCAGCTGCCGCCGCACGGCGCGGGCGGGCAGCGCACCCGGGTCCACCACGACATCGCCGAAGGGTGGCGGTGGCTGTGGGCGCACGCCGCGGTGCGGACGCTGGCCATCACGATCTTTACCTTCAACGTCACCTTCGGCGCCGCCTGGTCGGTCCTGGTCCTGTACGCGCGCGAGCGGCTGGGCATGGGCCCGCTCGGGTTCGGGCTGATCACCACGGCGATGGCGGCGGGCGGCCTGCTGGGCACGGCGTCCTACGGCTGGCTGGAGCGGCACGTGCGGCTCGGCGTCATCATGCGCGGCGGGCTGGTCATCGAGACGCTGACCCACCTCGCGCTCGCCCTGACCCGCTGGGCCTGGCTCGCCCTGATCATCTTCACCATCTTCGGCGCGCACGCGTTCGTCTGGGGGACGACCTCGTCGAGCGTGCGGCAGCGGGCCGTGCCGGCTGAGTTCCAGGGCCGCGTCGGCAGCGTCTACCTCATCGGCATGATCGGCGGCATCGTGATCGGATCCGCGCTCGGCGGCCTGGCCGCCTCGGCGTGGGGCATCACCGCGCCGTTCTGGCTCGCCTTCGCCGGGTCGGCCCTGATTCTCGCGCTGATCTGGCGCTCGCTGCTGCATATCGCCCACGACGACGATAGAATTCGGACGACCGTTTGATAGATGGGCGGGCGAGGCCGGTATGCGTTTCGGTGTGGTGCTCCCGATCCAGGACGTCGGTGAGCCGCTGGATGTGCTGCTGGATCAGCTGCGGGCCGAGGTGCAGGCGGCCGACGAGGCCGGCTTCGACGCGTTCTTCCTGCCCGAGTTCCACCAGACCCGGGCCGGCGGGGTGATTTCCCCGCTGCTTACCGGCGCGGCCCTGGCCGAGGGGACGCGGCGGATCCGGGTCGGGCAGGCGGTCGTGCCGGGTCCGCTTTACCATCCCGTTCGGCTGGCCGAGGACATGGCAATGCTGAGCTGGCTGACGCGCGGGCGGGCGCTGCTCGGCGTCGGGGTCGGTCACCTGCCCGCCGATTTCGAGCTGTACGACGTGGAGCGCGGCACGCGGTTCGACCGGGTCCGGGATCTGCTCGACGTCGTCGACGCGGCCTGGAGCGGGGAGCCGTTCGACGTCAGCGGCCAGCACGGGCGCTGGCGGGGGCACGTGACACCTGCCCCGTTCGGTAATAAACGACCTGAGCTGGTGATGGGCGCGCACGGGCCGCGCGGCCTGGAGCTGGCGGGCGAGCGGGCCGACCTGTGGCTCAGCGATCCGCAGCGGCACGTCGACGTGGTCGCGCAGCTGGCCAGGCGGGTGCGGTCCGCGGCGCAGGCGGCCGGGCGGCGGGTCGTGATCGGCATGTTCCGGGACGGGTGGATCGGCGACTCGCGCGCGGCGTGCGAGAAGGGGTGGCTGCCGCACGCGCTGGCGGTGCACCGGCTGTACTTCAACGTCGGGGTCTACCTGGCCGAATTCGAGCCCTGGGTGGGGCAGGTCCGGTCCCGGGCTGACTTCACGGCCGAGCTGGTGGCGCCGGGCCGGCTGCTCTACGGCGACGGCGCGGACCTGCGGGCCGAGATCGCCGGCTGGCGCCAGCAGACCGGTATGGAGTACCTGGCGCTGCGGATGCGGCAGCCCGGCGGGCCGGGTCACGAGGCGACGCTGACCGCGCTCGCCCGCTTCGGCGAGGAGGTCATCGGGCCGATGGGAGGTACCCAGTGACGGGACTGAGCTTCGAGCTCACGGCCGGGCAGGAGCAGCTGCGGCCGATGGTCCGCGACTTCACTGACCGCGAAGCCCCGAAGGACGTGGCGCGCCGGCTCGAGGCGTCGAAGGACTTCCCGGAGGAGCTGGCCAGCAAGATCGCCAAGGCGGGCCTGAACGGGATCGGCGTCCCCGCGAATACGGCCGCCCCGCGCCTGACCCGGGCATCGGGCCAGGTACCGGGCGTAGCGGTTGATAGCCTCCCGTAGCATGACGGTCGTCGGCCGCGTGATCCGCGGTGCCCCTGTTGCCGCCGGGGCGGGCGATTTCCGGTGCGAGGAATTCCGGGCCGGCCCGGGGACCTCGGCCGCGATCATCTTCATCTGCCCGTACGGCACGTCGATCTCCGCGGTGCGGTGGGCGATCGGGCGGCTGTGCCGCGACGGCTACCGCGTCGTGGCCTACGAGACCACGACGGCCGTCTTCATGGCCGCGGACCCGTCGATCCTGCCTGACCTCATCGCCGGGGTCCGCGACGACATCACGACGCAGATAGCGCGGCTGAAGTCCGACGGCGTGACCGAGTTCGGTTTCTTCGGCAGCAGCCTGGGATCGTTCATCTTCTACAACTGCGTCGGCGATGCCGTGCCCGAGCTGCGCTGGGGCGTGTTCAATACCGGCGGTGACATCGCCCAGGGCATGTGGCGGCTCGACGGGGCCCGGCGGCAGCATCTCGCGCGCGGCTGGTCGCTGGCCCGGCTGGAGGCGGCGTGGGCGCAGGTCCAGTGGCCGGAGTTCGGCCGCCTCGACGGCTGCCGGTTCATCTTCGTCAGCTCGCGCCGGGACACCATCGCGCCGCTGGACAACATCGCCCAGTACCTCGGGCCGATGCGGCGGGCGGGTGCCCAGGTGAGCGTGCTCACGGTCCCCGCCATCGGCCACCTCACGACCATCGCCGCGGGGCTGTGGCGGGCGCCGCTGATCGTCGCGAGGGCGCGGCCTGCGCGACGATGACGGGGCCAGCAGCACCAGCCGCCCGATCCGGGCGGAGGAACCGGCCGCGTCGTTGTGCCGGGCGAGGGCCCGGGTCAGGTGCCTGCGCAGCGACTCGTCGACAACGAGATCACCGGCCGGGCGCGGGTCGGCGCCGGGGACCCTGCCCGCCTCGGCGGCGTTCAGCCAGGCCAGGGCGGACAGGTGCGCCCGGTTCTCGCCGGCCAGCACGGCATCGGACAGCACCGGGATGGCGGACAGCAGCGCGGTCCGCACGGCGCCGGCCCGGACGAAGCTGCCGGTCTGCAGCTTGAAGTCCTCGGCCACGCGGCCGCGGCGTTGAACATGAGCCGCAGGCGGGAGAAGAACCGACGTTGAACCCCGGATAGTCCGGGTATGTGGCCGTCACCTACCCGGGAGGTCATGTGGCTGCAGATGACATTCCGCCGCGATCGTATGGCTCGCTCATCGAGACCACGCTGCGGATCATCACCTGGAACGTCTGGGGCCTTTACGGTCCCTGGCCGGATCGTGAGGCGGCGATCATCGCGACTCTCCAAGGCGCCCGACCCGACATCGTGGTGCTGACCGAGTCATGGGCGAAGGGCAATGACAGCCAGTGCGCCCGCCTGGCGGGGCCGCTCGGGCTGCCGTACTGCGCCTTCAGCGGCGTGGCGGCCCAGGAGGACAAGGACGCCTTGTCCGGCGTGGCCGTGATGTCCCGCTGGCCGGTACGGCAGGAGTCCAGCCTCACCTGCGGCAGCGCTCGCGCGCAGTTCGCCGAGCTGTCCGGCCCGCGCGGCCCGGTTCAGGTGTTCGGCCTGGTAATGGACGCCTGGTGGTTCGACGAGAGCCAGGCTCGCCAGCACGCGGTGCGGGAACTGCTGTCCCGTATCGGCCAGTCCGCGGACGACCGGGCGCCGCTCGTCGTCTGCGGCGACTTCAACAGCGATCCCGATAGCGACGAGATCCGCATGCTGTCCGGCCGTACCACCGCCCCCGTGCCCGGGCTGTCCTTCTACGACGCTTGGGAGACGGCGGGACCGCCTGACCCGGGCCACACCTGGTCCAACGACAATCCCTGGGCCACCCAGCTGCTCTGGCCGAACCGCCGGATCGACTACATCTTCTCCGCCAACCCGCGCCCGGGCGGTGCCGGTCACCCGGTGCGCGCCGCCGTGGTGGGCAACCGGCCTGTCGACGGTATCTACCCGTCGGACCATTACGCCCTTCAGGCTGATCTTCGCTACTGAAAGCGAAGCGGATCCGCCGTACCAGCCCGGCCAGGACACCGCCCTCGGCCGGTACGGCTTCCGCTAGCTGGACCGGGCGGCCTGACGGCTGACCGGCTTTTCAGCTGAAGGCGGGGATGCCGGTGATGGCCCGGCCCATGATCAGGATGTGGATCTCGTCGGTGCCCTCGTAGGTCCGGACGCCCTCGAGGTTGTTGGCGTGCCGCATCGGCGAGTAGTCCATGGAGACGCCGTTCCCGCCGAGGATGGTCCGGGCTTGCCGGGCGATGGCGAGCGCGGTCCTGACGTTGTTGAGCTTGCCGAACGAGATCTGCTCGGGGACCAGCGTCCCCGCGTCCTTCATCCGGCCGATGTGCAGCGCCACCAGCAGGCCCTTCTGGATCTCGAGCACCATGTCCACCAGCTTTTCCTGGGTGAGCTGGAACGACGCGATCGGCTTGCCGAACTGGCTGCGGTTCAGCGCGTAGTCCAGCGCCGCCTCGTAGGCGTCGCGGGCCGCGCCCATGGCGCCCCAGATGATGCCGTAACGCGCCTCGTTCAGGCAGGCGAACGGGCCGCGCAGGCCCTCCGCCCCGGGCAGGATGGCGTCAGCCGGCACTTCGACGCCCTCGAGCGTGATGTCGCACTGGATCGAGGCGCGCATGGCCAGCTTGGGCTCGATCGGGGTGGCGGTGAACCCCGGGGTGCCGGCCGGGACCAGGAACCCGCGGATGCCGTCCTCGGTGCGGGCCCAGATGACGGCGATATCGGCGATCGAGGCCAGGCCGATCCACCGCTTGGCGCCGCTGATGACCCAGCGGCCGCCGTCCCGGCGCGCCGTCGTGGTCATGCTGGCCGGGTCGCTGCCGGCTTCGGGCTCGGTCAGGCCGAAGCAGCCGATCAGCTCGCCGGCGGCCATCCCCGGCAGCCAGCGCTCCTTCTGCGCGTCGGTGCCGAACTTGTAGATCGCGCTCATCGCCAGCGATCCCTGCACGCTGACGAAGGTCCGGAGCCCGGAATCGCCGGCCTCGAGTTCCAGCGCGGCCAGGCCGTACTCCACCGCGCTGCGGCCGGCGCAGCCGTACCCGGACAGATGCGAGCCCAGCAGGCCGAGGCTGCCCATCTCGGCGACGAGCTCGGCCGGGAACACCGCGTTCTCGTACCAGTCCCTGATGCGGGGCCGGATGCGCTCGCCGACGAACGCCCGCACGGTGTCGCGCCAGGCGAGTTCCTCGGCTGATAGCAGGGCGTCAAGGCCGAGATAGTCCATGGCCAGGGTCATGAAGGTCTCCAGTTGTCAGGCACCGGCTGAAGGACAAGGAAAGCACGCATCCCGGCCAGCCGCCCGGCCGGCCACCGCGAGTTCTGCGTGACTACTGTCCCGCGTCCGCCAGGCGGAGCCGGGCGGCCTGCCGTGCCGCGACCCGGGTCGGCACCTCCAGCTTCGCCAGGATGGCCGATACGTGGTGGCCGACGGTCTTGGCCGAGATGAACAGCTTCGCGGCGATCTCCGCGTCGGTGTGCTCGGCGCAGATCAGCTCCAGGACCTCGCCTTCGCGCCGGGTCAGCCCGAACGGCCGTTCCCGCGTGGCGGTGTGCGGGCCGGCCGGGACCGACCGGGCGCCGAGCGCCCGCAGGCGCTGCCTGATGATGCTGACCGCGGGTCGCGCGCCGAGGCCGATGACGATGCCGAGGGCCTCGCGCAGGGCCGCCTCAGC
This sequence comes from Streptosporangiaceae bacterium, assembly GCA_025934635.1. The sequence continues at coordinate 28,668 of JAICWX010000026.1, read as the reverse complement.
GGGTACGCCGGCCAGCGCCAGTGCCGCTTCGTACGGGCAGCCCAGGCGGGTCCAGAGGCGGGCGGCGCCGGCCGGGTCGCCGTCGAGCAGGAGCCGGTACGGCTCCGCCAGCTCGCCTGGCATCGGGTGCGGGGAGCCCAGGCGGCGCAGCCAGGCCGCGACCGCGCCGCGAAGCCAGCCGCTCGGGGTGGCGCACGCGTCGCGGGCCAGCTCGGCCTCGCGCCGGGCCGCGTCCGGCTTGCCCTCGAGCCAGTGCGCCTCGGCCCGGGCCAGCCGCGCCGGTACCTGCTGCTGCGGCTCGCCGGCCTGGTCGGCCAGGGCAGCTGCCTCGTCCAGGTATTCCCAGATCCCGGGTTCGCCCAGCCGGGCCGCGATCACGCCGAGCCGGATCAGCGGGCAGAGCCGGTTCGCCGGGGACGGCCCGGCGTCGATCAGGATCTGCCTGCTCAGCGCGGCGGCCTCGTCCCAGTGGCCGGTGCGCTCCAGCATGTTGGCCTTCTCGCCGCGAATGCAGATCGCGTAGGTGGTGATGTCATGCTCGTCGCAGAACGCGATTCCCGGCTCGAGGTACCGCACGGTCTCGGCGAACTCCCGGTGGCCGGCGTGGATTCCGCACAGGTTGGTGTAGGCGCGCGCGGCCTCGAGATGATGCCCTCCGGCGAGCGCGACGTCGAGCGCGTGGCGCATCTGGCCGGCCCAGTCCAGGCCCTGGGCCGAGCGGCTGGCGGCCTGGGTATCGAGCGCGTCACTGTGGACGTCGGTGGCGCCGAACGGGATGGCCAGGGCCTGGGCCCGCAGGGCCAGGTCGATGGCGGCGTCGTAGTCGGATTGCAGCATCCGCTGGTTGGCGTAGGTGGCGTATGCCCGCGCGAGCTCGACGCTGGGCCCCAGCGGCTCCAGCGCCGACACGGCCGCTTCGACGGCGGTGACGGCCTCGCGGCCGCGGCACATATTCCACCGGATGCGGGACAGCCGCCACAGCGCGCCTCCCTCCCTGCGCCGGTCGCCCGCCTCGCGCCACAGCGTCAGCGCGCGCTCCGCCGCGACCTCGGCGTCGTCCCACCGGTCCAGCAGCGCCACCGCGTCGGCGAGCCCCTCGTGCAACCCGGCGAGCGTCTCCGGATCCGCCCCGCCGGCGAACCGCAGCGCCCGTTCATACTGCGCGGCTGCCTCCCGGTGCGACGCCAGCCGGGCGGCCCGGCGCGCCGCGGCCGGCGCGTACCGCATTACCGCCGCGCCGTCGCCTGCCGCCTCCGCGTGGAAGGCCAGGCGGGCGTCGTCGTCACCGCCGAGGGAACGCAGCGCGGCCAGGACCAGCTCGTGAACCGCCCGCCGCCGGTGCGCGGCGACGGCGTGCGCGACCGCCAGCCGGGCGAGCTCGTGCCGGAACCTGAACCACGCGCCGTCGCCGACCAGCAGGCCGCTCTCCAGCAGTTCGTCGAGCGCTGGCGGCGGGCAGCCGGTCACGGACTCCAGCAGCCGCGCCTCGATCCGCGTACCGCTGAGCGCGGCGACGTCCAGCACCTCGCGGGCGCGGCCGCTCAGCCGCGCCGCCCGGGCCAGCACCGCGTCCCGCGCTGACGGGGGTACCTCGGCCACTCCCGACCGCAGCGCCTCGGTCACGTAGAACGGGTTCCCGCCGGTCAGCCGGTACAGCTCGGATGCCGGCAGCCCGCTCCCCCGGGCTAGTTCATGCACCGCATCCCGGGACAGCGGCATCAGCGCGACGCGGCGGGTGTGCCGCTGCGAGCCGAGATCGCCGAGCGCAACGCGGAGCGGGTCGGCGGCGGCCAGGCCGTCGTCCCGGTAGGTGGCGATCAGCAGCACCGCGGCGCCGCGAAGCCGGCGGCTCAGGTAACGGAGCAGGTCGAGGGTCGCTTCGTCGGCCCAGTGGATGTCCTCGACGACTACCACGTCCGTCATCCCGGTCGCGCTGACCCGGGACAGCAGCGCACGGAACAGCTCCTCGCGGGCGGCCCCGGCCTGGCACCGCTCCAGCAGCGCCCCGCCGAGCTGGTCCGCCAGGTCGAACAGCGGACCGAGCGGGCGTGGCGTGAACAGGCCATCGCACATGCTCCAGGACCAGCGAGCGTCCGGCATCTCTCGCTGCAGCCGCTCGACCAGGGCCGACTTCCCCGCGCCGGCCTCGCCGCCGAGCAGGACCAGTCGTCCTTCCCCGTCAGCGGCCTGCGCCGCGTACTCATGCAGCAGCGCCAGCGACGATTCGCGCTCGAGCAACGGCGCGGCGGTGCCGGCAGCCGGCCGCGACGCCGCGCTGCCCGTCACGTCACCTGGCTCTAGAAGCCGTCCTCGCATCTAAGCCCATCCCCGCAAAGTCAGTTCCCCCTTTCGGAACGGACGTCGCATCCGGGCGGTTCACGATGCCCTCATAGCTACTGCCCATCGGCTCCAAGTGCCGTTCTTTGACGGTCCGCTCGGGATCGTCAGCGGTACGACTGACAGCCGTCGGCCGCTTCTTGCTGTTATCACAATGCGGCGGCTGGATGACGGCCCCAGCCAGCCGGAGGGTCCGCTCCCCCTAACCCGGTGGATCCGGCTTAAGCACGTACCCAATGGCACCCCCACTCCGCCGTGGATCCCCGCCGCTCCGCCGAGGATCCACGCTTCTTGCTGTTATCGGCATCGATGCCGCAGTAGGTGCAGGGGGCGTTCGGCCCTGGCGGCCGGGCCGGGGGCCTGGCGGCCGGGGCCGGGGGTTCGGAAGTCGGGGGCTCTCGTCTTCGGGCGGCAGGACCGTCGTCACGGGGTCCAGGCGGAGGCGACTTCGATCAGGCTCAGCTCGTTGGCGTGGATGCGCTCGGGGTCGACGCCGAAGTGCGGCGGGTAGAGGATCGCCCAGTCCACCACGCCGTCGTAGCGGCGCAGCTGGCTGGCGACGTCCTCCGGGGGGCCGAACACGGCCCGTTCGCCGACCATCGCCTCCCCCGCCGCGATCACGCCGGGGACGTCGCCCCGGGCGACGGCGTCGCGGGCGGCGGCCCGCTCGGCGGCGAACTGGCCGTCCGGGAAGAGCAGGTCGTACCCCTTCGGGGTGGAGTAGAAGCCGACCTGGGCCGCGGCGTCCCGGCGGGCGGCTTGCGGGTCGCTGCTGGCCGCGGCGACGATCTGCGTGGTCACCCGCAGCCCGGCCGCGTCCCGGTTCGCCCGGGCCGCGCCCTTGGCCAGGAGCGGGGCGGCGGTGTCGCGCAGGTAGTCAGCGGAGGCGATGGTGTGCCCGACGAAGCCGTCCGCACACTCCCCCGCCACGGCGACCATGTGCTCGCCCACGCCGGCGGCCAGGATCGTCATGGCATCCGGCAGCGCGGTGCGGTCGTAGTGCGCCATCGCGACGCGGTCGAACCTGCCCTCGAAGCTGAACGGGCCGCTGCGGTGCGCGATCAGCCGCCGGATCAGCTCGATCCGCTCCCGGACCTGCGGCGCGGGGTGCTGCAGCGGGGTCCCGTACCAGTCCTGGTTCATCCGGCGCGTGCTGCTGCCGACGCCGAGCACGAACCGGCCGCCGGCGATGCCCTGGACGTCAGCCGCGGCCGACGCGAGGGCCAGCGGCGAGCGGGCGAACAGCGGGGTGACGCTGGTGCCGATGATCGCGTTCTCGGAGACGGCCGCGAACGCCGCCGCGCGGGTGAGGCTGCTGCGGTTGTAATAGTCGATCGTCCACAGCGAGTGCACGCCGGCCCGGTCGGCCGCGCGGACGATCCGCAGGCCATCGGCCGGGTTCTCGTCCATGATCACAAGCCCGACCTGCAACGCCGTTCTCCCTCCGTCGCGGCCGCTGACGCTGCGGGTGCTTCTCCCCGGCGTGGCTGGCCAACGCAGTGAGTATAGATTCGGTCTGACGGGGACCGCGGCGCGGAAGGGACCGGTTATGGGACGGCTGGACGGCAAGATCGCGATCGTGACCGGCGCGGGCCGGGGCATCGGCCAGGCCATCGCCGGCAAGCTCGCCACGGAGGGGGCGACCGTGATCGTCACCGACCTGGACGAGGCGAGCGCGAAGGAGACGGCCGCCTCGTGGCCGGGTGCCGTGCCGGTCCGCCTCGACGTCACCGACCGGGAGGGCGTCCAGGCGCTGGCCGACCGGGTCGTGCAGCAGTTCGGCCGGATCGATGTCCTCGTCAACAACGCGGGCTGGGACAAGGCCAGCTCCTTCACCGAGTCCGACCCGGCCGACTGGGACCGCGCGATCGGGATCAACCTGTACGGCGTGCTGCACACCTGCAAGGCGGTGGTGCCGGTGATGGCCGGCCAGGGCGCCGGGGCGGTGGTGAACCTGGGCTCGGACGCGGGCCGGGTCGGATCCTCCGGCGAGGCGGTCTATTCCGCCGCCAAGGGCGGCGTGATCGCCTTCACCAAGTCGCTCGCCCGGGAGCTGGCACGGCACCAGATCAGGGTCAACTGCGTGTGCCCGGGCCCGACCGACACCGCGCTGTTCGCCGAGTTCGCGGGACCGAAGCTGCGTGAGGCCCTGACCCGGGCGATACCGTTCCGCCGGCTCGGCCAGCCGGACGACGTGGCCGGCGTCGTGGCGTTCCTCGCCTCGGACGAGGCCTCCTTCATCACCGGCCAGACCGTCAGCGTCAGCGGCGGCCTCACGATGAGCTAAGCCGCCATCACCCATCCGTCGACCAGCCCCATCACCGACCAGCAGGGAGCACCGTGAAGTTCTCCGAGTTCGAGCACCTCACCTTCGAGCGCCGGGGCAACGGCGTGCTGCTCGTCACCATGAACCGGCCGGACAAGTACAACGCCGCCAACGAGCGGATGCACGGCGAACTTGCCCGCGTCTGGGCCGAGGTCTCCGACGACCCGGAGACGAAGGTGGCCGTGATCACCGGCGCGGGCAAGGCGTTCTCGGCCGGCGGCGACCTGGCCATGGTCCAGCGGATGGCGGGCGATCACGACCGGGTGGCGCACATGCTCAAGGAGATGAGCGACCTGGTCTACAACATGGTCAACTGCGAGAAGCCGATCGTCTCCGCGATCAACGGCGTCGCCGTGGGCGCGGGCACGGTGGTGGCGCTGATGGCCGACATCTCGATCTGCGCCCTCGACGCCCGGCTGGGCGACGGCCACGTCAAGCTGGGCGTCGCGGCCGGCGACCACGCGGCGATCTTGTGGCCGCTGCTGTGCGGGATGGCCAAGGCACGCTATTACCTGCTCACCGGCGAGATGATCACCGGCGAGGAAGCCGAGCGGCTCGGCATGGTCAGCAAGGCGCTCCCCCGCGACCAGGTGCTCGACGAGGCGCTGCGGGTGGCGGACACCCTGGCGGACGGCTCCCAGCAGGCGATCCGCTGGACCAAGCGGGCACTGAACAACTGGCTCAAGATGGCCGGCCCGATCTTCGACCAGTCCGCCGCCTACGAGATGCTCTGCTTCATGGGACCCGACGTCCTCGAGGGCGCGGCGGCCCTGACCGAGAAGCGCGCCCCCCGGTTCCCGTCGGCTCACGGGACGGACTGAATGCCCTGGTTCCCCGAGTTCGCCAGCGCGGTGGAGCTGGCGCGCAAGCAGACCCGCGACGCGGGTCACGCCGATCCGGTCGGCCAGTACTTTGCCGCGCTGAACTCCGGCGACGCCCGCGCCCTGGAGACGGCGTGGCCGGGCGAGCTGGTGGTCTACGACCCCCGCGGCGGCGAGATCCGCGGCCACCGGCAGCTGCGGAAATTCGTCAGCGACAACATGACCTGGATGGCCGAGCACCACGTCCGGATCGAGACCGTGAACTCCATCTCAGCGGCCGGCCGGGCGGTGGTGGAGATGCTGGCGCACCTGCCCCGCGACGGCCGCCAGGTGGCGTGGCCGATCGCGGTCGTGGCCGAGTCCCCCGATGACCTGTCGGTGGAGTTCCGCACCTACTGCAGCCAGTGGCCGGTCGACGGGCGGCGGCACCTGCGGCCGGCCATCCTGCCGCCCGGCGACACCGGCCCCGGCGATGTCGTCGGCCGCTACCAGGCCGCGCTGGGCGCCGGCGACACCAACGCGCTGGTGGGCACCTTCGAGCCGGACGGGTACTACCGCGAGCCCATCGGCCCCCACCTGACCCACCGCGGCACGGCGGAGCTCCGTTCATTTTTCACCGAACGAGTCGGCGCGAGCGGCGGTATCGGCCTTCAGCACTGCGTGGTGACCGACGACGGGGTGCGCTGCGCCCTGGAGTACAACTGCGTCCGCTGGGGCGACCAGGACGTGGTGCCGCAGGCGGGACTCGGCGTCTACGAACGCGGCCCGGACGGCCTGCTGGCCGCGGCCCGGGTCTATGACGACATCGTGCCGCCCGCCGGGCGTGCCTGAGGGTCCCGGAGGGAAACTGACGATGAAAGCACCGCTGTCCTCGCTCGGCCTGGCGTGCCCGGTGCTCGCGGCGCCGATGTCCGGCGGGCCGATGACCCCGGCCCTGGTCACCGCGGCCGCGCGGGCCGGGAGCCTGGGATTCCTGGCGGGCGGCTACAAGACGCCGGCCCTGCTGCAGCAGCAGATAGCCGAGGTGCGCGAGCAGACTCCGACGTTCGGGGTGAACCTGTTCGCGCCGAACCCGGTGCCGGTGGATCCGGGAGAATTCCGCCGCTACGCCGCGGCGGTCCAGGCTGAGGCCAGCCAGTACGGGCTGCAGCTGGACGGGACCGACCCGGTCGAGAACGACGATGCCTGGTCCGCCAAGGTGGACCTGCTGGTCAGCGACCCGGTGCCGGTGGTCAGCTTTACGTTCGGCCTGCCGGGCCCGTCAGTGGTCACGGCGCTGAAGCGGGCGGGCACGCTGATCATCCAGACGGTTACCTCGGCCGGGGAGGCACGGCTCGCCGCTGAGGCGGGCGCCGACGCCCTGGCCGTGCAGGCGCTGGCGGCCGGGGGCCACTCCGGCACGCTGACGCCCCAGCGGTTGCCGGCCGCGGTACCGCTGCCTGAACTGGCTGCCTCGGTCGCGGACGCCACCGGGCTGCCGGTCGTGGCCGCGGGCGGGCTGTCCACCCCGGCTGAGGTGGCGGCCGTCCTGCGGGCGGGCGCGGACGCGGTGATGGTCGGGACCGCGCTGCTGCGCAGCGACGAGAGCGGCGCGTCGGCCGTGCACCAGGCGGCCATCGCCGATCCCGGGCGCGGGCCGACCGTGCTCACCCGGGCTTTCAGCGGGCGTCCGGCCCGGGGCCTGCAGAACGCGTTCACCGAGAAGTACTCGGAGCGGGCCCCGCTCGGCTACCCGGCGCTGCACCACCTGACCAGCCCGCTGCGCAAGGCCGCGACCGCGGCCCAGAACCCCGAACTGGTGCACTTGTGGGCGGGCACCGGCTACCGCAACGCGGCCACCGGGCCGGCCGCGACGATCCTGACCCGCCTGGCCAGCGCAATCTAGGGGCCAGCGCAATCTAGGGGCCAGCGCGGTCGAGGGCCAGCGCGCGCAGGCAGCGTCCCCGTCCCGGCCTGAACGCGCTGGCCCCAGAGGGAGCGCTGCGGTTCCCATGATGCCCTACCCTGTCCCTATCTAATATCTACGTACGTAGGTAGTACGTAAGTAGGCAGTAGCAATCGGGTCCGGGGTTGTCTATGCTGGCCGGTGACGGCAGGGAGGCACGTTGCACGGGTTCGGTGACCTGGAAGCGGTGATCATGCACCGGGTGTGGGAGCACGGCGCGGCGGTGACCGTGCGGGAACTGTTCGACGAGCTGGCCGCGGAGCGGACGATCGCGTACACGACGGTGATGAGCACCATGGACAACCTGCACCGCAAGGGGTGGCTGGACCGGGTCAAGGAGGGCAAGGCGTACCGGTACACGGCGACCGCGAGCCGGGAGGAGTACAGCGCCCGGCTGATGCGGGAGGCCCTGGCCGGCGGCGGGGACGCCGAGGCGGTGCTCAGCCACTTCGTCGCGCAGATCGGCAGCGGGGAATCCGAGGCGCTGCGGTCGGTGCTCAAGAAGTCGGCGCCGGGCAAGCTGCGCGTCCGGCGGCCGGGATGATCCCCGCGCTCGCGGTCTTCGGCTGCGCCGTCGTCATGGCGTGGGTGCTGCCGCTGCCGCTGGGACGGCTGTCCCGGGACGGTGCCAGCCCGCGGCTCGGGCTCGCGGCCTGGCTGGCCGCGATCGCCAGCGTGCTCGCCCTGGCCGTGGCCGCGCTGGGGCTGCTGGCCCGGACGGCCGTGGACGGATGGCCGTCGTTCGCGCGGTCCGTGTGCGAGTCGGTGACCACCGGGGTGTGCCCGCCCGCGGTGTACCGCAGCGCCGCCTATGAAGTCGGGCTCGCGGCGGTGGCCTTCCTCGGCGGCATCACCTTGATCGTGCTCGGCGGCCGGTACGGCCGCAGCCTGCGCCGGGCCAGCGTCAGCACCCGCGAGCACGCCGAGGCCGCCCGCATCGTCGGCCGCCGGGCAGCGGGCCCGGATGCGGCGTTCGTGCTGGACGCCGCCCGGCCCGCCGTGTACTGCGTGCCCGGCCGGCCGCCCACCATCGTGCTCACCACCGGCGCGCTCGCCGTGCTGGACCCGGAGCAGCTCGCGGCCGTGCTGGCGCACGAGCGCGCGCACCTGGCCGGGCGGCACCACCTGCTGCTCGCGGCGACCCGCTCGCTGGCGGCCGTCGCCCCGTTCGTCCCGCTCTTCGCGCGCGGGTCCGCCGAGGTGGCCCGGCTGGCCGAGATGCGCGCCGACGATGCCGCCGCCCGGCGGGCCGGCGGCGGGCCCGGTCACGAGCGGGGCCGCCGTACGCTGCTGACCGCCCTGCTCGCCATGGCCGCGGGCGCGGCGCCCGCGCCCGCGGCGGTGCCGGCCTCCTGGCTGCCCGCCGCCGGCGGCGCCGTCGCGGCCCGCGTCCGGCGGCTGGCCGAGCCGCCGGCGCCTGCCCGGCGGGCCGCCCACGGGCTGGCGCTGGCCGTGTGCACGGCCGCGGCCGCGGCCACGGCCGTGATGGTGCCGCTGGCCGCGATTACCGGGTTCTGACCGGCCGGAGTCCGTGGGCCGGCGTGCGGTCAGCCGGTCAGCCGGTCAGAGAGAGCGGTAGCCCAGGGCGTCGGACGGGAGGCCGTCGGGATTGGGCCCGTAGATCCCCAGCATGCGGGCATAGTCCGGGGCCCAGTACCGCCCGGTGGAGCCGGCCGTGACCGTGACCGTGTCGCCGGCCGCGGCGACGACGACCTGGCCGTCGGACTCGACGTGCAGCACGCCCTCCAGGACGTAGTTGGTCTCGTCGAACGGATGGCGGTCGGTCCACTCGATCCGGGTCAGCTCCCACTCGTGTACCGCGATCGTGTCCCAGCCGCGCGGGTCGGGCGGGATGATCGCGGTGCAGGGCGACTCCCCCGGCTCGGTTTCCATCGGCCGGGCGGGATGGTGCCTGACGCTCATGGGGTTCCCTTCAGTGCCCGCGGGCGATCCACTCGTCGAGGTGGGGGCGCTCGGCACCGATGGTGGTGTCGTCCCCGTGGCCGGTGTGGACGACCGTGGCCGGGTCGAGGCCGAGCAGCCGGCCGCGGATCGAGTCGATGATGGTGCCGAAATCGGAGAACGAGCGCCCGGTCGCGCCCGGGCCGCCCGCGAACAAGGTGTCCCCGCTGAACAGCCAGCCCTGGCCGGCCAGGTGGAAGCACACCGCGCCGGGCGAATGGCCGGGGGTGTGCAGGACCTCGAGCTCGGCGCCGGCCACGGTGATCTTCTGCCCGTCGGCGAGATCGTGGTCGGGGGCGCGGTCGGGGTAGGTGCGGTCCCACAGCTCGCGGTCGTCGGGGTGCAGCCAGACCGGCGCGCGGGTGGCGTCGGCGAGGGCCGCGGCGGCATCGACGTGGTCGTCGTGCGCGTGGGTGCACAAGATGGCGGTGAGCCGGCGCGGGCCGACGGCGGCAAGGATCGCGTCCGCGTCGTGCGGGGCGTCGATCACCACGCACTCGGCGTCGTCGCCGATGATCCAGACGTTGTTATCGACGTCCCAGGTGCCGCCGTCGAGCGAGAAGGTGCCGGACGTGACGAGATGATCCAAGGTAGGCATCCCCACATCATCACCGAGCCCGGGACCCCGGCGCGACCCGGCCGCCGGCTTACGGCGCCGGTGACGGCCAGGTCTAGGCTGACCACCGTGACCACTGCCGCCCCATCAGCGGGCTTCCTGCAGATCGTTGTGGGCTATGACGGCTCCCCGCCCGCCACCCGCGCCCTCGACGCCGCGGTCCGGCTGCTCCAGGGCCGGACCGGCCGCATCGAGGTCGTCTGGGTCTCTCACCTGTCCAGCACCGTCATGCTGTCCGCCGATGCCATCGCCGAGATGGAAACCAGCTTCACCGAACTCGAGCCGGAACTCCGCACCCAGGCGTCCGGGCAACTGCGCGGGCTCGAGGTGGACTGGGGGTTCCAGCGGCTCCAGGGAATCGTCTCCGATGAGCTGGTCGCGATGGCGGCCGGCCTGCACGAGGCTCATCCGGAGCAGACCGTGGTGATCGTGGTGGGGAGCTCGTCCCATGCCAGCCACCGCCTGGTCGGCTCGGTCACCGTCAGCCTGGCCCGCCACTCCCCGGTCCCCGTCATCATCGTGCCCTAGGAGCGCTCGGCCCGGCGGAACGCCAGCCACAGGCCCGACAAAGCGATCGCGAACACCGGGAGCCAGGCCAGTCGTTCGGCTACCCACAGCGGGCCCGCCGGGGCCGTGAGCAGGCCCGGCACCCGGCCCGCCAGCAGGCCGAGCGAGCTGACCGTGACGAACGCGGTCTGGTGCCACAGGAACAGGGTCATCGCCGACAGGTTGACCAGCGCGATGCCGGCCCAGGCGAGCGGGCGGCGCATCCACCGCGCCAGCTTCTCGCGGAGCAGCAGCGCCAGGCCGCACTGGGCGATCCCGAAGCTCACCGCGGCCAGGGTGGGCGGGTTCAGGTTCGAGATGTGCGCCCCGTTCACGCCGACCATGCTGGCCGGGTAGTGCGCCCAGGTGATCAGCGCGGCGGTGGCGGCGGTGCCGCCGGCCAGCATCAGCGCGGGGATCCGGCGGCCGCGCAGCGACCCGCCCGCCCAGGCGATGCCGAGCAGGTAGGGGACGAGCCAGCCGGCCGGGAGGTTGACCCAGCCCAGCCAGGACGGCCCGTTAAGCCCGAAGCGCAGCAGGTCGACGGCGGCCACCAGGGCGGCCGGGAAGATCGCCGCGGACGCACCGAACCGCCGGACAAGCCCGACGACGAGCGGGGTCAGGGCGGTCAGCCCCGCGTACACCCCCAGGAACCACAGCGGGCTGATGACCAGGAACAGGAATGTGCGCACGGTCGCGGACGGGACGCCGGCCGCGATCATGCCGATGGTGACCGGGATCCACACCGCCACCAGGGCGGCGACCGGGCGGGCCAGCCGGACCATGCGCTTGCGCAGCCACGGGAGGTACCCGCCGCGGTAGCCGCGGGCCGCCGCGTAGCCGCCGACCAGGAAGAAGACCGAAAGCGTCTGGAAGATCCAGGACAGCGGGGCCAGCCACGGCATCGAGGCCAGCGGGCTGTTGTCGCTCAGCACCGTGCCGTGCTGGCTGCCGCCTGACACGAGGGCGGTGACCAGCCAGTGGCCGCCGATGACGCCCGCGATGGCCAGGGCGCGCAGGGCGTCGACCGCGCGGTCGCGGTGCGGGGGCGTGGCGGCGTCGAGGTGCCGGGCGAGCCGGCGGACCGGGGCCACGGGGTCCAGGGCGGTCATCGGGTCACCGCCGCGGCGTGGCCCAGCGCGATCTCGGTGAGGTTGCGGAGCGAGGTCGAGCCCGGGTTCAGGTAACCGCTGTGGCCGCTGGTGCCGGTGGCGAAGAGGTGAGCCCCGAACCCGGGTGACATCGGGTCGGCCCCGAAGCCCAGCCCGAGCAGCCGGATGTGCGGTACGAACCTGATGGAGTCGTCCTTCTCCCGGCCGGCCCACACCCGGGCCCGGGTGTGCAGCGAGGCGACCGAGCTGGCGTCCATGCCGGGGCTGCCGAACACGGCGATGTCGGTGACCGGCAGGTGCGGCGCGGCCAGCCCGCAGACGACGGAGCCGTAGCTGTGGCACAGCAGCGCGACCTGGTCGCCGTGCCCGGCCAGCGCGGTGACCAGCGGCCGCAGCGCCTGGGCCCCTTGCCCGGCGTCGCCCGAGGTCATGACGGCCGGGCTGAGCAGGGCCGGGGTGGGATAGCCGAGCCAGGCGATGATCGCCAGCTTCTCCCCCGGGCTTTTAGGGCCGAGGCGACGGGCTTCGGCCGCGAGCGCCTCGGCACCGCCACCCGGGGATTCCAGGCCCCGGGAGAAGAACGTGGTCAGCGTGGTGTCGGAGCCGGGGACCAGGATGGCGACCCGGTTGGCGGTGGCGAGGTCGCCGATGACCATGGCGGCGACGCCCTGCCCGTTCGGATTGAAGAACAGGACCTGCCGGGGGCGCAGGCGGGTCAGCGCGGCCGCCAGCGGGCGGTTGCCGTCGCGGCGGGCCGTGCGCTCGGCCCTGGTGATCGCTTGCGCGTCGGCGGCGTAGCGGGCCGACAGCGCGCTGGCCGTCAGGGCGGGGGGTGGCGGGGGCACGGCGGCGGTGCTGGACGGCCAGGCCGCGGCCGTGGTGCCGAACATGGCGGCGGCGACCAGCGGCGCGGCAGCCAGGTAGCGAAGTTTCATCGTGGCGTCCTTCCTGCGTGGTTTCGCGTTCTGAGCAGGAAGCTACGGACGCCGAGGGCTAGCCGGCGTCGGCCTGGCGAGCCGTTGGCCGGCCTGCATCGCTGGTATGAGACGGGTGGCGCGGAGTGCGCTGCGCGGCGCCGCTGACCGCCATGAGCCGGCCGGCCCCTACCGGGGTAGGGGGTCGCGGATACGCCGCGCGGGGGACGAGGTTTCCCGGTCGCCGCGCCTAGGCTGAGGGACATGGAAGAGAACGCCGTGCGCAGGTTCGCGGCGACCTTCGTGACCGACACCACGAACCCGCCGGCCCCGCGTTCTGGCCGGCTGCGGTGGCGGCGCTACGACCTCGTCGAGGTCGCCGACGTGATCATCGCGCTGATCTGCTTCGCCAGCACCAACTCGGTGCTGACCAACGCGAACGCCGGCCACCACCCCCGCCATGCGACCGGCGCGCTGGTCCTGATCGCGTTCGTGGTCAGCGCGCCGCTCGCGCTGCGCACCCGGCTCCCGCTCGGCGCGTGGGTGTTCTCGGCGGCGGCCCTGATCTGGTCCAGCCTGGTCGTCCCGCCGGGGTCGATCGGCGAGCCGGACGTCCCGGTAGCGGGCGTGCTCGTCTACGCCCTGTGCCTGTATGCGGTGACGGTCCGCTGCCGGCCGAGGATCGTGGTCGCCGCGGCGGCCGTCACCCTGCTCGGGGGCATCTTCATCGACCCGGCCGTGGTTCCCCAGGCCGTCTTCCTGGCCACGGTCCCCATCCTGCTCGGCGTCGTGGTCCGGGTGCGGCGCAGCGGCGCGCGCCAGCTCGCCGAGCAGGAACGCCGGCACTCGGGCGAGCGCGCGCTGCTCGAGGAGCGGCAGCGCATCGCGCGGGAGCTGCACGACGTGGTCGCCCACCACATGTCGGTGATCGCGATCCAGGCCGAGGCGGCGCCGTACAAGACGGCCGAGCCGCCGCCGGAGCTGGTGGAGAGCTTCGGCGAGATCCGGGCGAGCGCGCTGGCCGGGCTGACCGAGCTGCGCCGCGTGCTGGGCGTGCTGCGGACGGGCGATCCTGGTACGGCGCCCCAGCCGGGGCTGGCCGATCTGGAGGGCTTGCTCGACTCGGCCCGCAGCGGGGGCGTGTCGGTCACCGTGACCCGCGGCGGGAACCCGGGGACGCTGCCGGAGGGCGTGGACCTGTCCGCGTACCGGATCGTGCAGGAGGCGCTGAGCAACGCGATGCGGCACGCGCCCGGATCGCATGTCCAGGTCGACGTGGCGTACCGGGAAGACGGGCTGGCGATCGAGGTCCGCAACGAGGCCGTCGCCCCGGTGCTGGCGGGCAGCCGGGCCCGGGCGGCCGGCGGCCTGGCGGCCGGGGGCGGGCACGGCCTGGTGGGCATGCGGGAGCGGGCCACGATGCTGGGCGGGAGCCTGGCGGCGGGGCCGACCGAGGACGGGGGGTTCCGGGTGAGCGCCGTCCTGCCGGTGAGCACGGACGGGGAGGCGGCGCCATGACGATCCGGGTGCTGGTCGCGGACGACCAGGGCATGGTGCGGTCGGGCTTTTCCATCCTGCTCAACGCGCAGCCCGACATCGAGGTGGTCGGCGAGGCCGTCAACGGGCAGGAGGCCATCGACCGGGCCGCCGAGCTCGGCCCCGACGTCATCCTCATGGACGTCCGCATGCCGGTGATGGACGGCCTGCAGGCCACCCGGAAGATCATGGCGGCGGGCGACGGCACGCCCCGGGTGCTGGTGCTGACCACGTTCGACCTGGACGACTACGTGTACGAGGCGCTGCGGTCCGGGGCCAGCGGTTTCCTGCTCAAGGACGCCTCGGCGGGCGAGCTGGCCGAGGCGGTGCGGGTGGTCGCGGCCGGGGACGCGCTGCTGGCGCCGGGGGTGACGCGCCGGCTGATCGCGGAGTTCGCCCGGCTGGGGGCGCCGCGGGCCGCGAGCCGCAAGAACATCGAGGACCTGACCGAGCGGGAGACCGAGGTGCTGGCCCTGGTGGCCCGCGGCATGTCCAACGCCGAGATCGCGGCCCACCTGGTGGTGGCCGAGCAGACGGTCAAGACGCACGTCAGCCGGGTGCTGATGAAGCTCGCGCTGCGCGACCGGGCGCAGGCCGTGGTCTTCGCCTACGAGAGCGGCCTCGTGCGGGCCGGGGAGTAGCGGCGTGTCCCGCCGCGCCCACATGGCTTTCGCCACGGCGGCCTGCGCGGGGCTGGCCTGGTACAACAACTATGCCGGGCGGCGCCCGTGGCACCGGCGGTGGTATCCAGCGGTCAACGGGGGCGCCGCGGTGGCCGCCCTCGCCGCGGCGGCGGCCAGCGGGCTGAGGGCCGAGGACCTGGGGCTGGGGCGGAACCGGCTGGGGGCCGGGCTCCGGTGCGGGTCCGCGGCGGCCGCGCCGGTCGTGGCCGCGCTCGGGCTGGCCGCGCTGATCCCGGCTACCCGGCCCCTGCTCGACGACCAGCGGGTGGCCGGCCTGGACCGGCGCCAGCTCGCCTACCAGGTGCTGCTGCGCATCCCGGTCGGCACCGTGGCCTGGGAAGAAATCGCGTTCCGGGGGGTGCTCCAGGCCGCGCTGCGCCGGGTGCTGGCCGAGCCCGCGGCGACCGCCGTGGGCAGCGCCGTGTTCGGCCTGTGGCACATCCGGCCGACCGCCGAGGCGCTGGCGGCCAACCGGCTCGCGGCCGGCCGCGGCGCCCGGATCACCGCCGTCACCGCGGTGGCGGCCGGGACCGCGGGGGCGGGCGCGCTGCTGTCCGTGCTGCGGGGACGCTCCGGCAGCCTGGCCGCACCGGTCCTGCTGCACCTGGCCGCCAACTGCGCGGCCCCGTTGGCCAGCGCCCTGGCCCGGCGGCGAGCCCGGGCTAGCGGCCCGGCTTGTCGCCGGCCGATTCGGCGCGGTGGACCGCCTGCATGGCGGGCAGGAAGAGCCACTGCCGGTTAAACGCCAGGCGCGTGGCCCGGATCCCGGCGGTCGCCGCCAGGTCGCTGAGCGGCCCGTCCGGCCGGCCGTACATCCGCCGGGCCCAGCGCGGCAGGGTCGAGAGGGCCAGGACGCTCACCGGCGGCAGCCCCAGCTTCAGCACGCGGTTGCCGTCGGGCACCGGCGGATGGATGGTCAGCCGCAGCGCCTGTCTCGCCTCGTCGCACGCGTACAGCACCGGCCTGATCTCCTCGTAGTAGGCATCGAGCCCGGCCACCGAGGCGGGCGCGGCCGCGCGGTCGAGGCCGATGAGTTCCGCGCTGGTGCGCTGCTCGGCTACGAAAGCATCCAGGTCGGCGGCGGAGAACGGCAGCCGGCTGCGCCGGGCGATGTCGACGCAGGATGCGACCTCGCCGCAGTGCACCCACAGCAGCAACTGGGGGTCGTCCACCCGGTACCGAGTGCCATCGGGGTCGGACCCGGTGAGCGTCTCATGGATCGTGCGCACCAGGCGCCCGGCCCGTTCGGCCTCGGCCGTGGTGCCGAAGGTGCGCGTCTCGATGAACATCCGGGTCCGCCGCAGCCGGGCCCAGGCGTCGACCGGCTCGGTGATGGCGGGGGCGTTCTGCAGCGTGCCGCGGATCACCCGCGGATGCAGGGCCTGCAGGTACAGTGCCCGGACGACGGCTACCCACATGATCCGGCTGCTCATGATCCGCCAGGTCACCGACCGGGGGCCGAACAAGCCCTCGTCTTCGCGGGCGGGATCATAGGGACTCGTGTACGTGTAGGGCAGGTAGGACATCATCTTCTCCGGGTGGCGGCAATCAGATTGCAGCCGCCCCCGGCACCCGTGTCAAGGGCGTGATCTGTGAGCGGAACGACCGTCAGCGGGCGCACGCGCCCGTCCTCAGCCGCGATGCGCGTGATGTACGCCATGCTCGGCGGGGCCGTCGCCGGGCTGGTGGTCTCGCTGTTCACGCCGTGGCAGGCGTCGATCCTGCTCGGCTGGGACGTCGCCGTCGTGATCTACCTGGCCTGGACCTGGGGCGTGGTCTGGCAGCTGGCCCCTAGCCTCACCGCCCGGCTGGCCAGGCGCGAGGATCCCAGCACGGCCGTCGCCGAACTCGTCGTCGTCGCCGCGGGCACGGCCATGCTGGTCGCGGTGGGGTTCGCGCTGATCCGGGCGGGCCAGGCCGTCGGGCTGATGAAGGCCTACCTGGTCACGCTCGGCCTGGTCAGCGTGGTGCTGTCGTGGATCGTGGTGCACGCGGTGTACGCGCTGCGCTACGCCCGTACCTACTATTCCGAGCCGCCCGGCGGCATCGAGTTCAACGAGGAAGAGCCGCCGAACTACATCGACTTCGTCTACTTCTCCTTCACCGTCGGGATGACGTTCCAGGTCGCGGACACCAACATCACCTCCAAGGCGGTCCGGCGGATGACCCTGCATCACGCCCTGCTGTCCTACGTGTTCGGCGCGGTGCTGCTCGGGCTCGTGATCAACGTGGTGGCCACCCTGCTCAAGTGAGGTTCAGGTGACGGGGGCGGCCTGCGCCCGGCCGGACGCGACGGCCGCGGCCAGCGCCGCGTGGTCCCGTTCGGTCTGGTCGGCGTAGCTCTCCGCGAAATCGGCGACGGCCTGATCGAACTTGGCGGAGCCGCCGAGATAGGCGGCGATCGCGAACCGGTCGCCGGTCCGGGCGTGGGCCCGGGCCAGGGTCCAGGCACACAGCTCGCCGTAATCCGAGAGCTCCGCGGGCCCCATCCGCTCGATCGGCGCGGAGTACTTCCAGTCCCGCAGCTGGCGCAGGTAGTAGTCCGTCGGGCCGCCCGGCCCGCCAGCGGGAGGTACTGTGCGCTGCCAGCCGAGGAAGATGTCGCTGGCCGCCTGCATCAGCCGCTGGCCCGCCACCACCCGCTCGCCCTGGTTGTCGTACTCGCTCTCCCCCGCGTAGCCGGCCAGCACCGAGCGCGTGGCCTGCTTGGCCTGCAGCAGCAGCGGGTCGAGGTCGTCCTGCGCCTCCAGCAGCACGATCCACGACTGGGTGCCGACGCTGCCCACCCCGACGACCTTGCGGGCCACCCGGGTCAGCCGGAAGCGGCCGAGCAGGTGCCGGCGGTCCGGCGGCAGGGTCTGCGCGTAGTCGCTGACCAGCGACCGGAGCAGGTCGTAGCTGGTCCCGGCCGCGAGCTCCTCGATCGGGACGATCAGCGGCGGGTCGCTGATGATCTCGCGCTGGCCGTGGACGACCTTGGTCAGCTTGGCGACCGCCTGGGTGCTGTCGCGGGTCCTGAGCTTGGCCGCCATCGACTCGGACTTGCGGACCTGGCTCTTCTTCAGCCGCAGCCTGAACCGGGCGATGGCGTCCTCGACGTCGAGGTGGGAGTACCAGACCGCCAGCGTCGAGGCGGCCGCGAACTCGCGCATCGCGGTGCGGTACCGCGCCGCGGCGGCCAGCGCGCCGCGGCGGGTATCCCCAGCGGCGAAGCCGTTGTCCCGTCCGGCCACGACCAGGCTGGCCACCAGCCGCTTGACGTCCCATTCGAACGGCCCGGGCAGCGTCTCGTCGAAGTCGTTGACGTCGAAGACCAGCCGCCGCTCCGGTGACCCGAACACGCCGAAGTTGGCCAGGTGCGCGTCGCCGCACAGCTGCACGCGCAGCCCCGAGTCGGGGGCGGCGGCCAGGTCGGCCGCCATCGGCAGCGCGGCGCCCCGGTAGAACGTGAACGGCGAGACCAGCATCCGCCCGTTCCGGACCGGCACCAGCTCGGGGATCCGCGATCCGGCCTGCTCGAGCAGCAGCCCCACCGGATCCCGGTCCCGGCCCGGCTCGAACTCGCGGTGCGATCCGAGCGGTACGGCGGCCCGGGCGGCCTTGCCCGCCGCGGCGCTCTGGTCCCGGCCCGCCTGCACGCCCGGCGTCACGTCCATGCCGCTACAGTACGGCTCGCGACAGTACGGCGACAGGAAAGGCAGACGGCGATGAGCGCGGAGCGCGACCGGGTGGCGGGGTTCGGTCGGCTGGAGGACGGGCTGCGCCAGGCCAGCGACTGGTACCGGTGGGGGCCGTACGTCAGCGAGCGGCAGTGGGGCACGGTCCGCGAGGATTACAGCCCGGACGGGCAGGCCTGGGACTACCTGCCGCACGACCACGCGCGGTCGCGGGCCTACCGGTGGGGCGAGGACGGGCTGGCCGGGTTCTGCGACATCGAGCAGCGGCTGTGCCTGGGGCTGGCCCTGTGGAACGGGCGCGACCCGATCCTGAAGGAGCGGATCTTCGGGCTGACCGGCGAGCAGGGCAACCACGGCGAGGACGCCAAGGAGTACTGGTGGTACCTGGACGCCCTGCCCAGCCACGCCTGGAACCGGTGGCGGTACCACTACCCGCAGGGCGCCTTCCCCTACCAGGACCTGATCGAGGTCAACCGGGCCCGGGACCGGCACCAGCCCGAGTACGAGCTGCTCGACACCGGGGCGTTCGACGGCGACCGGTACTGGATCACCGAGGTGACCTACGCCAAGGCCAGCCCCGATGACCTGCTGATCGCCATCTCGGTGACGAACGCGGGCCCGGACACCGAGACGCTGCACGTGCTGCCCACGGCCTGGTTCCGCAACACCTGGTCGTGGGGGGATCCCGGTTCCGGCCGGCCGGAGATGACGGCGGACGGGCCGGCCGCGGTACGCATCGTGCACCCGTTCGGCGGAAATCTTGAACTTATTGCCGGGAACGGCCCGGACGGCGCTCAGCCCGCCGTGGTCTTCTGCGAGAACGAGACCAACGTGGCGCGGCTGTACGGGGCCGCGCCGGTCACGCCGTACCCCAAGGACGGCATCAACGACCACGTGACCGGCGGCGCGGCGACGGTCAACCCCGACCTGGCCGGCACCAAGTGCGCCTGGTGGTACCAGGTCACGCTGGCCCCCGGGGCCTCGGCCGAGCTGCGGCTGCGGCTGCGGCCCGCCGGCCAGGGCGCCCCGGCGGTTACCGCCCTCGGCGATGACTTCAGCCAGGTGATCGCGGCCCGCCGGGCTGAGGCGGACGAGTTCTACGCCGAGCTCACGCCCCGGGAGGCCAGCGCCGACGAGGCGCTGGTCATGCGGCAGGCGTTCGCCGGGCTGCTGTGGAGCAAGCAGCTGTACTACTACGACGTGGCCCGCTGGCTGGACGGCGACCCGGGCCAGCCGCCCCCGCCGCCGCAGCGCCGGACCCAGCGCAACGCCCGCTGGCGCGGCTTCGACGCCTTCGACATCATGTCGATGCCGGACAAGTGGGAGTACCCCTGGTTCGCCGCGTGGGACCTGGCCTTCCACACCGTGGCGCTGGCGCACGTGGACCCCGCGTTCGCCAAGTACCAGCTGATCTTGCTGTGCCGGGAGTGGTTCCAGCACCCGAACGGGGCGCTGCCGGCCTATGAGTGGGACTTCTCCGACGTGAACCCGCCGGTGCAGGCCTGGGCCGCGCTGGAGGTCTTCGCCGTCGACGAGGGCCGGGACATCGAGTTCCTGTCCCGGGTCTTCGACAAGCTGCTGATCAACTTCACCTGGTGGGTCAACCGGGAGGACGCGGAGGGTAACAACGCGTTCGAGGGCGGCTTCCTCGGCCTGGACAACATCGGGCCGCTCGACCGCTCGCACCTGCCGCCCGGCGTCCTGCTCGAGCAGTCCGACGCCACCGGCTGGATGGGCGTCTACGCCATGGCCCTGTGCGGCATCGCCGTCGCGCTCAGCCAGTCCAGGCAGCGGCCCGCGGCCGACCTGGTGCTGAAGTTCCTCGAGCACTTCGCCGCCATCCGCGACGCCCTGACCAGCCAGGGCCTGTGGGACGAGGCGGACGGCCTGTTCTACGACCGGATCGTGACGCCGGATGGCGTCGCGGTGCCGGTGCGGGTCCGCTCGATGGTCGGCATGATCCCGGCCCTGGCCGCCGCCGTCGTCAACGAGGACGACCTGCGGCTGGCCCTGGTCGTGGGCAAGCGGTTCGCCGGCCTGCTCGGCCGCGACGGCCTGGGCGACATCGGCGCCCTGCGCGAGCAGGGCGTGCTCCGCGGCCAGGCCGGCCAGCAGAAGCTCCTGCTCAGCCTGGCCGGGCAGGACCGGCTGCAGCGGCTCATGACCCGGCTGTTCGACGAGAGCGAGTTCCTGTCCCCGCACGGGCTCCGGGCGCTGTCCGCTTACCACCGTGAGCACCCGTACCAGATCGACGTGGCCGGCGTCACGGCCAGCATCGACTATGAGCCAGCCGAGTCCACCACGGCGATGTTCGGCGGGAACTCCAACTGGCGCGGGCCCATCTGGTTCCCGCTGAACTACCTGGTCATCAGCGCCCTGGAACGGTACCGCCGGTTCTTCGGCGACGACTTCACGATCGAGTACCCGACCGGCAGCGGGCACCAGCTCACCCTGGACAAGGTGGCGGCCGACCTGCAGGACCGGCTCATCTCCCTGTTCACCCGCGGCCCCGACGGCCGGCGGCCCTGCTTCGGCGGTAACCAGCGGCTGCAGGACGACCCGGCCTGGCGGGACAACCTGGTCTTCGGCGAGTACTTCCACGGCGACAACGGGGCAGCGCTCGGCGCCTGGCACCAGACCGGCTGGACCGGCCTGATCGCCGACATCATCCGCCGCCGCCACGGCCAGGTCCGGTCTTCGGCTGCGATCATCCGGATCATCGAGCAGGAGAACCGGCCCTGACCGGCTGCCGCCTGGCCGTTCCGGCCCGCGTCAGCCGGCGGCGCGCTTGAGGATGTCAGGCGGGAACGCGCCGGCCTCGATGCACAGCTGCCCCCAGTGGTTGAGGCGGCCGCAGACCTCGTCGAGCCGGCCGCCCAGCGCGGTGACGATCGATTCCTCCTGGGCGTCGGTGTGCTGCTCGATGGCGAGCCGGGCGGTGAGCCCGGCGTCGGTGAGGCCGCCGTCGCGGACCCAGCCCCGGCCCTCGAGCCCTTTGACCGCACGCTGCATGACCTCGGGTGCCCAGCCGCGGGTGGCGGTGTAGGACAGCAGCGGCATCCCGACCCACAGCTCGGTCAGGACGTTCATCTCGACCGGGCCCAGGCCGGCCGCGGCGGCCGCGGCCACGTGGCTGTCACCGCGGTGCTCGCGGACCAGGCCGCAGGCCCACCACAGGAGGTGCACCGGGTCGGACGGGCGGCCGTCGGCCCGCCGTCCGCTGAACAGCGGGCGGCCCATGCCGTCGGCGGCCCCGGCCGCGTCGGCGAGCAGGCTGGCCACCTCGCCCGGATCCTCCCCGGCCAGGACCTCCCGCAGGCTCGCCACCGTCGACTCGTCGCGGGCCTGGCCCAGCTGGCCGGGCGGCACGGCCGCCCGCGCGGCGTCCCACAGGCCGCCCGCCAGGCCCGGCTCGAACCAGGCGAAGGCGGCGGCGACGACCGCTCCGGCCGGGTCACCGAGCGAGGCGCCGCGGCCGCCGACGTAGCTGGTGAGGAAGTCCAGGCCCAGCTGGGCCAGCCGCTCGTTCACCGCCCGGCTCCACACCGCGTGCATGGCGACCGGCTCGCTGGCGTCGCGCAGCCGCCGCGCCGGGCTGCCCTCGGTCACGGCGGCGGGCAGCGCGGTGTCCTCCGGGCGGGACACGAAGAAGGCGGCCGCTGCGTCGGCGTAGTCCACGATCACGCTCCTGGGTCTGGTCCCGCCGTTCCGGTACACCTGTCCGGGCTACCGAAGTCCCGGGCCAGTCTAAGGGGCCGGCTCCCGGACCGGGTTGCCCGGCAGAAATACCTCTTCACAGCGTCAATCTACTTAGGTAGAGTTTCGCGCATGTCACGCCGGGCACCGGGGATTCCAAGGATTTGCGCGAGGCGCGGATCCGGCAGGGGCTGCTCGCGGGCACGGCCGGCGGCGCCCTCGGCGGCGCCGTCGCCGCCGGCCGTCCGGGCCGGCCGCGTCCCGTCCGCTGGTGGGCCGGCGGGCTGTTCGTCCGGTCCTGACCGTCCCGGGCGGAAATACCGGTCGCGCTCTCTTTACCAAGATCCATCCGATGGCTTACGGTGGCCTCGATCTCGACCCGAGGGGACAGGCGTGAGCGAACTGTGGCGCAGGGGTGCTGTCGAGCTGGCGGCGATGATCCGCGACCGCGAGGTCAGCAGCCGGGAGGTCGTGCAGGCGCACCTGGACCGCATCGAGGCGGTCAACCCGCACCTCAACGCGATCGTCCGGCTGCTGCCGCAGGAGGCCCTCGCGGCCGCCGACGCGGCCGACCGGGCGGTGGCGGACGGCGCGACCCTCGGCGCGCTGCACGGCGTCCCGTGCACGGTCAAGGAGAACATCGACCTGGCGGGCACCCCGACCACGCAGGCGGTCCCGGCCCTGGCCGAGGCGATCGCCCCGGTCGACGCCCCGCAGGTGGAACGGCTCCGGGCGGCCGGCGCGATCCCGCTGGGCCGCACCAACCTGCCGGACTTCGGCCTGCGCGTCCACACCGACTCGGAACTGCACGGCCTGACCCGCAACCCGTGGAACCCGCAGCGCACCCCGGGCGGGTCGAGCGGCGGCGAGGCCGCGGCCCTGGCCTCCGGGATGAGCCCGCTGGGGCTGGGCAACGACCTGGGCGGATCGCTGCGCAACCCGGCGCACTGCTGCGGCATCGCCTCGATCAAGCCGTCGGCCGGCGCGGTGCCCGCCGCGACCGTGATCCCGCCCGAGGACTGGAACATCTCCTTCCAGCTGATGGCGGTCGAGGGGGTCCTGGCCCGCCGGGTCGCCGACGTCCGGGCCGGCTTCACCGCGATCGCGGGGCAGCACCCGCGGGACCCGCTGAGCGTCCCCGCGGTCTTCACCGACCTGGCGCCCGGCGAGAAGCCAGCCATCGCGGTGCTCTCCAAGCCGCCCGGCGGCAGCACCCACCCGGAGATCGCCGCGGCGGTCCGGCGGGCCGCCGACGCGCTCTCGGATGACGGCTACAAGGTCACCGAGGCCGAACCGCCCGGCTACGAGCAGGCCATCGAGCTGTGGGGCACGATCTTGTCCGCCGACCTGCGGGTCGTCATGCCGCTGCTGGACCAGCTCATGGGCGCGGGCGGCCGCGAGTTCCTGCGTTACGCGCTCGGCTACCTGCCCCCGTCGGACCTCGAGACCTGGGCGACGGCGCACACCGCCCGGCACGGGCTGGCCCGGCACTGGAGCATGTGGTTCAGCGAGCACCCGGTGCTGCTCAGCCCGGTCTGGACCCAGCCCGCCTTCCCGCTGGACTTCGATATCGCCAGCCTCGACGGCGCGATCGCGACGCTGGAGCTGATGCGCCCGGTGCTCCCGGCCAACCTGCTGGGCACCCCGGCCGCGGTGGTGCCCGCCGGGATGGCCGACGGCCTGCCGGTCGGCGTCCAGGTCATGGGGTGGCGGTACACCGACCTGCGCTGCCTGGCGGTGGCCGAGGCGATCGAGCAGCGGCTCGGAACCCTGATTCCGCTCACCCCGATCGACCCGGTCACCGCCTGAGGGGCTGCCCGCATCCGGCGAGGGAACCGGCGGGGCCGCTGCGGGCAATGACGGGTGGCTGACACCACCCGAAGGGCATCGATGACACCACAGAGCCGGGCGCACGCCGAGCTGGATGCGGACGCGGACGACGCGACCGTCATCCGGCTCTCCCGCGATGAGCCCGAGCACTTCACCGTGCTGTTCCGGCGCCACGCGCCGCACATCCAGCGGTACGTGATCCGCCGCCTCGGTACCGACGCGGCCGACGACATCGTGGCGGAGACGTTCCTGCTGGCCTTCCGCCAGCGGGACCGGTACGACGCGGCGCGCGCCGACGCCCGCCCGTGGCTGTACGGCATCGCCACCCACCTCATCGGCCGCCACCGCCGGGCCGAGATCCGGCTGTACCGCGCGCTGGCCCGGACGGGGGCCGATCCGGTTACCGAGCCGTTCACGGACCGGGTCGACGACCGGGTCAGCGCGGGCCACGCCAGCAGGCAGCTCGCCGCCGCGCTGGCCCGGCTGTCCGCCGAGCTGCGCGACACGCTGCTGCTGGCCGCCTGGAGCAACCTGTCGTACGAGGAGATCGCGGCCGCGCTGGGGGTGCCGGTCGGCACCGTGCGGTCGCGGCTGAGCCGGGCCCGGGGCAGGCTGCGCCAGACCCTGGGTGACGCCGATCCGTCCGCTCTCGCCGAGGAGCCGCAGACATGAACGAGATGGACCTGCTCACCCGGTTCCGCGCGGAGGTCCCGCCCGGTGTCTCGCCGCAGGCGCAGGAGCTGTTCCGGGCCGGCTTCGAAGATCATTCAGCCGAACGGGCGACGGTTCCCGCCCCGCGCACCCGCTTCCCGCTCCGCCGCCTGCGCCTGCGGTGGCGGCTCGTCATCGCGGCCGGGCTGGCTGCGGGCCTGGCGGCTGGCGTCGTGGCGGCGATCCAGCCGTCCGGTACTCCCCCGGTGCTGACCGCGAAGCTGCTCGCCCAGCGGGCCTCCGCCGCCGCCCTGGGCCGTCCGGCGGTGCCGGCCGGGAAGTGGGTCTACCAGCAGACGGTCACCTACCAGGCCAGCCCGCCCAAGGGCGTCCCCGCGCGGTTCACCCAGGGCACCTGGTCGACCGCGGACGGCTCCCTCAGTTACAACGAGGGCGTCTGGACCTTCGGCTCGGGTCGCACGCTCTACAGCCGGCTGGGCTCGTTCCCGCACGACCCGGCCGCGCTCGATGAGTACCTGGCCCGGCTGATCTCCCCGCATGACCGCACGCAGGCGGGCAAGGACGCGGCGGCCTTCACCGCCATCGAGGGCCTGCTGAGCAAGGGCGTCCTGCCACCGTCCCTGAACGCCGAGCTGTACCAGGCGCTCGGCGATATCTCCGGCATCGGTGTCAGGGACCACGTCACGGACATCGCGGGCCGGGCCGGCGTCGCGTTCGTGCTGCCGGCCACCCCGCGGAGCTCGAACATGGAGATCATCCTGGACGCGTCGGACTACCGCTATCTCGCCGAGTCCAGCTGGCAGCCCTCGGATGGCTCGCCGAACTCGGCGATCCCGTTCACCGAGAGCGCGCTGCTGCGGACCACGCCGGTCTCCGGGCCGGGCAGCACCGCGGCCGACCCGGGACCCCCCAGCCAGGCTGAGCTGGCCATGGAAGGCGTGGCGCGAGCCGTGCTGAACGCCGGCGCGGCCCATCCGGGCGCTCCCGTGCCCGATCTCGCTCCTGGCCAGTGGATCTACCGCAAGATCGGCAGCCGGGAAGTCTGGGCCCGGGCCGACGACGCCGCGCAGGCGTCCTACGTCAACGGCACGCTGGTGACCTGCGCCCGGTCGGCAAGCTGCGCCGGCCGCACGAGATGGCTGATGTCCGCGGGGCCGGCCTATTCACTGGTGGACCCGGCCGGGAGCCAGCCCCGGCTCACCGGCAATCCGCCGGCCCTGCTGGCCGAGCTCAGCGCTTACCGCACGGGATGCACCGATACCGCAGGCTACTGTGACGCGGTCGGCGTGCTCGCGAACATGCTCATCGGTTACGGCAACCCGCTCCCCGTGCCGCCGCTCACCTGGTACCTCGCGCTCGCCGCGGTGCCCGGGGTGACGGTCGGGCACGTCACCGACACGGCCGGCCGGGCCGACGTCGAGTTCCGCTTCCCGTTCGCCGGCGGCGTCACGGGCATCCTGCTGGATGCCCGCACCTACCGGTTCGCCGGCTACGTGAAGGACGGCACGCAGACCCTGCTGCTGCGGCAGGTGAACGTGGCCGGGCCTGGCGTCCGGCCGTAGCGCGCCACCCGGGAGATCAAGGGCTGGCGGTCGCCCGGCGGCGCGGGCCCTGACGTCCTGCGTGGTCAGCGGCTTGCCCGCGATCCCCCAGTCGCCGCTGCGGACTTCCTCGGCCACGACCCAGGTGACCGGGCGCATGGCCTCGCCCTCGATGGCGACCATCGCTGCGGCTCATTTTCCGGGGCGGCCGATGCGCTTGCGCTGACGCAGTCGGCGGTGAGCCAGCACGTGGCGGCCCTGGAACGGGCGCTGGACCTGCCGCTGATCGAACGCGGAACGCGCCCGGTCCAGCTCACCGAAGCCGGGTTCTCCCTGGTCCGGCACGCGCGGGCGCTGATGGCCAGGATCGGCCCGGCCGAGCAGGAGCTCGGCGAGATTTCCGGCCGGCGGCACGGCAGGCTGCGCTTCGGCAGCTTCCCGACCGCGCTGGCCACGTTCGTCCCGGCGGCGCTGGCCCGGTTCCAGCGGCAGCATGCCGACGTGTCGCTCACCGTGATCGACGATCTGCTCGACGACACCTTCCAGGCCGTGCTCCCGCGGGGCCACCGGCTGGCGCGCAGCGGTCACGACGTTTCCCTCGCCGACCTCGCCGACCAGACCTGGGTCGGCGGCGGTCCGGCCAGCACCTGGTTCCGTATCGTCCGGCACACCTGCCGGGCCGCCGGGTTCGACCCCGTCGCGCACCCGTTGCCGCAGGTCGAGATCCGGCCCATCCGCGGCCTCGCGCCGGTGCGCCGCATCTGGGCGGCGCGACCGCGTGATCCGTTCTGTCCCCCGGCCGCCCGCGCCATGATCGACACGCTGCAGCTGACGGCGAAGCGGGCCGCCGCGCCCCGCGGGCCGCAGCGAGCCGGCTGACCCGCCGCCTGCCTCACCTCGCAGTCAGGGGCGGACAGCCGGCAGCACCTTCGACCCGATCAGGTCAACCTGGCGCCGCTCCTCGCCAAGCGGCCAGAAATGCACCCGGCCACATCCCACGCTGGCGAATCCGGACAGCAGCTCCGCCCACATCGTGACCAGCGCGTGCGGGAAGCCGTCAGCCGACCTGCCCGCCGCCGCCAGCCCCGCCCAGCAGCGCCCTCAGCAGCACCACGGCTTCATCGAACCGCTGCCACCGGTCCTCGAAGTCCGCACCCACCGCGTCATAATCGCCCCGTGACGAGCCCGCCCCGACACCGGCGACCACGCGGCCACCGGACAGGATGTCCAGCGCGGCCACCGCCTTGGCCAGGGGCACCGGCCCGCGCAGCGCCGCCAGCGACACCGTAGTGGCCAGCGTCATCTCATCGGTCCCGACCGCTCCGCTACCGCGGCCAGAGCGGTAAGCCCGTCGAGCCACGGCGCGCCGAACAGGAAATGATCATTGACACAGACCGCCGCGAACCCGTTCGCGCGCGCGGCATCAACCGCGTCCGCGAGCCGCCGCAGCGACAAACCCTCCCCGGCGAACTCCAGCTGCGGCAAATGCACACCGGCTTCCATGCCGCCAATGCTCCCACCATGGTCACCGGGCCGCCGTAGCGAGCCACCTCTCGACACTCCGCACATAGGCGGAGACCAGCTGCGCCTCGACCCGGTAGCGCAGCACCAGTGCCGCCGCCTGGGCGCGGTCATGCCCGCGCAGCCGCAGCACCGCGTAGGCAAGCATGGCCGAGCGGCGCCGGCCCGCACTGCAGTGGATGAGCACTCCCGCCTGCGGCTGATCCTCCAGCACCCCCGCGGCGAAGCACGCCGCCGCCGCCCACACCGCAGGCCGCTGCCGCCGGCCATGATCCTGCATCGGCGCGTGCGCGACCTGCGCGGGGCCGAAAGCCGCCTGCTCAGCCGCCAGATCCCCGTAACGCCGCACCTGCCCCCGCGGCCGGCAGTTGACCACGTGCGTCACGCCCTGCTCAGCCAGGCGGGCCACTGCCCAGGCCGACGGCACGCCGCTGATCGCGATGCGCTCATCCCCGATCCAGCTCAGCACCAGGTCAGCGGCAGCTGGCCCAGGCACCCCGCGCGGACGCGGCCAGCGTGCGCGCACGTTCCGCAGTACCTCCATGCCAGCCCCTCCGGATATCACCGTAATACAGCCCGGCCGACCGTTCCCGGCACGGGCGCGGCCAGCAGGCCTTCTGGGTGCCGGTGCCACCTGGGCGCCTGTCTTGGGTCCGGCCCGGGTGAGCGGGTCATGATGCGATAGTGCACAGGCAGCTGGTCGTGGAGGTCGCGGTGAACGGGAAATGGCAGAGCACGGTGATTCCCCCGCGGAGCGGGATGGCGTGGCGGCTCACGGCGGGGCAGCGGGTACGGATCACCGACCTGGAGGGCAGCCAGAGCGGCGACCTGTTCGCGGTGGCCGCCGATGATGTCGAGGACGGCCAGGGCAATGGCCGCACGTTCGATATGGGCGGGACGATCCGGCTGCCGGCCGGGTCGGTGCTGTACTCG
>JAICWX010000625.1 GCA_025934635.1 Streptosporangiaceae bacterium | reverse complement strand
GCTGACGAGCGAGAAGGCCAGCACGGAGCGGGCGTACACGCCCCACCGCATGTCCGCTTGCGGGTCGATCCCGCAGAGCCTGTAGATGCCGCGCTCGACCCGCCAGTGCTCCTTGGCGGCGAAGATGCGCGCCATGTAGTTACCGAGCGGCACGTAGCAGGCCGCCAGCGCCGCGACCAGCAGCGCGAACTGCAGCCAGCCGGCGGCTGTGCTGCTCATCAGAACCTCTCCGGGAGAATCAGGGCCACGAACAGGTAGATCGTCAGCAGCACGCCGCCGATCAGGCCGATCCAGTTCTCAGCGCTCAATGCGCTCGACCCCCTTCACGATGAGAAGGAGCACGGCGAAAACGGCGATCGTCAGGCCGACATACAGCAAGTCCGACACGATGACTCCTTGGGCTGTGCCGTTAATGACGTCAGTAGTCAACGTCGAGGAATCACCGGGAAAAAGGGTTCTTACGGGACCCATGCAGGGGTCGTTCAGTTCCTAACGGAACCCATGCGCTTCTACAGACCCGAGCTGAGCGTGTGCCGCCAGTGCCACGACCGCAGGCCGTGGCTCATCTCTTCCATCAGCCTCGACGGCGGTATCGCCAGCACCGGGCAGTGCGCGTGGGCCAGGCAGTACCGGCTCACCGAGCGGCCGAACAGGCGGCTCATCCCGGCTCGCCGCCCGGTCCCGACGATGAGCAGGTCACCCGGCTGGTCGGCGGCGGCGACGAGGACCGGCCCGGTCTCGCCGCGGACCGCCTGCGGCTCCACCTCGACGTCGGCCGGGACCCCGCCCAGGCCGGCGTCGAACGCGGCCCACAGCCGCTCCCAGGCGGCTTCGCGCCAGAGCTTGCGCAGGTAGGGGGAGGAATTCCGGCGCTCAGCGAGGTCGCCCCCGGGTGGGACCCAGGCGGTGACGGCCAGCAGCGGAACGCTCCGCTCCCTGGCTTCGTCCGCCGCGTAACGCAGTGCTTGCAGGCTCCCTAGAGACCCGTGAACGCCAACTATGATCCGACGCACCGAGGGCACCGCAACTCGCCTCCACACAACAACACCGGGCGCCATGAACCGGTGCGGCGCCCCGGTGACCGCTTACCCATCCATTTAACGTCTATCCGCGCGCGAAAGCTCAATTCCTGGCGGGTTCCTAACGGAAAACGGGACGTGGCATGCGCCACACTGCCGGACCGGCCTTAGTCGCCGCGGACGCCGAGCTCGTCGATCCGGGCGAGCATCTCGGCCGGGTCGGCGTAGACCCGGTATGCCCCGGCCCGCTCGAGCTCCTCCCGGCCGTACCCGCCGGACATCAGCCCGACCCCGAGCGCCCCGGCCCGCCGCGCCGCCAGCAGGTCCCACACGCTGTCGCCGACCACCATCGCGTAGCGGGGATCCACGCCGAGCTCGGCCGCCGCGGCCAGGAACAGGTCGGGGTCCGGCTTGGCGTGCCGGACCAGGTCCCGGGTGATCATCGGGGTGTCCTCCGGCAGCCCGAGCAGCTTCAGCGCGGGCCGCGCCGTCGCCGCCCGGCCGCTGGTCGCGATGGCCCACCGGACGCCCGCGGCGGTGAGCGTGGCGAGCAGCTCGCGCGCCCCGGGCAGCGCCGTGACCGAGTCCATCTGCGCGCGGTACTCCGCCGCGTGGGCCAGCTGCAGCTCCTCGATGTCCTCCCGGGACAGCGACCGGCCCGTCTCCCGCAGCAGCGCGGACACGAACAGCCCGCCGCTCATCCCGATCCGCCGGTGGATCCGCCACACCGACAGGTCGATGCCGATCCGGGTCAGCGCCGTCCGCCACGCGATGACGTGCTGGTAGACGCTGTCGATCAGCGTCCCGTCGAGGTCGAACAGGAAGGAGGGCACGGGCGGGTCGATGTAGCTCGCAGAGGCCATCCCCCTAGTGTGCCGTCAGATGCCGCTGACCGAGACCACGCCGTCCATGGTGCCGAGGTAGGCCCGGTTGCCGGTCATCGACATCGACGAGAAGTGCGGCAGCGGCGTGCCCAGGCCCAGCGAGGCCCGGATCCCCCCGGTAGCCTGGTCGAGCTCGTACAGTGTCCCCGCCTTCCAGTCGGTGACCCAGATCGCCCCGCCGCCGATGACCGGGGAGCCCCAGGCGTTCTCCGGGCCGTGCCACAGCACCCGGATCTTGCTGCCCGCGGTGCTGACCGCGGCCAGGCCGCCCTGCTCGCACGGCTCGTACACCACGCTGCCCTGTACCGCGGCGGTGCCGAAGGCCGGGCAGACCTGGGCCTGGTCGACCTGCCCACCCACGCCTCCCAGGTGGGCCGCACGGACCAGGTAGGCGGTGCCGCTCTTGCCGTCCGCCAGCAGCTGACCGTCCGGCAGCAGGGCGGGCTGGGTGGAGCCGAGGTCGAGGTCGCTGGCGTTGTCGTGGTGCCAGCTCGACGGGGCGAAGATGCCGGTCCGGTGCAGGGCGGGGGACAGGGCGGTGACCGAGTCGCTGTCATCGAAGCTGGTGCTGGTCTCCGAGCCGTTGCCCACGCTGACGTAGAGGGTGCCGTCCGGCCCGGTGACCGGTCCGCCGGTCGCCCAGATGGCCCCCTCGCGCGGG
>JAICWX010000531.1 GCA_025934635.1 Streptosporangiaceae bacterium | reverse complement strand
GCGGCGAGACGAGCGCCCGCACGGGCTGGACATCGTGGAAGCGCTCACCGGGCCGGATAACTGGGGCGTGGAGACGACCAGCGACGGGGACCGCGTTGTCTGGGTCAGGCTGGACCTGGCCGCCGATGCGTGATCACGACGTAACCGCGCTGACCGCCGCCGAGCTGGAGCGCGCCCGGCGCGCCCTGGCGGCCAGCCTGGCCCTGGCCCGGCCGGGCTCACCAGCCCGCGTGCCGATCCTGGCGCAGCTCAACGCGATCGACACCGAGCTAGCCAGGCGAGCGGCCCAGCAGGGCCTGACGACTCCATAGACCCCGTTTCCGCCGCTCGTGACCCCGGGCAGGGTGGCAGCGGCAGGAACGGGAAAGAGGACAACCCCGCGGGCGGGCGCTGCGGAGCGCTAGGTGTGGTGGGCCTCGCCACGCAAACGCTCTGACCGGAGGGCTCAGAGAGTGCGACGCAGCGCAGTGAAACGAACTGCGCCGGGCCGCCCGCGCAGTTCAGGGGATCGTGGAGCTGATGGCCCGGAATCGGTGCGCGGCCCGCGAGGTCGGCTGCCGTGCGCCATCAGGATGCTCTACCTGACCGTCGAGGACGCCGACCTGAGCAAGATGGACGAGGAGCGGAGCACCGGCCGCTGCGGATGTGCAGCGGCCTCGGCTGTGCCTGGCGCTTGTGCTGAGGCACCAACTCGATTTCGCCAGCGGCCTCCAGCTGGCGTCGTATGCGGCAGACATGCTGGGGCGTGCACCTGGCGGCCGAGGCGATGACCTAGTTGGACCGGTAGGGATCGGCGCGCAGCCCGCCCGCGGCTTTCGCGTGTCTGCCTCGCGGTCAGAAGCGCAGCACGGTGCCGGCCGTGCCGAGCTTCAGGCCCGGCTGGAACAGGCTGGTGCCGAAGGTCGCGTTCAGGGCGCTGGCAGCGGTGCTGGTGAGGGCAAGGCCGATCCCGCTGATCTTGATGGGGTGCCAGCCCTGGTGGATGACGGCGTGGGCCAGGCTCAGCTTGAGCAGCGGCACCCGGGTCTTGGAGCTGCCGTTCACCTTGGCGGTCAGCACGCCCTGGTGCACGCTGATGACGAAGTCGCTGACCAGGATCTGCTTGCCCGCGGGCACGTCGGCGAACAGGATCCCGCCCTTGTGCCAGAGGGGGCCGGTGAGCTTGCGGGCGTTCAGCCAGCCGCCGGTCACCGGGAAGGTGAACCGGACCGCGGCGCCGCCGGCGCCGATGCTGGCGCCTTCCGTGCCGGGCAGCGTCGCGACCGGCACGATGCCGTGGCCGAGCAGGGTCGTGGCGATCCCGGGGGCGGTGGTGACCATGGTCTCGCCGCCGGTCAGCCGCACCTGGGATGACGGGCTGGCGGTCGACGCGGAAGCGGAGCTCGCCGCCGCCACTGGGCCGGCGACCAGGCCCGCCATGGTGGCGACGATCGCCACCCGCTTGAACATGCGCATGTTCACTCCATTTTCGATCACGGCCGCGCTCGGGCGCGGCTCTCCTGGGGGCATACGTCCCGGCGGGCCCCGCCGGATGCACTCAGGTCCGGGAGCCGGTATTCCCGCCGAGCGCGGCCGTCGGGAGGGAGCCGCGGACCACGCTGGCCTTGGAGTGCTGGGTGCTCCCGTTGAACGGCTGCAGCGAGATGTCGATGCGCGAGTAATCGCGCAGGTCCACCCCCGACGGCATGACGAACGTGCCGGTGTGCTCGGCGCTCAGGTCGCCGAGGGAGATCATGCTCACCCCGTCCCTGGCCAGCAGCCAGACCTCGTAGAAGCCGGGCCGGGCGGGGGCCCGCAGGGTCACGACGATCTCCCGCTGGCTGGCGGTGGACCGCATCACGGCGGTGCCGGTGGTGCCCTGCCACTGCGGGAACTGCGGCAGCGGGCTCAGCTCGATCCGGGCGACCGCCGGGGCCGGGGGGGCCTGGGCGAGCTGGGCGACGCCGGCCGCGCCGCCGATCCCGATGATGACCCCGGCCGCCAGGCCGGCCAGGGCGCTGGCCAGCCGCCGGCGCGGCCAGGCGGGCAGCGGACGGCGCCGCGGCCGGTGGCGGTCTTCCGGGATCGCCGGCGCATGCGGAGCCACGGGAGTTTCCGCCGGAGGCGCCGAGCCGTTCAGGGCCGACCCGTTCAGCGGGGCGGTGTTCAGGGGGGCGCTGATACCGGTGGCGGCGGCGATACGGTCCCAGACCTGGGGCGGCGGCACCTGCAGGGTCTCGGCCCCCGCCGGGTCCCGGGCCAGCCGGACGACCTCGGTGAGCCGGGCGAGCTCGGCCTGGCAGTGCGCGCAGCTTTCGGCGTGCGCGGCGTCGTGCGCCGTGCCCGCCGTCTCGCCCAGCGCCCGCAGGGCCAGGATCTCCGGGTCAGTGTGCGACACCGTTGGCCTCCAGCCTTGACCGCAGCCGTTGCAGGCCGCGGCGGATGTGGCTTTTCACAGTGCCGAGGGGCAGCCCGAGAACCCGGGCTATCTGCTCGTGCGTCAGATCAGAATAGAACGCCAGGACCATCGCCAGGCGCTGTGACTCCGGCAGCTGGGCCAGTTCGTCGGCCAGCACGATCCTGTCCACCACCTGGTCGGCCGGCGCCTCGGGCGCGGCCACCGACGCGCCGCCGGTGACCCGGAGCAGCACCCGGCTGTCGCGCTGCCGGGTCCGCAGCGCGTCCGCCACCTTGTTCCTGGTGATGGTGACCAGCCATCCGGCGAGCGTGCCGCGGCCGCGGTCGAAGCGGTCCCGGCTGCGCCAGGCCGACACGAAGACCTGCTGGGTCACGTCCTCCGCGTCGGGCCGGACGCCCAGGGAACGCATGGCGATGCTGTAGACCAGCGGCCCGAACCGCTCGTAGGCAAGCGCGAGCGCGTCCGGCCGCCCCCCGCTGAAGGCAGCCGCGACGTCCTCATCAGCCGACCGGTCTATCAAAACAATACTAAAATACACTAAGACAACGGGCGCCGGCGACCGCGGCCGGCCGCACAGGTCACGTTTCCCTGGACCTAACCCGGCTCTGGGCAGCGACATGAATGCTCCATCGAGGCCGCGACAGTGGCATGAATGCTCCATCGATGTCGTAAGCGAGCGGCATTTGATGGAACTGCCGGTGCATCTGGCGGCCTTGAGACTGGAGTGAGGCTGACGTCACCGGGTCATCGATACCGCTGGTGATATTGATGCTGCCGGTACCAGAGTGGTGGACGGGTTTGCGCTCGCAGGCGGCCGGGATCGCCGGGGGGCGAGCTTGCGGCTGGTAGGCAGGGTAGTGAGCTCGCGGGCGGGCGTGGTGGAGCGAGCTCGCAGGCGGGCGGGTGGTGGAGCGGGCTAGCGGGCTGGTCGCTGGCGGATCTAGTGATCGGGGTGGCTGGGGGGGACGTCCAGGGCGGGGTTGCGGTCGAAGAAGCCGGACGGCTTGAGCCAGAACGAGACGGTGTCGCTGGGCATCACCGGCCAGTCCTCCGGCCGGGTGATGTGGTGGATGCCGAACACGTACCACAGCACCACGTCGGTGTTCTCGATCGGCCGGTCGGCTTCGGTCCAGACGGCCAGGCCCGAGTCACGCTCGCTCTGGACCGGGAAGTCGCCGCAGGGCCAGCGCTCGTCTTCGCGGTACGGGGTCACCCACAGGGTGTGGCCGATTACCCGGGCCCGCTGGTAGGCCGGGGAGGCGGCGTCGAGCAGCGGCGGGAAGGCCGCGGAGGGGACGAGCTTGTAGCTGACGGGGGTACCGAGCCCGTTCGGGATGTTGTTGTTTGTGATTTTCCAGCCGCGCTGGGTGCTCCAGTCGTAGTCCTGTTTTCCCTCCGCCTCGGTGCGGAGCGGAGTGCTGCGGACGGTGAGGCCGAGGCCGTACGGGTCGTCCCCGCCGACCGGCGCGGGCACCGAGTCGCTGACGTAGACCGTGTTGTCGCTCCCGTCCACGTCGAGGTCGAGCCGGGCGACGATGAAATGCTGGTGGAAGGGCGCGTAGAGGCCCTGGTCGACCAGCGTCCCGTTGGCGGGGCGGCTGCCGGGCGCGGCGGTGTGCGAGGTGACCAGGATGCCGGTCGCGCGGACCTCGCACTCGATGTTGCCGTCCTGGTAGAACCGCCAGTACACGAGGTACTCGTAGTTGGCCACGGTGACGTGGAACGAGACCACGAGCCTGCGCTGCCGCCGGACCTCGACGCCGGCCCGCTCGTCGACGTGCTTCCAGCCGACCCCGCTGTCCTCCTCGTGGATGCAGATCGCGTTCGGTATGGTCCGGGGCTCGCCGCGGGAGTCGTGCACCACCGCGTCCAGGTAGGTGATGTCGCCCAGGCAGTCGCAGCCCAGGGACAGCGACGTGGTCATGAAGCCCAGGCCCCACTCGCCGATGTCGAACGCGGTGCGCCGGTAGTGGTCCGGGCTGGCGTCCCGGTACGGCACCACCATCTCGGCGAACGACAT
>JAICWX010000423.1 GCA_025934635.1 Streptosporangiaceae bacterium | reverse complement strand
CGGAGGTGGAAGGACTCCGCCGCCTGGCTGTCGCGGCAGCCGGGTGAAGCTGAGGGCAGCCTGATCCGCGGACTGGCGGGGAGGGCGGGAGCAGCCCTGACAACGACGGGACGGGCCGGTACTGCCAGACGGCCCGGGTCCGGCTAGCAAGACGGGAAGGTACACGTGAGGAACCAGCATCGAGGCCCCGTAAGCGGTGAGCCGGCTCCAACCTGGCGGATACGGGCCGGTGCGCAGCAGGCGGGTACCGCCGTCAAGGCGGTCCCGCGTCCGTGGCCGGGCAGCGTCGCCGGTCACGGGTGCCACGGTGAAGGACCGCGGCTTAGCCGGTGGCGAGGCTGCCGGGGTATAGCTGGGTGCCTCCCCCGTCGATCGGCAGATGGTGAACGTGGGAACCGTCCCCGGCCGCCCTTCCTCCTGGCCAGCCAGTTCAGGAGCGGGCAGGCTCGGTGCCAGCTGATGGCCGTGGGGCGGGGCGGAGGCTCCGTAGTACTCCGGGCCGGGGAAAGCCCGGAACATGGGGAAGGGAGCCAGCAAGCAGCAGGGAGGATGCTGGAATGCCGGGAGTGACGCTGGTGAATACCGGCGATCTGGCGCGCGACCCCGCCTTGTGGGCGGCCGAGCGGCGGGTACTGGAGATCCAGGCCAAGCTGCACCAATGGGCAAGGAGCGATCCTGGCCGCAGGTTCGATGATCTGTATAACCTCGTCTGCGATCCCGCCTTCCTCCGGGTGGCGTGGTATCGCGTGCGGGGCAACCGGGGCGCCCGGTCCGCCGGGGTCGACGGGATGACCGCCTGGCATGTTGAGAACACCGTGGGCGTGGAAACTCTCGTCGGCGGGCTGCGCGAGGCACTGAAGGCGCGCAGCTTCCGCCCGCTTCCCGTGCGGGAACGGATGATCCCCAAGCCGGGCACCTCGAAGAAGAGGCGGCTGGGGATAGCCACTGTCCGTGACAGAGTGGTGCAGGCAGCGCTGAAACTGGTGCTGGAGCCCGTCTTCGAGGCGGACTTCCTGCCCTGCTCCTACGGGTTCCGCCCGAACCGGCGGGCCTGGGACGCGGTGGCCGAGGTGCGCTACCTGGCCTCCCACAACAGGAATTACGAGTGGGTGGTCGAGGGCGACATCAAAGCCTGCTTCGACGAAATCTCGCATGTCGGCCTCATGAACCGGGTGCGGGCACGCGTCGGGGACAAGCGCGTCCTGGCCCTGGTAAAGGCGTTCCTGAAAGCGGGCATCCTGCGCGAGGACGGCGCGCTGGAGAACACCAGCGCCGGAACCCCCCAGGGGTCGTTATGTTCAGCTGAACATAAGCCGCCTTATGAACAGTGCGGGATTATGCGCAGCGTCGTCCTGATGTCCCTGGTGAGGGCGATGACGGGGATCGACCGCTGCGCATAACATGCTGATGATCTTGATCATGCGGACCGGCATGGTGCCGGGTCTTCATGATCGGAGGTCAGCTGTCATGTCTGCCTTGTCGGCGCTGGTGCGGGACCTGGACGCGGAGTTGCAGCGTCTTGGTTACAAGGACGCGACGATGATCTGGTACCGGCGCTGCTGGCGCCGGATGCAGAACCATTTCGATGCGCTCGGCATCGAGGAGTTCTCCCTGGACGCTGCGATGGCGTGGGTCGACCAGGCGTGCGGCTTCTTCGCCAAGGAGCAGGCCGGCACCCTGAAGCCGAACGACATCTATCTGTTCAGGGTCGCCGCGATGCTCGGCGAGTACCAGGCACACGGGGCGGTGCTGCGGCGTTATAGCCGGTCGGTGAGCAAGCTGGACGCCGCGGGTGCCGAGGTGATCACGGCGTTCCAGGCGCACCTGCGCTCTTCGGGGCGGTCGTTCTCGACGGTGCGGACCTACGGGACGCTGGCCGGGGAGTTCGTCGCGTTTACCGCGACGCGCGGCGGGCTGGCGAGCTGTGACGCCGCGACGATCAGCGCGTTCGTCGCCACGCTGGCCGGCTACCAGTTCAAGACGGTCGAGCAGAAGCTGTGCGCGGTCCGGTCGTTCCTGCAGTTCGCTTCGGGCGCCGGCCTGGTGGATGCCGGCTGCCTGGACGCGGTGCCGGCGGTGCGCTCGTCCCGGCAGGCCAGGATCCCGTCGGTGTGGGGTCCGGGTGAGGTCGCCCGGATCGTGGAGGCGATCGACCGGGACAACCCGTGCGGGAAACGGGATTACGCGATCATCTTGCTGGTCGCCAGGCTGGGCCTGCGCGGCGCCGACATACGCCGGCTCGAGTTCGCTGATTTCGACTGGCCTGGCAACCAGCTGCTGGTGACGCAGGCCAAGACCGGCGACCCGGTGCAGCTGCCGCTGCTGAAGGATGTCGGCTGGGCGGTGATCGACTACATCCGCCATGGCCGGCCTGCCAGTGACTGCCCGCAGGTGTTCTTGCGGCACCACGCGCCGGTCGGGCCGTTCTCCGACCAGGACCATCTGCATCAGATCCTGGTCAAGCACGCCCGGGCCGCGCACGTGCCGGTGAGCGACAAGCGCCGTCATGGCATGCACTCGCTCAGGCATTCGCTGGCCACCCGGCTGAAAGGGCGCGGAGTTGCATCAGATGCATCATTCCGTCTCCGGCGTGGGGCAGGCGCCGTAAGGGCTGCGGCGTTACGGGCGTCAGGTCTGGCTGGCTGACGGGGCGCGGGACACGCGGCTAGGGCTGGGGTTCTGGCTCCCGGTTGCGCTGGATGGCAGGATGTGGCATCCAGATCGGTTGCGCTGGGTGACCAGTTGATGCGTTCGGCGCATGCGCGGAGGGGGCTGGATGGGGGCACGGCGGGGGCCGCTGGCGCTGGTTGCCGCGGACGGCGCGGCGCCGGTATCGGCGGGTGCGGCGCTGCTGGAGGAGATGCTGGCGGGGTGGCGGCGTCAGCAGCAGGCGCGCCGGCTGACGGTCCGGCTGACCGGCGAGCGGGAGCGGGTGGTGCGCCAGTTCGCCGCGTTCACCGGGTGCTGGCCGTGGCAGTGGACGGCGGCGCAGGCCGAGGCGTGGATCGCGTCGGGCGGGTGGGCGCATTCGACGGTCCGCTCGTATCAGGGGGCGCTGGCGCTGTTCCTGGAGTATGTGTGCGATCCACGCTACGGGTGGGTCAGCGAGTGCGAGCAGCGTGCCGGGGCGGTGCCGGTGCAGGTGTTCTGGGAGCGGAACACCGCGGCGCACGTCGCCGATTACGAGGGCCGGGCGGAGCGGCGGCCGCTGACCCGGGCCGAGCTGCAGGCGCTCTTCGACGCGGCCGATGATCACGTGGAGAAGGCGGCGGCCTCGGGGCGCAAGGGGTGGCTGGCCGGGTTCCGCGACGCGACGCTGTTCAAGGTGATCTACGGGTGGGGGCTGCGCCGCCGGGAGGCGGCGATGCTGGACGTGGCCGATTTCGCGCCGAACCCTGCCGCTCCGGAACTGGGCAGCTTCGGGGTGTGCCATGTGCGTTACGGCAAGGCGATGCGGGGCAGCCCGCCGCGCCGCCGGGCGGTGGCCACCGTGATGCCGTGGGCGGCCGAGGCGCTGGCGCAGTACATCGACCAGGTGCGGCCCCGCTGGGGGGTGCCGTCTCATCCGGCGCTGTGGCTGACCGAGCGCGGGGAGCGGATCTCACCCCGCTCGGTCGATGAGCGGTTCGCGGCCTGGCGCAAGGCGGCCGGGCTGCCGCGCGAGCTGCCGGTGCACTGCCTGCGGCATTCGTATGTCTCGCACCTGATCGAGGACGGCGCTGATCCGCTGTTCGTGCAGCAGCAGGCGGGGCACTCGTGGGCGTCGACGACGGCTGCGTATACGACGGTCGGGCAAGATGCGCGGAACCGGATGCTGCGCTCCGCGCTGGCCCGCGCGTTCGGCGGAGAGGACGGCAGGTAATGGCCAGGACGATCGGCTACCGGTGGCACCTGCGGCGGCTGATGGCCGGCCAGGACATGTACGCCACCACGCAACTGCGGCCGCTGCTGGCCGAGCGCGGCGTCGCGCTGTCCCGCGAGCAGGTCTACCGGCTGGTCACCGGCGTCCCGGAGCGGCTCAGCCTGGCCACGCTGGCGGCGCTGTGCGACATCCTGGGCTGTCAGCCCGGCGATCTGGTCGAGCCTGTCACTGTTGCCGGCGCCGGCGGCGTGGCGGCCGCCGGGCCCGCCGCAACGGGCGACGGGCCGCTGCCCCTGCCGGTGCGTGCCCGGGTGACCGGCACCGCCCGCGGGTAGCGGCCGTGGCCGGTCACTGCCCGGCCGGGCACGAGCTGGCCTGGCCGCCCGGCGGCCGGCCGTGCCCCCGCTGCCGCCGGGAGACGGTGGTCGCGGCGGTCGCGGCGGCGGACCCGTCACTGCCCGCAGCGGTGATCGAGGCCGCGGTCGACGCGGCCGCCCCGGGCGGGCAGGCCCTGCGGAACCTCGCGGACGCGCTGACCGCCGATCCCGCAGCGCTGAGGGCCGGAGCGCCGCCGGTCGCCGGGCGGCTGGCCCTCGAGCTGATCGCCCGCGGCTCCGCCGTCCTGGCCATCCCGGCGTGCACGGTCTGCGGCCGGGCCGGCAAGCCGCTGTTCCGCGGTGACGGCGGCGCAGTGTGCCAGCGGTGCCGCGCCTGGCAGCTGGCCAGGCCCTGCGCCACCTGCGGCAAGGCCAAGCCGGCGGCCGGGTTCGACGAGCACGGCCGGGCGGTCTGCGAGGTCTGCCGCCGCCGGGATGACCCGCGCCGCCACCGCGCATGCGGCACGTGCGGGAAGACCGCGCCGGTCGCGGCGCGCGGCCGGGATGGGCAGCCGGGCACCTGCACCAGCTGCTACCGGCCGCCCGAAGCCATCTGCAGCAGATGCCACCGGCGGCGCCCGTGCGCCCACGCGGCGACCAGCGAGCCGATCTGCCCCTCGTGCTCACCCCGGGCCACCGCCGCCTGCGCGCGCTGCGGGCAGGACCGGCCGCCGGAAGCCCGCTGGCCGGAGGGACCGGTTTGCGACCCGTGTTACCGCGCGGCCCTGCAGCACCGGGGGCCGTGCGCGCGCTGCGGGCAGCAGCGGCGGCTGGTCGTCCCGCCCGGCCCGGCCGCTGACACCTGCGCGGACTGCGCCGGACTCCCGGTCACCCACGCCTGCACGGACTGCGGGACCGAGGACAAGCTCTACGAGAAAGGCCGCTGCGGCCGGTGCAGCCTGCGCCGCCGCGCCCGCCAGCTGCTGTCGGCCGGGACCGGGATCATCCCGGCGCAGCTAGGCGGCGTGTTCGACGCGGCCGCCGCCGCCCGCCAGCCGCGCAGCGCGCTGAACTGGCTGCGCAAGGGCGCCGGGGCTGGCCTGCTCGCCGACGTGGCCGCCGGCCGGCTGGCCATCAGCCACGACGCGCTGGACGCCCACCCCCGCCGGCGAGCCGCCGATTACCTGCGGCACATGCTCACCGCCGCCGGGGCGCTACCGCACCGCGACGAGGAACTCGCCCGTGCCGGGCAATGGCTCGCCGAGACCCTGGAGGCGATCGAACCGCCCGCCGACCGGCGCCTGGTGCAGGCCTACGCCACCTGGCAGGTCATGCGCCGGCTGCGCGCCAGCGCCGCGGAAACCTCCCGTCCGCGCACCCCCACCGCGCACGCCCGCAACAACATCCGCGCCGCCGCCAACTTCCTCATCTGGCTCCGCAGCCACGGCATCAC
Source organism: Streptosporangiaceae bacterium (assembly GCA_025934635.1). The sequence goes on along the minus strand of JAICWX010000423.1, from coordinate 735 downwards.
GCTCGCCACCTGCGGGCAAGCCGACGTCGACCAATGGCTGAACACCGGGCCCTCAGCCTGCCTGGCCAGGGACTTCCTGGCCTGGGCTGCCTCACGCCGCCACTGCCAGCGGCTGACGATACCCGCGCCGCCACGCGCGACCGGCCCTGCCATCAGCCAGGACCAGCGGTGGGCGCTAGCCACCCGGCTGCTGCACGACCCCACGCTCGAGCCCACCGACCGGGTCGCCGGATGCCTGCTCCTGCTCTACGGCCAGCCGCTGTCCCGGATCGCCGCCATGACCACCAGCCAGATCACCCGCCGCGACGACCAGACGCTCATCCGGCTCGGCCTGCACGACACGCCCGTCCCCGGCCCGCTCGCCGACGCCGTGCTCCAGCTGATCAGCGACGGCCGCAGCTACCGGGGCGTCGGCTCCCCGCAGCAGACCGCCTGGCTGTTCCCCGGGCACCTGCCCGGACGCCCCATCACCCCCAGCACGCTCGGCGAACGCCTGCGGGCCCTCGGCATCTACGCCCAGACCGGCCGACGTGCCGCTCTGCTCGACCTCGCCGCCCGCCTCCCCGCCGCGGTCCTCGCTGACCTCCTCGGCCTGCACCAGACGACCGCCGCCAAGTGGATGCACCAAGCCGGAGGTGACTGGTCCGGCTATGCAGCCGAGCTAACCCGCCGTCCTCACCAGACCTGACGAATACCTCGCCGCACTCCGGCCCAGCTCAGAGATATTCAGCATGG
>JAICWX010000176.1 GCA_025934635.1 Streptosporangiaceae bacterium | reverse complement strand
TCCCACTCCACCTTGAAGCCGTTGTCGAAGATCATGTTGTCCGGCACGTCCGACCACAGCGACTGGTAGTCGATCGGGTCCGGCAGGTCCGGGTTCCACACCGGCATCGGCGTGGACACCCGGTGCTGCACCGCGCAGTCCCGCAGCCCGGCCACGGCGCTCGCCACCGTGCCGTCCACCTGCAGCTCGAGCAGCTCCCGGCGGTTGACCCGGACCGCCCAGGAGGAGTTCACCGAGGCGAACGCCCCGCTGGCGAACTCGAGCACCGCGTACGCGGCGTCGTCGGCGGTGGCGTCGTACGGGGCACCCGACTCGTCCCAGCGCCGCGGTATGTGCGTGGCGGTCCGCGCGTACAGCGCCCTGACCGGGCCGAACAGGCCGGTCAGGAGGTACTGCCAGTGCGGGAACATGTCCAGCACGATGCCGCCGCCCTCGGCCGCGCGGTAGTTCCAGGACGGCCGCTGGGCCGGGATCTCGTCCCCCTCGAACACCCAGTAGCCGAACTCGACCCGGACCGACAGCACCCGGCCGAAGAACTCCTGCTGCATGAGCCGCTGCAGCTTCATCACCCCCGGCAGGAACAGCTTGTCGTGCACCACCCCGTGGGTGATCCCGGCCGCCTTGGCCGCGCGGGCCAGCCGCAGCGCGCCGTCCAGTGAGGTGGCCACCGGCTTCTCGGTGTAGACGTGCTTGCCCTCCTCGATCGCCTTCAGCAGGCTGGCCTCGCGCGCGCTGGTGACCTGGGTGTCGAAGTAGACGTCGACCTCGGGGTCGGCCAGCACCTCGTCCAGGTTCGTGGTCCACCGCTCCAGGCCGTGCCGCTCGGCCACGGCCCGCAGCCGCTGCTCGTTCCGGCCGACCAGGATCGGCTCGGGGTAGAGGTCGGTGCCGTCCTCGAGCCGGACGCCGCCCTGCTCCCGGATGGCGAGCAGCGACCGCACCAGGTGCTGCCGGTATCCCATCCGGCCGGTGACGCCGTTGAGGGCGACGTGGATGGTCTTGCGCGTCATGGCTCCAACCTTCGGCTCGATGCTACCCTTCCCCTCGGGAAAGTGCTTTCCCAGATTAGGGTTGGCCTAGATGCCGGTCAAGCGAGGAGTAGCGGTGTACCAGACCCGGAGGGTGACGCTGCAGGATGTCGCCGACCGGGCCGGCGTCTCGCTGACCACCGCCTCCCGGGTGGTGAACGAGGGCTCGCGCCGGGTCGGAGCGCCGCTGGCCGACCGCGTCAACCGGGCCGTCGCTGAGCTCGGCTATACCGCGAACCTGCAGGCCAGAGCGGTCGCCACCGGGCACAGCACGATGGTCGGCGTGGTCGTGCACGACATCGCCGACCCCTACTTCTCCTCCATCGCGGCCGGCCTGATCGAGGTGGCCGAGGCCCGGGGGCTGCTCGTCTGCATCTCCAGCACGGCCGCGGCCGAGGCGGCCGAACGGGAGTACGTCGCGCTGATGCGGGCCCAGCGGGCCCGGGCCGTGATCCTGATCGGCAGCCGGTCCGACGACGTGGCCGGCCGGGACGCGCTGCGGGCCGAGATCGCCGCCTTTACGCACGGCGGCGGCCGCGCCGTGGCCGTCGGCCAGGACCTGCTGGGCGTGGACACGGTGCTGCCGGAGAACGCCGCCGGCGCCGAGGCGCTGGCCCGGGCCATGGTCGCGCTCGGGCACCGCCGCTTCGCCGTGCTGGCCGGGCCGCGGGGCCTGCTCACCGCGCGGGACCGGCTGGACGGGTTCCGGGCCGGGCTGGCCGGCTGGGGCGTGCCGCCCGGCGCGGTGCGGGTCGTCCACGGCGCGTTCACCCGGGACGGCGGCTACGAGGCGATGAGCGCCCTGATGTCCGCCCGCGAGCCGCTCCCGGACTGCGTGTTCGCGGTCACCGACGTGATGGCCATGGGCGCGCTGGCCCGGGTCCGGGCCGGCGGCCTGGCCGTGCCCGCCGACATCGCGCTGGCCGGGTTCGACGACATCGGCACCCTGCGCGACGTCTACCCGCCGCTGACCACGGTCCGGCTGCCGCTCAAGCGGATGGGGGAGATGGCGGCCGGCCTGATCCTGGCCGAGGCTCACCCCGCCAGCGCCACCGGAAACGCCCCCGAACCGGACCGCGACCCCGAACCCCGCGTCATCCCCGTCCCCGGCGAAGTCATCCTCCGGGAAAGCACCCTGCCCCACCCTCCCGCCTGCTGAAGCCCACTCTGAAGCTCGGTGCCTGCCCAGGTCCCTCTTGCGCGTCTGTGTCCCCATCAGGTACGTTGCGCCAAGAATCTGGAAAGCGCTTGCCAGCATCGAGGAATTCACCGAGCGCCGCTGGTTGACGGTCAACACCGAGCCCGCGCATTATCCCTACTAGCTCCGCCAGTCAACCCGATCCGGCCCGATCAGGGAGTGTGCATATGAGCGAATCGGCGGCCCCGGTTCCGTTCACCGAGACCAAATCGCCCGAGTCCCCCGAACGGCTGCACCGGGGGGCGCTGGGGCTGGTCGACATCGCCGCGTCGACGATGGCGAACATCGGCCCGGCCTACAGCTTCATGTTCGGCTTCGGCCTGCTCGTGATCACCGCTGGCATCGCGGCGCCGCTGACGATCGTCGCCGCCGTCATCGCGATCGCGCTGCTCGGCAACACGCTCTCGCAGTTCGCCCGGGCCCATCCGAGCACCGGCGGGTTCATCACCTACGTCGGCAAGACGTTCGGCGGGACCAGCGCGGTGACCACGGCGCTGCTAGTCGGGGCCGGGTACATCATCGCGATCTCGTCGGTGGTGGTGATCGCGGGCGGGTTCTTCCAGATCCTGATCCAGTACTACTTCAACGTCAGCGTCCCGTGGATCATCTTCACGCTGGTGTTCACCGCGGGCGCCATGTACATGATGTTCCGCGGCGTGGGCGTCTCCACCCGGCTGGCCGGGTTCTTCTTCGGCTTCGAGCTGCTGGTGCTGGTCGTGGTCGCCGTCGTCACGCTGATCCAGCACGGCTCGCACCTGTCCGCCGCGCCGTTCAACCCGCACAACATCACCGGCGGCTTCAGCGGCCTGGCGGCCGGCTTCCCGCTGGCGGTCTACCTGTTCATCGGCTGGGAGAACTCGGCCGCGCTGGCCGAGGAGACGAACAACCCGCGGCGCAACGTGCCCCGGGCCGTGTTCGTGTCCATCCTCATCATGGCGGTCACCTACCTGGTCCTGGCCTACTCCACCGTGTCCGGGTTCAACAACAACGGCAAGGCGCTCGGCGCCGCCGAGATCCCGTTCATCAGCGTGGCCCACGGCGCGGCGAGCTGGCTGGCCTTCTTCGCCTACCTGGCCGGGATGACCTCCACCCTGGGCGTGCTCATCGCCGCCGTGAACTCGCAGTGCCGCCTGGTCTTCAACGCCGGCCGCGAGGGCCTGCTGCCGCGCTGGATCGGCCGGGTCAGCCCGGCCCGCCGGACGCCCAACAACGCGATCATCACGTTCATCGCCGTGGCCGGGCTCATCACCGCGGTCTGGGCCCTCGGCCACGTCATCGGCGGCCACACCAACAGCCTGGACGCGCTGAACTTCTTCTTCGAGTCGTCCACCATGGGCACGATCTTGCTCCTGGTCGTGTACTTCCTCGGCAACCTGGCCCTGCCGTTCTACTACCGCAAGTACCGGCCGCAGGAGTTCAACATCATCAAGCACCTGATCCTGCCGGTGCTCGGCATGGCCGCCATCGCGGTCCCGGTGTACTACCTGTGCAAGCCGGGCCAGCCGCAGCCTTACAACTGGTTCCCGTACGCCGCCCTCGGCGTCATCGTGGTGTCGATCATCTACGCCACGATCCTGGTCAGACGCGATCCTGGCGTCGCCGACCGCGTCGGCTCGATTGTGGCGGACGAATAATGACGGCCCCCGTGCACCCGCTGGACCCGGCCAGCGCGGACGAGTACCTGTCCGGGCGAGAGATCATGGCCAAGGCCGGACTGCTCGCCAGCCCGGTCCGGTTCGCCTACTACGGCCTCGAGGACGCCGCCAAGGCCGACGTGCTGGCCGGTGCCGATGCCGACCGCCGTCTCCGGGCCTACCTGGTCAACACCGACACCGGCGAGTCGACCGACGCGGTCGTCTCGCTCACCCGCGGCGAGGTCGTCAGCGCGCGCACCCTGGATCCGGCCAAGGACGGCCAGATGCCGATCATGGACAGCGAATTCGGGCTGGTGGACGAGATCACCAAGGCCGATCCCGAGTGGCGCGCGGCCATGGCCAGGCGCGGGTACGAGGACCTGAGCCAGATCCGGACCTGCCCGATCACCGCGGGCGTGTTCGGGGTGGCCGACGACGACCGGCGGCGGATGGTCCGGGTGCTGGCCTTCGTCCAGGCCCGCGAGCACGACCTGGCCTGGGCGCACCCGGTCGACGGACTGGCCGCCTACGTGGACCTGATCGAGAAGAAGGTCTTCAAGGTCACCGACGAGTTCGAGCTGCCGGTGCCGCGGGAGTCCGGCGACTACGACGACGAGGCCGTCCGCGGCCCGCACCGGACCACCCTCAAGCCGGTCGAGATCACCCAGCCGGACGGCCCGAGCTTCACCCTGGACGGGTACGCGCTGAGCTGGCAGGGCTGGTCGATGCGGATCGGCTTCGACGCCCGCGAGGGGCTGAGCCTGCACCAGGTGAGCCTGCAGGACCGGCCGGTGCTCTACCGGGCCTCGATCCCGGAGATGGTCGTGCCCTACGGGGACCCGAAGTTCCGCTACTGGCAGGCCTACTTCGACACCGGCGAGTACCTGGTCGGCAAGTGGGCCAACTCACTCGAGCTCGGCTGCGACTGCCTGGGCGAGATCGCCTACCTGGACGCCACGGTGACCGACGACACCGGGGCGCCGCGGACGATCCCGAACGCGATCTGCATCCACGAGGAAGACGCCGGCATCCTCTGGAAGCACACCGACATCTTCAACGGATCGGCCCAGTCCCGCCGCCAGCGCCGGCTCGTGGTCTCCTACTTCACCACGGTGGGCAACTACGACTACGGCTTCTACTGGTACTTCTACCTGGACGGCACGATCGAGCTCGAGGTCAAGGCGACCGGCATCCTGTTCACCTCGGCCCGCCCGGATGGCGAGCACGCCCACTCCACCGAGGTGGCGCCCGGGCTGGCCGCGCCCTACCACCAGCACCTGTTCAACGCCCGGCTCGACATGAACGTGGACGGGCAGGCCAACGCGGTGGAGGAGGTCGACGTCAGCGGGCTGCCGGTCGGCCCGGACAACCCCTACGGCAACGCGATCGTGCAGCACGTGACCCGGCTGACCCGCGAGTCGGAGGCGGGCCGCCGCACGGACGGCACCCGCGGCCGGACCTGGCGGATAATCAGCACCGAACGGGCTAACCGTTTCGGCCGTCCTACCAGCTACACGCTCTACCCCGAGCCGACGCCGGCGCTGCTGGCCGACCCGGACTCGCCGGTGGCGGCGCGGGCCGGGTTCGCGGCCAACCACCTGTGGGTCACCCGGTACGACCCGGACCAGCGCTGGCCGGCCGGCGACTTCGTGAACCAGAGTCCCGCGGGGGCGGGCCTGCCCGCCTTCACCGCGGGCGACCGCGCGATCGACGGCCAGGACATCGTGGTGTGGCACACGTTCGGCCCCACCCACATCCCGCGGCCGGAGGACTGGCCGGTGATGCCCGTGGCCCGCTGCGGCTTCGTGCTCAAGCCGACCGGCTTCTTCGACCGCAACCCCACCCTGGACGTGGCCCCGCCCGCCGCGCACTGCTCGGAGGGCGAGCACAGCCAGCGCGAACGGCACGGCTAAGCGATAGGCGGGCGGGCAGGGGCCGCACCCTGCCCGCCCGCCCCGCGGCCACCGCCGCGGGCTCAGAAGCCGGACCGTCTAGTCAGAATCCGAGCTGACCGGTCCGGCGCCACCGGATCGCACCGGGAAGCCGGGGAAACCCGCGAAGCCGGCGTAGCTCACGGTGAAGTTCCCGGCGCTGTTCATGGGCGACACGAACGTGTTCGGCATGACGATCTCGGTCGGGTTGTAGGTGGCCATGCTCCGGCCGTTCGCCGTCGCCGATGTGAAGCTGACCGTGCCGAAGTCGGTCAGCGGCAAGATGCCGCCGCGGGCGGTGCAGCAGGGCGCCTCGGCGATGACCTCGGCTGAGGACCGCGCCGCGCTGGGCGCGGCGGCGCTCACCGTCTGCGTCCAGTGCTCAGTGTGGTCCGTCAGGGCCAGGGTGAACGTGTTCGGCGCGGTGTAGGTGACCGTGCCGGTGAACTGGTCGCCGGGCCTGACCGGGTTGGTGAAGTTCACCGCCGCGTTCGGGTAGATCTCGTACCAGGCGTAGTACCGGGGGAAGAACCCGGAGCAGTCGACCTCGGATCCGGTCTGCTCCACCGTGGAGCTGGTGTAGCCGTCGAGCCCGACCCAGAACGCGGCGTACTTGCCGCCCGCGCCGTTGCAGTGGCCGACCGGCTCCGTCCAGTTCGAGGACACGCTGGTGAACGCGCCGGTGCTGCCGGTCGCCACGTACCCCGCCCAGTTGCTGCTGGTGACGACCGAGTTCTGGGCACCGCGGCCCTGCCCCAGGCCGCCGAGGCCGCTCTGCCCGCCGCCATTCTGCCCGCTGCCCTGCCCCAGGCCGCTCTGCCCCAGGCCGCTCTGCCCGCCGCCGCCCGGCGGCTGCAGTCCGGAGATCCGGGGGGTCACGGTCCCGGATGGCATGCCGGGCGTGCTCAGCGAGCTGACCGGGCCGCCGGGCTGCACCGCGGCGGGCCCGGTGGCCGGAGCTGAGTTGACCAGGGCTGGGGTCACCGAGGCTGAGGCCGATGCCGGGTGGGCGGTCGTCACCGCCCAGCCCAGCACCAGGGGGATGGTCGCCGCCAGCGCGGGCCACCTGCGTCGCATATGCGCTCCTTTTCCTATCGCGCCTTGCCGTGGTAAAGCGTAAATAGCTGAGCGCAACGGAAAAATGGCGAATACGCCCAGGTGATGATTGCTTTCCGCCCCCGTGCCGTGTTCTCAGCCAACGCCAGGCATTCCCGGTCAGCGAGCGACACAACCGTAGCCGGAGCGGCAATCTCAGGTAACCCGAGCGGACTAATTCCTTAATGCCCGTAATTCGTCCCGCAAATCGCGCTTGCGAAATTCTCCCGGTCAGCGGCATAGGTAGCCCGATAGGGGTTTAGTTCCTCAGCTCGTCCCGCAGGTCCCGCTTGAGGATCTTGCCGAGCGGGTTGCGCGGCAGCTCGTCCCGGAGCTCGAGCCGCTCCGGCAGCTTGAACGTGGCGATACCAAGGTCCCGCAGGTACGCGACGATCTCCGCGAGCGTCACCGTCTCGCCCGGACGGGGCACCACGACCGCGCAGGCGCGCTCGCCGAGCATCTCGTCCGGGTAGGCCACCACGGCCACGTCGGCCACCTTCGGGTGGCCGGCGATGAACCCCTCGAGCTCGGCCGCCGAGATCTTCATGCCGCCGCGGACCACCATGTCCTTGGACCGGTCCACGTAGTGCAGGTACTCCAGGTCGTCGCCCGCGATCTCCAGGATGTCCCCGGTCTTGAGGTAGCCGTCCTCGTCGAACGGGTCGGGCACGCCGCTGGCCGGCAGGTACCCGGGGAACACGCCGGGGCCCTTGATGCGCAGTTCGCCGGGGACGCCGGCCTCGGTGATCTCGGCCCCGGTCTGCGGGTCCACTATCCGCGCCAGCGTGGTACGGGCCATCGTGAACTCCCAGTCCCGGACGCTGTAGCGCGGGAAGTACACCGCGCGCACCGCCGGGTCGGGGATGTCCTTCGGCGTGCCGAGCAGCGCGATGCCCTCGTTGGAGCCGTAGAAGTTGATGATCTCGATGCCGTACCGGTCGTGCCAGCCCTGCAGCAGGCTGGGCGCCAGCGGCGTGGAGCCGGAGCCGAGGATGCGCAGCGAGGAGATGTCGGTCTGCGCCAGCAGCGCCTCGTTGTGCAGCAGGGCGGTGAGCAGCGCGGGCGGCGCGCACGTGTACGTCGCGTGGTGCTCGGAGATCTGCCGCAGGAACGTGGCCAGGTCGAACGGGTGGTGCTGGACCAGCAGCCCGCCCACCTTGAGCCAGGGCAGGAACATCCCGTTGATGCCGGCCATGTTCACCATCGGGAACGGGTTCAGCAGCACGTCGGCGTCGGTCAGGTCCGGGCCCTCCACCGTGCCGGTGCACATGGCCATCCAGTCGTAGTGCGTCCGCTGCACGCCCTTGGGGGTGCTCTCCGTCCCCGACGTCCAGCAGATGGTGACGCAGTCGTTCGGGTCGGGCGAGAAGGAGGCCAGGTGAGCGGCCAGCCCGTCCCGGTTGCCGGCGGCCGCCATCCGGTCGTCCAGGCTGACCACGCCCGCCGGCAGGTCAGGACCGAACGCGGCCGCCGTGCGCAGCGACGGGAGCTGCCCGCGCAGCCCGGCGATCTCGGCCGCGGCCGGCCGCTGGCCGATCCGGCCGGCCGTGATGAACAGCCGGGCCCGCGCTACGTTGCCCAGGTGGGTGAGCTCCCAGGACCGGTACTGCACCGGGAACGGGGCCACGATCGCGCCGATCCGGACGACGGCCAGGAACGCGATCGCGATCTCGGTCGTGTTGGGCAGCTGCACGCCGACCACGTCGCCGGTCCCGATGCCCTCGTCCAGCAGCACCTGCGCCAGCCGGGAGACCTCCTCGTCCAGCTGCGGCCAGGTCAGCACCCGGAACGGCCCGTCGAGCAGCGCCTCGCGGTTCAGCGGATCGGTGATGGCCGGGATGTCGCCGTGCACCCGGACCCGCTCACGCAGCAGCGCGTCGATCATGTCGTCGTTCCAGTAGCCCTTGGCGCGGTACTCCCGGACCCGCTCCGCCGGATGCAGTCCCATTGGTTCCCTCCCTAAGGAGCCACCGCGAAGGCGGCCATCGCTAAGGTGCCATCGCTAAGGTGCCATCGCTAAGGTGCCAGCGCCGTCAAGGTGGCAACCCCGGCCGGGTCGGCGTCGCTCGACCCGGGCACCAGCGCGACCTCGTCGACGCCCGCGCTCGTGTACTCGGCCAGCCGGGCCCGCACCGCTCGCCGGTCGCCGACCAGTGAGACGTGCCCGGTCAGCTCGGCCGGGATGGCGGCCAGCAGCTCGCCGGGATGCGGCCGGGTCCGGGCAAAGCGCACCACGTCGCCGAACCCGGCTTCGGCGAACATCTCCCCGTACCCCGGCGCGGACATGTAGGCGACCAGCCCCCGGCGCAGCTGCTCGGTACTTGCCAGCGCAGGACCCTCCGCCGCCGCCCCGGCCCCGGCCTCCGCCGCCCCGGCCCCGGCCCCGGCCCCGGCCGCCGCCGGGCTGACCACGGCCGCCAGCCAGACCGCCACCGGCGGCACCGGCCGTCCGGCCGCCCGGCACTCATCGTGCAGCATCTGCACCAGCCGGGCCGCGGACTTGGGCGTGACCAGGTTGATGACCATCCGGTCGGCGTGCCGCGCCGCCGCCTTGACCGCGCCGCGGCCGAACGCCGCGATCGTCAGCGGCGTCCCCGGTGCCCGGGTCCGCAGCCGGAAGCCGCGGGTGCTGATCACCTGGCCCCGTACGTCCGCCGTGCCCCCGGCCAGCAGCGTGCGCACCGCGGTAGCCGACTCGGCCAGCGCCAGCGCGGTGCGCTCCTGCCGGCGGCCGTGCCACTGCTCCACCACGACCGGGCTGGATGAGCCCAGCGCCACGTTCACCGTCCGCCCGGTCAGCTCGGCCAGCGACCCGGCCCCCATCGCGATCATGACCGGGTCCCGCACCGCCACCGCCAGCGGCCCCACCGTCAGCGCCGCCTGCGCAGTCCGCTCCGCCACCACCGCGCCCAGCGCGAACGCATCGAACGTGGCCATCTCGCCGATCCAGATCTCGCCGTACCCGAGCGCGTCGGCGACCTCCGCCGTCCGCACCACCTCGCCAGCCGGCCGGTCCTGCCACAACCCCAGCGACACCGACAACCTCGGCCCCTGGACAGCCCCACCGCTCACGGCCTCGTTCTATCACTCCGCTAGTTGTAATGTCACGGCATGACCGACCATGGCGCCGCGCTGCAGGGCCTGCTCGACAAGCAGGAGATCACCGAACTCCTGACCCGCTACCTGCGGTCCGTCGACCGGGGCGACGTCGCCGCGCTGCGCTCCTGTTACCTGCCCGGCGCGACCGAGGACCACGGCGGCCTGTTCGCGGGCCCGGCCCAGGACTACATCGACGGCATCACCGCCGGCCTGACTCATCCCCGCTCCCGGACCAGCCACAACATGACCAACCTGCTGATCGAGGTGGACGGCGACACGGCCACCGCCGAGTCCTACTGCATCACCTTCGCCCGGATCAAGGCGAACGGCGAGTACTACCACAGCTTCACCGGCGCCCGCATGATCGACCGGTTGGAGCGCCGCGCAGGCGGGTGGGGCATCGCCCACCGCCAGCTCCGGTGGGACTGGAACCACGAAGCCCCGGCCGCCGAACACTGGATGCAGGGCCTGCTCACCCCAGACCCATCCGTCCTCCGCATGAGCGCCAAGTACCCCGCCGACCCCATCTACCCCCCCAGCTAACCCGCCCCCGCGCACCCACCCCGTTCGGCCCCTCGCCCTTTCAAGCCCGCCCGCCCGCATTAACCCGGTGGATCCGGGTTACGCGGTGGATCCGGTACCCCAGGGTTGCCAAAATCCTCCGGATAAGCCGGATCCACCGTGTTAAGTGGGACGTGAGTAGTTCCTGTAACTGATGGTGCCAACGGGAACCTGCATTCCGGATCCACGGCGTCCGGATGCAGCGCCGCGCCGCGCATCTCGTTTCCCATGCGCCTCGTTTTCCCCGTTCGCCTCGATTTCGCGCTGTCACAGACGAAGTCGGTGTGCCCCTGGGTACCTTCTTCCGTACCCGGTGGGCCACCGAGATCCCTGGCGGCCGCCCCGGCCATCCGACAGCCGCCCCGGCCATCCCGACAGCCGCCTCGGCCGCCGCCTCGGCCGCCGCCTCGGCCGCCGCCTCGGCTAACCGCCTCGGCAAGAAATTCTGGGCAATCACGTATCAGGCGTACGCATCGCGCCTCTGTACCCTCTGGAGGCCCCCGGTATGCCCCAGCGCCGCAGGCGTTCCAAAAGGCCGCCGCGAGGGGATTCTCGCCGGGCGATTCGTCCCTGGATGGGTCACTCCATCTGTTGTAGTCTGTGCGGAACGGCAGGTAGGAGTCAGATATGGGCAGCGCGAGCGCATGGATCGCGGGCAGTTACCAGAGTGACTTCGCGCGGAACTACGCGCGCGAGGGCCTGGAGATCTCCGACATGGTGGCCGAAGCAGTGGCGGGCACGCTGGAAGCGGCCCGGGTAGGGCCCGAGGACGTGGAGGCGATCCACGTCGGGAACGCGTTCGGGCAGCTGTTCACCGGGCAGGGCCAGCTGGGCGCGATGCCCGCCACGGTCGAGCCGCGGCTGTGGGGCAAGCCGGCCGCCCGGCACGAGGCGGCCTGCGCCAGCGGCAGCGTGGCCGTCCTCGCCGCCACCGCCGAGATCGAGGCCGGCCGCTACGACTGCATACTCGTGCTCGCGGTCGAGCAGGAGCGCAACGTGCCCGGCAAAGACGCCCCCAGGCACCTCGGCGCGGCCGCCTGGATCGGGCACGAGGGCCAGGACGCCACGTTCATGTGGCCGTACATGTTCAGCCAGCTCGCCGACGAGTACGACCGCCGCTACGGCCTGGACAACCAGCACCTGCACGCGATCGCCGAGCTCAACATGCGCAACGCCAAGGCCAATCCGCTGGCGCAGACCCGCACGTGGGAATTCGGCCCGGGCGGCTTCGCCGAGGACGACCACGACAACCCCGTCGTCGAGGGGCGGCTCCGCCGCACCGACTGCGCCCAGGTCACCGACGGCGTGGCCGGCATCCTGCTGGTCTCCGACCGCTTCCGCGCGAGCCGGCCGAGCACGAAACCACGAGCAAGGATCGCCGGCTGGGGCCACGGCACCGCCGGCCTCCCGCTGCAGCCCAAGCTGGACCGCAGCAAAAGCGACCGCTACGTCTTCCCGCACGTCAGGAACGTCGTCACCGACGCCTTCCGCCGCGCCAAAGTGACAGACGTCCACGCCCTCGACGGCATCGAGACCCACGACTGCTTCTCGATGTCGGAGTACATGGCCATCGACCATTTCGGCATCACCGAGCCCGGCGAGAGCTGGAAGGCGGTCGAGAACGGCGACCTCGAGCGGGACGGGGCGATCCCGGTCAACCCGAGCGGCGGCCTGATCGGCGTCGGGCACCCGGTCGGCGCCACCGGCGTGCGGATGCTGCACGACGCCGCCCGCCAGGTCACCGGCCAGGCCGGCGGCACCCAGGTCGAGAACGCCAGGACGTTCGCCACGCTGAACATCGGCGGCAGCCTGACCACCACCGTCAGCTTCGTCGTCACCCAGGAGGACTGAACAAGACAATGGCCGACGTCGAGGTCTACGCCAAGCTGCTCAGCACGCTCCCGGAGGACGACGACCACCCCTACCGGTCCGGAGCCTGGCGTCCGCAGAGCATCGAGTACGACGCGGACGAGCTGCAGGTAAGCGGCGAGCTGCCGGAGGACCTGTACGGCGTCTACCTGCGCAACACCGAGAATCCGCTGCACCCGGCCATCGTCAGGTACCACCCCTTCGACGGCGACGGGATGATCCACAAGGTCTCCTTCCGGGACGGCAAGGTGTCCTACCGCAACCGGTTCGTCCGCACCGACGGCCTGCTGGCCGAACAGGAGGCCGGCCGCTCCCTGTGGGCCGGCATCGCCGAGAACCCCGAAGCCGCACTGAAACAAAAAGGCTGGGGCGCCCGCGGCCGGATGAAGGACGCCGCCTCCACCGACGTCATCGTGCACGCCGGGGTCGCCGTGGCCAGCTTCTACCAGTGCGGCGACCTGTACCGGCTCGACCCGCTGACCCTGGACGACCTGGGCAAGTGCAGCTGGGGCGGAGAATTCCCGCACGACCTGGGCGTATCCGCGCACACCAAGGTCGACGACCACACCGGCGAGCTGCTCTTCTTCAACTACGGCACCACGCCGCCGTACCTGCACTACGGAGTCGTGGACGCAGGAAACCGGCTGGTCCACTACGTGCCGATCGACCTGCCCGGGCCCCGGCTGCCGCACGACATGGCGTTCACCGAGCACTACGCGATCCTCAACGACATGCCGCTGTTCTGGGAGCCCGAGCTGCTGGCCAAGAACCTGTACGCCAGCCGGTTCCACCCGGAGCTGCCGGCCCGGCTCGGCGTCATCCCGCGCCGCGGCGCCCCCGAAGACATCCGCTGGTTCGAGTTCGACCCGACGTTCGTGCTGCACTGGGTCAACGCCTGGGAAGAAGGCGACGAGGTCGTCGTCGACGGCTTCTTCCAGGGCTGCCCCGAGCCGAAGGAAGCCGGCGGCAAGGGCCCCGAGGGCCGGATGTGGCGCTTCCTGGCCCAGGACGCCATGCAGACCCGGCTGCACCGGTGGCGGATGAACATGGTCACCGGGGCATGCAGCGAGCAGGACCTGTCGCAGTCCTGCACCGAGTTCGGCACCATCAACAGCGGGTTCGGCGGACGGCCCTACCGGTACACGTACGCTGCCACCAACGAGCCGGGCTGGTTCCTGTTCAACGGGCTGGTCAAGCACGACACGGTGACCGGCGGCGAGGAGCGCTACCAGTTCGAGCCGGGCGTTTTCTGCAGCGAGGTCGGCGTCGCCCCGCGCGTGGGCGGTACGGACGAAGACGACGCGTACCTCGTGACGCTCACGGTCGACATGAACCGGGACCTGTCCGAGTGTGTCGTTTTCCGCGCCAACGACGTGGGCCGGGGACCGATCGCGCATGCCCAGCTGCCCGAGCGGATCGCCAGTGGCACCCACAGCTGCTGGGCGCCCGGCAATTCCCTCCGTGGCTGGTGAACAGTAGATACGCACCTGACCGTTAGTGGGAGTATGAGGCCTGATCCTGCCGCGGTTCCCGAGCCCGAGCCCGAACTCTCCGGGGCCACCCCCGCGGAGAATTCCAACGCGGTCGCCCTCGGGCTGATCGGCGACGAGTGGAACCTGGCCATCGCCCGGCTGGCCATCCAGGACGGCGTGCGCCGGTACAAGGACTTCCGGGACCGGCTGGGCATCGCCAACTCGGTGCTGACCGTACGACTGCGGCGGCTGACCGAGGCTGGCGTCTTCACCATGGCTCAGTACTCGGACGCCCCCCGCCGTTACGAATACATTTTGACCGAACGAGGACGCGATCTGTGGAAGGTCCTCCTCACCATCTGGTCGTGGGAAGCCGTCTGGGTGACCGAGCACACCGAGCCGCTGCCGACGATGCGCCACGCCGTGTGCGGCCAGGAGTTCTCGCCGGTCATGCACTGCCAGACCTGCGGTAAGCCGGCCGGGATCCACGACCTGCGCCAGACGTTCGGCCCGAGCGGCGGCTTCGAGCGGTCGGTGCCGCGGGCCACCACCCGGCGCCGGTCCGCCGGCGGCTCACCCGGCCCCGGCCTGGTGCCGCAGACCATCGAGCTGATCGGCAACCGCTGGTCGGCCTCGGCCATTGCGGCCGCCTTCCTCGGCGCCCGCCGGTTCACCGACATGCTGGAGATGATGGGCGCGCCGCCCACCATCGTCTCGGACCGGCTGCGTAAGTTCTGCCAGATGGGCGTGCTGGAGGCGGTGCCGGCCAGGGCCGGCTCGGGCCGGGCCGAGTACCGCCTCACCGACAAGGGACGGGCCTTCTTCCCGCACGTCATGGTGATGCTGGAGTGGGGCGACCGGTGGTTCCGCGCCCCCGAGGGACCGGCCAGCATCTACACCCACACCACCTGCGGCGGAGAGTTCCATCCTGTCCTGGTTTGTTCGGTTTGCGTCCGTGAGCTGCGCGGCTCGCAGATCCAGGTCGGCGACGACTCACCGAAAACCCACACCTGACGACACGCCGCACCCTTCTTCACAGAACCTCCACACGTCCTGCATGCTGTCGCCATGGCGGCTTGTTCGGCTGCCGTGACGACCGCCGGGCCCAGTTCAGGCCGCGGTGGGGGGGAGTCATCATGCAGGAGGGGAAATTAATGCGTAAACGCGTAATCCGACGTCGGCGACTCAGCGTGGCGGGAGGTGCTGCCGCCGTGGGCCTGGCCTGCGTCATGGCCCTGACCACGCCGTCTGCCGCCGGGGCGCAGACGCTCGGTCACCACTGGAGAGTCTCCGTGGTCGCCAGCCATCTCAATAACCCGCGCGGACTCTCGGCCACTCCCCACGGGCTCTACCTGGCCGAAGCCGGGTCCGGCGGGTCCGCCTGCGTAGCCGGCGGCGAGCAGGGCACGACCTGCCTCGGCCTGACCGGTTCGTTCGACCTGGTCACCCCGGGCGGGGTCAAGCGCCTGGTCACCGGCCTGGTCTCCGGCTCCGGCGAGGGCGGGGTCGCGGCCGAGGGACCGGTATCGGTGTCGGCGGACGGGTTCGGCCAGGTCTACGGCCTGTTCGGCCTGAGCTCGCACGAGGTGCCGCCGCCTGGCGCTATCCCGTTCAACCTGCGGGCCGCGGCCCTTGACCAGCTGGGCCACCTGGTCAAGGTGCATCCGTTCCGCGGGCTCAGTGACGTCTCCGACGTGGGCGACCAGGACTACGCCTGGACGACGACCCGGGTCAACCTCGCGCCCAATGACTTCCCGGACGCGAATCCCAACAGCGTGCTCGCCTCCCGGGACCACCGCTACGTGGTCGATGCGGGTGCCAACCTCCTGGTCGACGTCAAGCGCGACGGCACGGCCAAGGTCCTCGCGTTCGTCGGCGTCCCGAGAGGGTCGGTGAGCGACTCGGTGCCGACGTGCGTGGCCCGCGGCCCGGACGGCGCGTTCTACGTCGGGGAACTGCTCGGCGGCCAGTACGCTCCCGGGCACGCGAACATCGTGCGGGTCGTTCCCGGGCACGCCCCCAAGGTCTGGGCCACCGGCCTGACCACCGTGCAGGGCTGCGGCTTCGGCCGTGACGGCGCGTTCTACGCCACCGAGTACCAGACCGGCGGGCTCAACGAGGGCCCGACGGCCAGCCCGGCCGGCGACGTGGTGCGCATCGACCGGCGGGGTCACCGCACCCACCTGGGTGTCGGCAAGCTGTTCTTCCCGTCCGGCTTCGCGGCCGGGAGTGACGGCGCCATCTACGTCTCGAACTGCAGCATCGCCCCGGCCAGCGGCATGGGCCCGAAGCTGTGCTCGTCCGGCGGCCAGGTCGTCAGGATCAGCTGAGAACCGGACCCCGCCCGGCCACCCCGGGCCGGGCGGGGATCCGCCGGCTAGCCCGGCTGTAATGTCGTGCCTGTTCGCTCGACATTGCGGAGGTGGCTATGCCGCGCCCTAGCAAGGCGGCTGGCTCGGTGGCGCTGGTCACCGGCGCGAACCGCGGAATCGGCCTGGCGATCGTCGCCGAGCTGGCCGCCCGCGGCGCGAAGAAGATCTACGCCGCCGTGCGCGCCCCGGACGGCCTGGCCGGCGAGTTCGGCGGGCTCGGCGCGGTCGTCGAGGTCGTGCCGCTCGACGTGACCGACCAGGCCGCGGTACAGGCCGCCGCGGCGGCCTGCTCCGACGTGAACCTCCTGGTCAACAACGCCGGCCGGTTCGAGAACCAGCGGCTGGTGCTGACCGGTGACCCCGACGCCGCCCGCCGCGAGATGGAAGTCAACTACTTCGGCGTGCTGAGCATGACCCGGGCGTTCGCGCCGGTGCTCGGCGCCAACGGCGGCGGCTACATCGTCAACGTGCTCTCGGTGGCCGGCGCCTTCCCCGCCCCGTTCATGGGCGGCTACTCCCCAGCTAAGGCCGCGACGCTGTTCCTGTCCAGCATCACCCGCTCCGAGCTGGCCGACCAGGGCACCGAGGTGACCGCGCTGATCGTGGGCTCGGTCGACACCCGGATGTCCGCGCACGTCCAGGGGCGCAAGGAAGACCCGGCCGACATCGCCCGCGCCGGGCTGGACGCGCTGGATCGCGGCGAGCACGTGGCCGACACCGACTTCATGGCCATCGACGCGCGAGCCCGGTACGCGCGCGACCCGCTCCGCTACGAGCGCGGCATGACCAAGCTGCTCAAGGCCACGACCATGGACACGGGCCGGTGAGCCCCGCGCCTCAGTGGGCCCAGCTGCGCCAGGTCGGCTTCGCCACCCTGGACCACGCGGCGGCCGTACGGACCGCCACCGGCCTGCTCGCCCTCGGTCCCGGCTTCGGCGACCCGCTGCTGGCCGCCATGGGCCTGGCTGACTTCACCGCGCCGGTCGGCCCGGGCACCTACGTCGAGGTTCTCGCCCCGGTCACGCCGGAGCATTCGGTCGCCCGCTGGCTGCGCCGCGTCGGCGGCGCGTCCGGCTGGGTGCTGTCCACTCAGGTCCCGTCGCTGGCCGGGGTCAAGGAGCGGGCCGCCGAGCACGGCGTCCGGGTAGCCGTCGAGACCCAGGCGATGGGCCGCGCCATCATCCAGCTGCACCCCCTCGACGTCGGCGTGCTGCTCGAGCTCGACGAGTTCCTGCCGCGGGCGGCGTGGTTCTGGGACGAGCTCCCGGCCGCAAAGGCCGCGCACGCCGCCCGGACCAGCAAGGCCGATGACATCCGCGCGGTCGACGTCGCGGTGAGCGCGGCCGGCGGCGCGCCGGGCCCCGCCGCCCTGGCGCAGACCTGGGCCGCGATCATCGGCATCGACCCGCCCGCGGTCACGGCGGACGGCGCCGAGCTCGCCTTCGGCCACCGGACCATCAGGTTCGTGCCCGCCCGCGACGGCCGCACCGGCATCGTCGCCGTCGACCTGCACGCCACCGACCGGGCCGGCGGGCCCGGCCAGCAGGGCGAGCTGTGCAACACCGTGATCCGCTTCGTCTGACCCGCGCCGGCGAAGACGCGGTTCCCGCGGTCAGGTTCCCGCGGTCAGAGTCCCCGCGGTCAGGTTCCCGCGGTCAGGGTCCTCGCCGGCCCCGCCGCCCGTCGAGCCAGAGCGCCCAGGGCTCTATCGAGCCGATCCGCAGCAGCCCGGCGCGCGCGCACGGCTCCCGGGCCAGTCGCGCCCTGTTCTCGTCCGCGTCCGCCGCCTCGACCGCGTGCAAGGTCTGCTCCGGCGGCTC
>JAICWX010000300.1 GCA_025934635.1 Streptosporangiaceae bacterium | reverse complement strand
CGCCGCGAGCGACAGCGAGCCGGGGTACGGCACGGGACGCGGTGGCACCGGACGGGCCAGCGGCAGCCCGGGGGGCGCAGGACAGGCCAGTGGCGCCCCAGGGACCGCGGGCACGGCTGGTGGCGGCCCAGGGGTCACAGGTCCGGTCAGCGGCGGCCCAGTGGCCACGGGCCCGATGGACGGCAGCGGTCCGGTGGGCAGCGGTCCGGTGGGCAGCGGTCCGGTGGGCACCGGTCCGGTGGGTACCGGGCCCATGGGTGATGTTGCCGGGGCGAGCGGACCCGCGGCGGGGGGAGCCTGGGGCGGTCCGGCCGCGCCGGGCGGGATCCCGGGCAGCGGAACCGGAAGCGGCGGAGGCCGGGGCGGGGCTCCGGGCGGCGCGGCGCCCGAGGGAGAGCCTGGTTTCCCGCTGCCGCTGCCGGCCGGGCGGCTGCCGGGGCGGCAGTCGCAGCGGCCCAAGCTGCTCAACCGCAACACGGTGGGGATCGCCGCGGCCATCGCGCTCATCGCCGGCTACCTAGGGGTCGCGGCGGTCGCGCACCTGAGCCCGTTCCCGGCCAAGACGGTGTCGTCGCCGTCTGCGTCCCAGTCCTCGAACCCGCCAGCCAGCACCAACTCCAGCCCGGCCTCCTCACCCGATCCGTCGGCCGACCCGAGCCCTCCGTCGCAGCTCAGCATCCTGGCGGCCAAGATCCCGACCGCGGTACAGAGCCGGGGCCGCTGCTTCGACGGCGGCACTGATTTCGGCGCCAACGCGGTGGTCCAGTGCCAGCAACTGCGGGGCCTGGCCGCGAGCACGATCGTCTACTACCAGTACCCCAGCCGGACCGCTCTCGCCAGCGGGCTCAGCGCCAATCTCACGAAGGCGAAGTTCGCCAAGCGCAGAGAGTGCACCACCAACGGGAACTTCAGCAATTTCCTCGTCGAGTGCCAGTCCAGCTTCACCATCAAGACGCCCGGCATGACGGGCAGCATCGCTGAGTTCGTCAATATAAAGCCCGCAGGCCCGGTCATCGTCAGCACCGACAACGAGCAGAACGTCATGGTGGTCATGATCGGGACCAACGACGGCGACCTGCTGGCGTACTGGAACAGGCTGGAATGGATAAAGACGCCGTAGCGGGCTCAGGTGCCGGGCGGCTTCGGGCTGTTCCCGGTCGCGGTGACCAGCCGCCAGATGCCCCACGCCCCCGCCCCCAGGCCGATGAGCACGACGAGGGGCACGCTACTGGCCGCGCCGATGATCAGGAGCACGATCCCCAGGCCGAGCGCGATGGCGCCGAGCACCGAACCCGACTGCTGTGGCTTGGCCACCGGGGCGGGTGACGGCTGCGCCGGGTAGGACGGCCCCGGGCCCGGCTGGACCTGGCCCCCGTAGGGCGCGTACCCCCGGGGCACGGGCGCGGGCGGCACGGAACCGTACGGCCCGGGCGGGGGTGAGCCGGGCGGGGGTGAGCCAGGCCAAGGTGAGCCGGGCGGGGCTGAGCCCGGCGGGGGTGAGCCCGGCGGGGGTGAGCCGGGCTGACCCCGGCCGGACGCGGCTCCCGGCAGGGACCACCAGATGGTGTCGCCCGGTGGCACCATCTTCTGGCTCAGCTGCGGCAGCGGCCCGGTGCCGGCCGTGCTGAGCGGCGCGGACAGCGGGGGCGGAGTGGGAAGGGTCACGCCCCCGGACGCCGACGCGCCGGACGGGCCGGTGGGAGCCGCCGGGTAGCCGGCCGGGGAGCCGGAAGCCGCCGGGCCGCCGGGAACCCCGGAACCCCCGGGAACGCCAGAACCCCCGGAAACCGCAGAACCGCCGGGAACCCCGGAACCGCCAGGAACCCCGGAACCGCCGGAAGCCCCGGAACCGCTGGGAACTCCGGAACCGCTGGGAACTCCGGGGATCCTGGGAACGGTCGGGTAGGACGGACCCGGGGAGGAGGGAGTAGCGGGGCGGGAGCCAGACGAGGACCCCGCAGGCGCTTGCGGCCTGGAACGGGAGGGCGTGCCGGTACCGGTGCCGGTGCCGGTGGACGGCTGCTCCCACCAGCGCGGCCCGGCCGGGACCGGGCGGGACACCGGCGACGCCGGGCTGGCCGGGGCCGCCGGGGACGGCACCGGCTGGTCCAGCAGCATCTCCAGGCTTACGGCGGGCACCCAGTCCGGGGCGCAGCACGCCCGCAGCCTTTGGGTAAGCGCGTCGATCTGCGGGTCGCGCAGCGCGGCCAGCTGCTTCCACACCTCGGTCTCGAACGGGGCGAAGAAGTCGTTCTTGGCGAACAGCAGGTTCTTGGAGTTGTACAGGGCCAGCCAGAGCGCGGGCTCCCGGCCGAGCGCGGTCAGCGACAGGTAGATGACCAGGGCCGAGAACGTGTCGACCCAGCGGTCCCAGATACGCAGCCCGGGATGCTGGTAGTTCGGGTGGCCGAACTCGCTGGGCGGGGACTGGCTGGCCAGCTGCGGGATCCACACCCCGTCGAAGTCGACCAGGCGCAGCTGGCCCTCCTGGTCCACCATGACGTTGCCGTGCTGCAGGTCGCCGTGACCGAACTCGCTGCGCTGCAGCAGCGCGACCAGCTCGCGCCACCGGCCGGCCAGCGTGGTCAGGGCGACCGTGTTGGACCCCGTCACCAGGAAGTCCACGTACTCGTTCAGGGTCCGCCCGTCGATCCACTCCATGGTCAGCACCGGCCAGCTCGTCCGGTTGACCACGATGGCCTCGTCCAGCCAGATGGCGCCCGACACGTACGGGCTGAGGTCATGGCTGGCCAGGTAGGCGTTCAGCGCGCTGTACCGGTCCCGGCTGGAGGCGTCGTTCCTGATGTAGCAGCGCAGCGCCTGGGGCTTGCCCTCCACCGAGGCCTGGAACACCACCGCGCTGCTGCCCCGGGCCAGCGTCGGCCCGAGGCTGTCCCAGACGAACTGGGCCGCCTGCAGCGTCGGCACGGTGAAGGTCCGGGACGGCGCCTGCACCGCCTTGTAGTAGTCGCCCGCGGCCGGATACGCGGTCACCGGCAGGCCAGCAGGTAGGCGGGCTGGCTGGCCAGCATCCGCAGACGCATGAGCGTCACGTCGTCGTTCTTCAATCTCCTCGAGCCGTCCTGCTCTTTGCGTTGATCCGCGACCAGCTGGGCGAACACGTCGGGATGGGCCAGCGTGGTGAGGGTGTCCCACACCTTGGCCTCACCATGGGCGATGGTACGCAGGATCCATTGCGCCATCGCGTCGGTGGCCGCGAACAGGAAATCGCCGGCCTCGAGCACGCCGCCGCCGAGGAGCAGGCGCTCGGTCATCTTGTCCAGGCTGGCGGGCGAGGTGTGCACGCCGTCCGGCAGGGTGCCGAAGTCCTCGGGCCCCAGCGGCGGGAACGCGGCGATCAGCCGCCCCGCCCGGACGTGGAAGAGCACCGTGTCGCCGAGCGCGACCGCCCGCCAGTAGGGCTCGGGGCCGTCGAGCCCGTAGATCTCGAAGCCGAGCAGGGTCGCGAACGAGCCGACCTCGGCGAACTTGCGCTCCTCGATGATGCTGTCGAAGTCCCGCACGTCCTTGGCCCAGCGATCCTGCATCTCGGCGAACCAGGCCCGCATGGCGGCGGGCTCGAGCCGGGGACCTTGGGCTCCCCCGGATCCCGCCGCGCCGCCCGGCGGCGGCGCGAACGACCGCACCAGCTGATCCACCCAGCGCACCGGGTCATAGGCCGTGGTCGCGCCGTCGAGCACGATGAAGCGGGCCCGGTGCGGCGCCCCGGTGCCGTCGGGGATGACCCCGCCGCTGGCGCCGTCCTGCCACTCGCCGGGCGCGTTGCCGTCCTTGGCTGCGCTGAAGGTGACCATCTGGATCTGCATGGGCGGACCAGCTCAGTCCCGCACGTCGACTTTGGTGCCGACTTCGAGGAACCTGACCAGCATGGTGGCGTCGGCGTTGAAGCCGAACCCGCGCGCCCCCGGTTCGATCATCGCGCCGGTGCTCTGCGCGCTGGCGATCATCGGCGGCGGCAGCGGGCTGCTGATCCGGAACAGCTGCGGGCCGGGCTCGGGCAGTCCGTAGTCCGTCGCGGGGAACAGCACGCCGTTGGACGCGGCCGGGGACACGAAGATGTTGAAGAATAGCGCGGGCCCGTCGCTGGTCTGGATGTTAACCAGCCGCTGGGCCCACTCGTCGAGCGAGGCGCCCTCGTACGGGCTGTCGGTCACCATGCCGTCGGTGATGTTGATGATGATCGGCGGGAACGAGTCCGGGTGCGCGCTCGCCCACTCGTACACGTGGGCCCCGGCCACCGCGACCGCCTGGCACATCGGGGTCCGGTAGCCGTGCACCGGCTCGACCCAGACCGGCACCCGGCTCGGCGGCGCGCCGACGTCCACCGACGGCGTCTCGCGCACCGCGATCGGGTTGTCCCGCAGGTCGGGCAGCGCGACCAGCGGCTGGCCGGCCAGCTTGCCGCCGAAGGCGGGTTCCACGCCCTCACCGCCGGCCACCGGGCGCAGGCCGTAGCCGAAGATGCCGACGTCGAAATAGTGCCGCGCCTTCCCCGGCTCACCCTGGGACGTGAAGAGCAACTCGAGCAGGATCTCATTGAGCACCCGGGCGGCGCCCTCGGCCAGGGTCTCGTGACTGTGCACCCAGCTGGACTTCATGGAATCGGAGCGGTCGAGCAGGAAAACCACGCAACCCGGATCCCTCCGGCTGATATCCCTCTCGTACATGACATGACCTCCGTTGCGTACCGCGATTACATGGAACGAGCCTGGACGGTAGCCGGTTCACGGACCAGGCGGGCGGGCTCCCCCCGGCATGACCCGGACCGGCGGCCACGGCGTGCCGGGCTGCCAGGTCCAGACATGATCGCAGGACTCGCACCGGAAATCCCAGCCGTTCCTGGCTCGCCGGTGATCGAACCGGAACGCGCCGCAGCGCGGGCACTGCGCGATGAAAGTAGACGCGAGGTAGGTGGACAGGTCTGGTGCGGGCACCCGTTTGGCGCCCGCGCTCGGCGCCGGGGTTCCCTGGGCCGAGTCCCACCAGGGCGCGTCGGCCTGGCCGGCCTGACCGGGCAGCGGCAGCAGCTGGACCACGGTCTCGGATCCGCCGGGCGGACCGCCGCGGACCTGCCCGTCGGGACCGGCGCCGGGCGCCACCGGGTCGCCCGCGGCGGGTGCGAATGAGGCCGCCGGGGCGGCGCGCGGGGCGGCCTGCGTCTGCGTGTCCGGCTGAGGCCGCGGAAGGGTGGGGGCGTGACGGCCTTGCGGCGTCGGGAACCCGCGGGTTTCGTCGTCCGGGAAGCCGGATGTCAGCTCGGGTGACCCGGCCGGAATCCGGAGCAGGACCGCGGCGGCCAGACCGCCCGCGACCAGCGAGACGACCACCGTGATCAGGAGCGAGGCGTGCACCAGCCGGTCCGCGGCCAGTCCGCCGATCAGCGCCGCGACGATGGCCGCCAGCACCCAGCCGAACTGGGCCGGGCCGATGGGGGCCGGGCCGGCCTGCGACGGGCCGGGCCGGGACTCCGGCCGGCGCCGGCTGTGGGCGCTCACTGGCCCGCCTGGGGGGCCTGCAGCGACAGGCGGAACGTCACGAGCTGGGGTCCCTTCCCGAGGTCGGCCGCGGAGCAGACCCAGCCGGCCAGCGCGTCCGTGCCGCGGGCGGTGCTGCCCCAGCCGGGCGGCGGCTTGACGCACACTTCGTACTGCCCGGCGGACACGTTAGCGGCGTAGCCCAGGGCCGTGTCCAGGGTGCCCGACGCGACGCTGGCCAGCGTCCCGTTCCGCAGCACCCGGACCGCACTGCCGGCGACGTCCGGCCCGAGGGGGCCCTGTTCGGTCACCTTGACGCTGAGCTTGACCCCGGAACCCCGGGCGGTACCCGGGCCCTCGGTGCTGCTGGGACTCGCGGTCGCCGCGGGTCGCGGCGGAGTCTTCGATTGAGCGTGGCCGGTGAACCCGCCAATGACCAGAACCACGACGAACGCGCCGGCCTGCGCGAACAACGGCACGGCGAGCTTCCTGCGGTCGAACATCACCACGGAGGATTCCCCTCCTCTCCCGGCTCGGGCGCTACCACCCTGTCACGGTCCTACTGCTCCCACCACGGTTTGGGGCGGGGCCTCGGTTCAACCCGCGTGGTGGGCAGCGTAGCGCTGTTCTGCGCGGCGGCGGGCGGCGCAACCCGGTCCTGCGGACCGGCCCCGGCTCCGGCCGGCACCCGCCGGCCCGGCGGAGCCTGGGGTGGTGACGCCTGGGGCGGCTGGGGCGTGCGGGACTCGCCCGGACGGCGGCCGGCCGCGGGCTGCCACCACACCTCCGGCGCGCCTGGCGGTCCGCCGGGGGCGGTCGCGGCGGGCGCCGCCGGGACACCGGCGTGCCCGGGCGGCTGCTGTGCGGGGTGGCCGACCGGCCAGGGGGCGGTGTAGCCGTAGGGCGAGGCCTGCTCCGGGACGCCCGTGGCCTGCTGCGGGAGCCACGCGCCGGCCCGGGCGTAGGCCAGGAACAGCAGCACGCTGATCAGCGTGACCAGGACCCAGGCGGCGTGGGCGTTGACCGGGTTCCAGTCGTTGAGGCCATGCAGGATGGCCGCGATGCCGATCCCGACCGGGGCGACCACGTACTTGCGGCTCTGACCGGTGATGGCCAGCCCGATGAAGTAGCCGGTGATGCCGGCCCAGCAGGCGTGGTCGATCGGGTCGGTGAGGAAGCGCCAGACGTACTCGAGCGTGAGAGCCTGCAGGTCCGGGCCGGTGGCGTTGCCGGACAGGTGACCGAGGACGTCGGTGAAGTAGTGCACGACCTCGGCCGCGCCGAACACCAGGCCGCTCACCGCGCCGAGGAACAGGTAGTCCCGCGGCGTCTGGGTGTGCCAGAAGCGCCGCCAGATCCACGCCACCACCACGATCGGGATGGCCTTGGCCAGTTCCTCGGGGACGCCGATGGTGAAGATGTCGAGCAGGCTGCTCGTGCCGGCGTGCAGCTCGGTCTCGAGCCAGATCGCGATGGGCGCCTGGGTGACGATGCCCACCACCCCGACCGCCGCCAGCATGGTCCGGCTCACGTGCTGCGGGCGGACGATGACGCCGAGCAGCAGCAGCCAGGCCACGGCGAAGTAGGCGGCGAAGATCCAGGCGATGTCGCGGATCCTGGCCTCGGTCGCGTTGTTGAGCAGGACCAGGCCCAGGGGCGGCACGCTGACCAGGGCGACCAGCAGCAGCACGGGCCAGCTGCGCAGCGCCGGATCTCGCAGCCAGTGACGCACCGGCACGAGCGAGGAGAAAGAATACTCCGGGGATTTCCCGCCAGGCGGCCGACCGGAATTAGGAATGTAGCCCCCACCCATAACGCCCACCCTTTCCGCGATCACGACGGAATAGGTCGCGGGCCAGGGTCCGCCGCCCCTAGCTGCCCCGTCCGCGGAGTTTCCCCGGCTGATCGCGAGCGTACGCCTGCTCCGAACGCCAATCCTAAACTAGCCGCGCCGGCTTGCGATAGAGATCGCTTTTGCCGGACATCGCGGGAGATGACCGCAATGTCAGTCGCCGATTACCACGCGGTTCGTCAGGGTGCCAATGCTCTCGATCGTCACCGACACCTCGTCCCCGTCGGTCAGCGGCCCGACCCCGGCCGGCGTCCCGGTCAGCAGGACGTCCCCCGGCAGCAGCGTCATCACCTGGCTGACGTGCGCGATCAGCCCGGGCACGTCGCACAGCAGCTCAGAGGTGCGAGCCTGCTGCCGGACGGCGCCGTTGACCGTGGTAGTGAGCTCGAGGTCGGTGGGGTTGGTCCCGGTCTCGATCCACGGCCCGAGCGGGCAGAACGTGTCGAAGCCCTTGGCCCGGGTCCACTGCCCGTCCCTGGCCTGCAGGTCCCGCGCGGTGACGTCGTTGGCGCAGGTGTAGCCGAACACCACTTCCTCGGCCCGCTCGCGCGGCACCTGGCGGCAGAGCCGGCCGATGATGACCGCGAGCTCACCCTCGAAATCGACCCGGTCGGTGATCTTGACCGGGTACTTGATGGCGTCCCCCGGGCCGGTGACCGAGGTGGACGGCTTGAGGAAGATGACCGGGTCGGAGCCTTTGGGTGGCGTCTCGCCGTTCATCTCCCGCGCGTGCGACGCGTAGTTCCGGCCCGCGGCCACCACCTTGCTCGGCAGCACCGGCGCCAGCAGCCGCACCTCGGCCAGCGGGAACCTGCTTCCGGTCAGCCGGACCCCGCCAGGGTCTACCCCGAACGGGTGCCCGTGCAGTTCCGCGATCGTCAGCCCGGGCCGCGGTGGCCGGCCGCCGCTTTCTGGCTCGCCCTCGACTACGCCGTACGCGACCCCGTCGCCCTTGGCGAATCTCGCGATACGCACGCCACTCCTCGTGTATTGAGCTGTGCTAGCTGAGCGGGGCCAGCAGCGCTACTGCTGGTAGCCCTCGACCTCGCTGACCGGCCGCGCCGCCGCCCCGTCCGGGCTCTCCCCGAACTCGCGGCGGGCACGCCGCTGACGCAGCAGGTCCCAGCATTGATCCAGTGCCTCTTCGGCCGACCGCAGTTGCTCCCGCTCCTGCGCACCGGTCAGCTCACCGGCCGCGTGCTGCTCGCGGAGCGTGTGCTCGGTCGCGATCAGCTCGCTGATGTGAGCCATGATCTCCTTGTCCTCCATGCCCCTACCGTAAATCCCTGACCGTCCTGCTGCGGCCATGGGGCGGTTAATTAGCTATTCCCATCCTGGATGAAGCGCACATCCCGGGCGGTACCGGCGGGGCCGGTGAAGGCCAGCAGCCGCTCCCCCTCGGCCGCCACGGCCGCCCGGCCGGCGGCCCGCAGCGGGACGAACGGGCGGATCTCCAGGACGCTTCCGTCCGTGGAGATCTTCCACTCGGCCTGCCAGAAGCCGTCGATCAGGAGCGTGCCGCCGGCGGCCCCGTTGCCGGGGGGCAGCGGGACGGGACGGCGGTGCGGGATGACCCGGGAACGTTCGGCGTAGGAGAGCAGGAGGTTGTCGTACTCGGGCAGGAAGCGGGGCGGGGCCGGGGTGTCCGGGTCGGCGTCGTCGGGCAGGTCGGCCAGGTCGAGCAGCGGGGCTCCGTCCGGTCCGGTCAGCGGGCGCAGACGACTGCCCAGGCGCTCGGTCACCTCGCGCAGCCGGGTCAGCCCGGACCAGGCCTGGATGTCGGCCACGCTGGCCGGGCCGTAGGCGGCCAGGTACCGCAGCACCATTTCCGCCACGTCATGGAGGGGATCCGGCCCGACCTGCTCGTGGCCGGCTAGCCAGGCGCTGACGAGCATGAACGCGGCTGGGCCGGTCTGGCGCCAGAGGCCGCGGGGCGGGACCTGGACCAGCGTGAGCAGGTGGCTGGCGGCGTGGGCGAGGGCGGCGGGATCGTGGTCCGGCCAGCGCGGGGCCAGTGCCCGGCCGAGCTCGGCCCGGGTCAGTGGCGTCTCGGCGAGCAGGGCGGCCGCGGCCGCCGCCACCTCGGCCGGGTCCACGCCGGCCAGGCGGCGGCCCCAGTGCCCGGCCAGGGCGCGGTCCATCGCGGCCTGGAACAGGGGCCGGAACCGGAGGAAGTCCGCGGTGTCCACCAGATGAACCGTGTTGCGCATGAGGTGGGCGCGGAGGACATCCCGTTCGGTCAAAAGATTTTCGAGGTGGTCCGGACGGAAAGCGGCGAGCCTGGTCCACAGGCCTACGTACGGGGCCAGCGGGGCCTGGGCTTGCAGGCCGGCCAGGTGGGTGATGGCCTGGCGGGCGGTCAGTGCGGACGGGCGGAGCAGGAGCTGGCGGCCGAGGGTGGCGCGGTTCAGCGCCCGGAGGCTCAGCTGGTTAGCAGTCACGGGGCTGGTTAGCAGTCACGGGGCCGGTCAGCGGGCGTGGGCGGCGAGGGCGGCGGCGGTCCGGTCGTCGGCGGGGTAGAACGACTCGATGGCCAGTTCCTCGACCGTGATGTCCATCGGAGTGCCGACCATGGCGGTGATGCTGAGGAAGCTGAGCTCGGCGTGGTCGGCGCGGTAGCGCAGCGGGACCACGACGTCGGTCCGGTCCGGGCGCGCGGTCTCGCCGCCGGGGTAGCCGCTGAGCTCGTCATGCAGGGCTGCGAGGCGCTCGTCGCCGGCGGCCTCGGCCTGACGGTGCAGCCGGGTGAGCAGGTGGGCGCGCCATTCGGGCAGGTTCACGATCCGCGGCGCCATGCCGTCCGGGTGCAGGCTCAGCCGGAGCACGTTGACCGGCGGCTCGAGCAGCGCCGGGCGGGCGTGCCGGGTGAACTGGGCGATGCCGCTGTTCGCGTCGACCAGTTCCCACCAGCGGTTCACCACCACCGCGGGGTAGGGCTCGTGGCTGACCAGGACGCGGCCGAGGGCCTGCTGGACCGCCTTGAGCTCGGGCTCGTCCAGGCCGCGTTCGGGATAGGCGGGCGCGAAGCCGCCGGCCAGCAGCAGCGCGTTGCGGTCGCGCAGCGGCACGTCCAGGTGCTCGGCCAGGTGCAGGATCATCTCGCTGGTCGGCTTGGACCGGCCGGT
>JAICWX010000335.1 GCA_025934635.1 Streptosporangiaceae bacterium | reverse complement strand
CCTTCGCTCCTGGCCCCGGCTCCTCGTCGGGAGGCGTGGCCAGCAGCTGGATGACCTCCTGGCGGACCCGGTTCAGGTCGGCTCCCCGCCTCACCAGTACCTGCGCGGCCACGCCGTCACCCTCGCGGATGAGGCCGAGCAGGATGTGCTCGGTGCCGATGTAGTTGTGATCAAGCCTCCTGGCCTCTTCCTGCGCCAGGACCACAATCCGCCGGGCCCGGTCGGTAAACCGCTCAAACATCGTCGGCCGCCTCGCGTTACTGAGCAGAGCCTGGCCGCCCGGGCCGGGCACCGGCCGGACGGAACCTGTCCGGGCAAACCAGTGATGATCTACCCACACTACGCGTACGGGTGCGAAACCTATCCGAAGCTGGCGCCCCCAGTAGGATTCGAACCTACGCTCCCGGCTCCGGAGGCCGATGCTCTATCCCCTGAGCTATGGGGGCTCAGTGACGTGGGAAAGGTTACCAGTGAATCGGCCCTGCGCGGACACGGACCGGTACGAGGCGCCAGTACTGCCCCGCAGGCGCTACTCTCACGGCGTGACGCACGGATTGGGACGGGTGCTCGTCGTCGACGACGACGAAGTGATCAGGCGGCTAATCGCCGTGAACCTACAGCTTGAGGGCTTTGATGTCGAGACGGCGGTGGACGGGCAGGATTGCCTGGAGAGAGTAGCCGAGATCGACCCGGACGTCATCACGCTGGACGTGATGATGCCCCGGCTCGACGGCTGGGAAACCGCGGTCCAGCTGCGCAAGTCACCGGAGACCGCGCACATCAAGGTGGTGCTGATCACCGCCCGGGCCCAGGAGGACGACAAGACGCACGGCAGCCGGGTCGGCGCCGACGCCTACCTGACCAAGCCGTTCGACCCGAACGAGATGATCCGCGTCGTCCGCGAGCTCGCCAGCGCCGCCGGCGAGTGATCACGGCCGGGCTGCGGCAGGCGATCCTGGCCGCAGCCGGCCCCCGGGCCGAGGACCCGCTGCTCCGCCCAGGCCCGGGGCCGGGCAGCTACACCACCGCCCTCCCGTTCCGCCTGGGCCCCGATCCCCGCGCCACCGCCGCCCGGCTGGCCGGCCAGCTCAGCACCGAGCCGTGGATCGCCACCGCCGAGGTCACCGGCCCCGGTTTCGTCACCGTCACCGTCACCCACGACACCCTGGCCCGGCTCGCGGTCCGGATCGCGCAGGCCGGCCCGGCCTGCGCCGCCAGCGACGCGCTGGCCGGCCGCACCCTCCCCGCGCCCCCCGAGATACCGCTGACCGCCGCTCGAGGCTGGCCACAGGCGAGGGCGACCCTCGCCGCACAGCTGACCGCCCGTCTCGCCCTCACCGCCGGTGCCCTCATTCATCCCGAACGAGCCGCCGTCCCCCCATCGCCCCCCCTGCCACGCGGTCCCGTAGCGCAGGCCGTCGATTTCGCCGGTGCCGACGCGGTGCGGTTCGCCCTGGCCGCGCTGCCGCCCGGCGGCGAGCCCCCGGACCCGGCCGGCGTCGCGCGGCACGTCCTGGCCAATCCCGCTTATGCTGTTCGGTACGCGCATGCCGCCGCTGCTGCCGTGCTGCGCTGGGCCGTCGCGCTGGGGACCAGGCCAGCCGGGTTCACGCCGCGCCTGCTCGCCGAACCGGGGGAGCTGGCGCTGCTCGACGCGTTGTCCTGGCTCCCGGAACGGGTGGCCGTGGCGGCGCGCCGCGGGCGTCCCGACGAGTTCGCCGGGTACCTGGCGGAGCTGGCAGCGCGGACGATTGACACCATGAGCACGACCAGCTTCACGAAGGTAGCGGATATCAGCAGCGAGCGGCTGTGGCTGGCGGACGCGGCGCGGACCGGGCTCGCCGCGGGCCTGGGCCTGCTCGGGATCGGCGCGCCCGGCCGGCTGTTAGCCCCGGTCGCTGTGAGCACCGCCACGAAGGGAAACACATGAGCCGTGTCGCGCACCCGGCCGGGCCACGTCATGGTGACGTGCTGCCCGCCGATCATCCGCCCGCCGCCCCGCCGGACCTGAACGCGCTGCCCGCGGAGATCTGGCCGCGCGGCGCCGGGCGGTCCGGCGGTGGCGTGCTGACGCTCGGCGGGATCGACGTGCGGGACCTGGCGGCCGAGTTCGGCACCCCGCTGTACGTCTGCGACGAGGAGGACGTCCGGTCCCGCTGCCGCGAGTACCTGGACGCGTTCGGCCCCGACGGGCGGGTGTTCTACGCCGCGAAGGCGTTCTGCTCCCGGGCGATACTGCGCTGGGTCAGCTCCGAGGGCCTCGGCGTCGACGTGTGCACCGGCGGCGAGCTCGAGGTGGCGCTGTCGGCCGGGGTGCCGCCGGAGCAGATCACCATGCACGGCAACAACAAGACGCAGGACGAGCTCGCCCGCGCGGTCGAGGCCGGCATCGGCCACGTCGTGGTGGACTCGTTCGAGGAGATCGCCCGGCTCGCCTACCTGACGGAACAAGCAGGCACCAAGCCGAACGTCCTAGTCCGCGTCACCACCGGCGTCGAGGCGCATACCCACGAGTTCATGGCCACCGCCCACGACGACCAGAAGTTCGGCTTCTCGCTGGCCTCCGGGGCCGCCGACGAGGCGGTGCGCCGGGTCATCGCCTGCCCGGGCGTGACCTTCGCCGGGCTGCACTCGCACATCGGCTCGCAGATCTTCGACACGGCCGGCTTCGAGGTGGCCGCGCACCGGGTGGTGGGGCTGGCCGTGCGGATCAGGGACGAGCACGGCATCGAGATCGCCGAGCTCGACCTGGGCGGCGGTTTCGGCATCGCCTACACCACCGAGGACGACGCGCCCGAGGTCAAGGAGCTGGCGCAGAGCCTGCGGGACATCGTGGACGGGCAGTGCCGGGCGGCCGGGCTGTCCCGGCCCCGGCTGACCGTCGAACCCGGCCGCGGCATCGTCGGCCCCTCGACCGTGTCGCTGTACACGGTGGGCACGATCAAGGACGTGGACGGGATCCGTACCTACGTCAGCGTGGACGGCGGGATGAGCGACAACATCAGGACCGCGCTGTACGACGCGTCCTATGAGTGCGTGCTCGCCTCCCGCGCCTCGGACGCCGCGCCGATGCTGTCCCGGGTGGTCGGCCGGCACTGCGAGAGCGGCGACATCGTGGTGCGGCACGCCTGGCTGCCGTCCGACCTCGCCCCCGGTGACCTGCTGGCGGTGCCGGCTACCGGCGCCTACTGCCGCTCGCTGGCCAGCAACTACAACCACGTGGCGCGCCCGGCCGTGGTCGCGGTAGGCGCCGGTGAAGGACAGCGCGCGGCCCGCCCGATCATCCGCCGGGAGACCCTCGACGACCTGCTCAGCTTGGACATCGGATGAAACAGACCCAGCCGGCCCCCACGGCCCTGCCCGTCCTGAAGGTAGCCCTGCTCGGCTGCGGCGTCGTCGGCTCCGGGGTGGCCCGGCTGCTCGCCGCGCAGGCCGACGACCTCGCGCTGCGCGTCGGCGCCCGGCTGGAGCTGGGCGGTATCGCGGTGCGGCGGGTCGGGCACCGGCGGCCGGCCGGGATCGACCGGGAACTGCTCACCGCGGACGCGCACGCGCTGGCCACCCGGCCCGACATCGACATCGTGGTCGAGGTGATCGGCGGCATCGAGCCGGCCCGGTCGCTGCTGCTCGCCGCGCTCAAGGGCGGCAAGCCCGTGGTCACCGCGAACAAGGCCCTGCTGGCCGAGAACGGCGCGGAGATCTACGGGGCGGCCCGCGAGTACGGGGCCGACCTGTACTACGAGGCCTCGGTGGCCGGCGCCATCCCGATCCTGCGCCCGCTGCGCGAATCGCTGGCCGGGGACAAGGTGCACCGCGTGCTCGGCATCGTCAACGGCACCACGAACTTCATCCTCGACAAGATGGACTCCTCCGGGGCCGGCTTCGCCGAGTCCCTGGAGGAGGCGCAGGCGCTCGGCTACGCCGAGGCCGACCCGACCGCCGACGTGGAGGGTTTCGACGCCGCCGCCAAGGCGGCCATCCTGGCCAGCCTGGCCTTCCACACCCCGGTGACCGCGGCCGACGTGCACCGCGAGGGCATCACCGAGGTGACCGCGACCGACATCCTGTCCGCCCGGGGGCTCGGCCGGGTGGTGAAGCTGCTGGCCATCTGCGACCGCAGTGACGCCGGCGTCTCGGTCCGGGTGCACCCCGCGATGATCCCGCGCAGCCACCCGCTGGCCTCGGTCTCCGAGGCCTACAACGCGGTGTTCGTGGAGGCCGAATCGGCCGGGCGCCTGATGTTCTACGGCGCCGGCGCGGGTGGCACCCCGACCGCGAGCGCGGTGCTCGGCGACATCGTCGCGGTGGCCAGGAACCGGCTGGCGGGCACCCGCGGCCCGGACGCGTCCACCTACGCCGGGCTGCCGGTCATGCCGATGGGGGAGACCCTGACCCGGTACCACGTCTCGCTGGACGTGGACGACAAGCCCGGCGTGCTCGCCCCGGTCGCCGAGGCGTTTGCCCAGAACGACGTCTCCATCGAGGCGGTCCGCCAGGCCAGCCGGGGCGCCGAGGCCCAGCTGGTGATCGTGACGCACACCGCGCGGGACGCGGCGCTGGCCGCGACCATCCGCGAACTCGAGGCGCTGCCGGTGGTCCGGGCCGTCGCCAGCGTGATGCGCGTCGAAGGCGAGGAGGAGTAATGCCAGCCGTACGTTCCCGCCCCTGGCACGGCGTCATCGACGCGTACCGGGACCGCCTGCCAGTGAGCGCGGACACGCCCGTGATCACCCTGCACGAGGGCGGTACCCCGCTGCTGCCCGCCCCGGTGCTGTCCGCCCGGACCGGGTGCGACGTGTACCTCAAGGTCGAGGGCCTCAACCCGACCGGCTCGTTCAAGGACCGCGGCATGACGGTGGCCATCAGCATGGCCGCCGGGGCCGGCGCCAAGGCAGTGATCTGCGCCTCGACCGGCAACACGAGCGCGAGCGCGGCCGCCTATGCGGCCCGGGCCGGGATCACCTGCGCGGTGCTCGTGCCCGGCGGCAAGATCGCGATCGGCAAGCTCGCCCAGGCCCTGGTCCACGGGGCGAAGCTGCTGCAGGTCAGCGGCTCGTTCGACGACTGCCTGGAGGTGGCCAGGAAGCTGTCCGCCGAGTACCCGGTCGCGCTGGTCAACTCGGTGAACCCGGACCGCCTGCAGGGTCAGAAGACCGCCGCGTTCGAGATCGTGGACGAGCTCGGCGACGCTCCCGACGTGCACTGCCTGCCAGTCGGCAACGCCGGCAACATCACCGCCTACTGGATGGGCTACACCGAGTACCAGCAGGCCGGGCTGTCGACGAAGTCGCCGCGGATGTTCGGCTTCCAGGCCAGCGGCGCGGCGCCGATCGTGATCGGCCGCCCGGTCCTGCAGCCGCAGACGATCGCCACCGCGATCAGGATCGGCAACCCGGCCTCCTGGCAGCTGGCCGAGGCGGCCAGGGACGCCTCCGGCGGCATCATCGACTCGGTCACCGACCGGGAGATCCTCGCCGCCTACCGGCTGCTGGCCACCCAGGAGGCGGTCTTCGGCGAGCTGGCCTCCTCGGCCAGCGTGGCCGGCCTGCTCCGGGCCAGCGCGAGCGGCCAGATCCCGGCCGGCTCGCGGGTGGTCTGCACGATCACCGGCAACGGCCTCAAAGACCCCTCCTGGGCCCTGGACGGCGCGCCCAAGCCCGCCACCATCCCTCCCGACGTCACCTCCGCCGCGACCGCCCTCGGCCTGGCCTGATGGCCTGGACGCAGGCTGCCGTGCGGGTACGCGTGCCCGCGACCAGCGCGAACCTGGGGCCGGGGTTCGACGCGCTCGGGCTCGCGCTGAGCCTGTACGACGAGGTGGACGCGTGGGCCTGCGAGTCCGGGCTGTCCATCGAGATCGAGGGCGAGGGCGCGGACCTGGCCGGCGCGGGCGAGGATCACCTGGTCGTGCAGGCCATGCGGAAGACGTTCGCGGCCTGCGGAAGCCAGCCGCCCGGACTCGGGCTGCGCTGCGTGAACCGGATCCCGCACGGCCGCGGCCTGGGTTCCTCGGCCGCCGCCATCGTGGCCGGCATCCTGGCCGCCCGGGCGCTGGTCGCGTCCGGCGCTGCCGCGCTGCCGGACGAGGCCCTGCTCGGGATGGCGACCGAGCTGGAAGGGCATCCGGACAACGTGGCCGCCTGCCTCGGCGGCGGGCTGACCATCGCCTGGTCGCAGGACGGCCAGCCGCGGATGGCCCGGCTCGAGCCGCAGGCCTCGATCAGCCCGGTGATCTGCGTCGGGCCGGCCCCGGTGCGCACCGAAGTGGCCCGCAGGCTGCTGCCGGACGTGGTGCCGCACCGGGACGCGGCCGCCAACGCCGGGCGCAGCGCCCTGCTGGTGGCCGCGCTGACGCAGCTACCTCAGGAAACGGGCGCGCTGCTCGCCGCGACCAGGGACTGGCTGCACCAGGATTACCGGGCCGCGGCGATGCCGGATACCGTCGCGCTGGTCCGCTCGCTGCGGGCGGCCGGCATCCCCGCGGTGGTGTCGGGGGCGGGGCCGTCCGTGCTGGCGCTGCTTAGTAGCCAGCCGGGGGAGCCTGATTATCGTCACTACCTGGACAGCCTGGGTTCAATCGTGAGAGAAACGGGTATTGCATGGCACATAAGCTCGCTAGACGTCGAGCGGCAAGGTGCGCGTGTCCTGCGCCCGGAGCCTCCATCAGGCTACTGACGCGGGGAACGAGCGGCCAATCCGTCCGGCCGGGCACGTGGCGGCAGATCCAGGCCAAGACACTCTTCCTGGAATCATGCATGCCGGGTGTCCGTGGCTGCTAGCGGGCCTTCTGGGACCGTTGCCTCTTCTTCCGCGACACGGACGGCTGCGAAGGAATGCCGTGAGTCCTCATGGTGTTAGGCTTAGTGGCGCACCGGGTGCCCCGCTCTGGATTGGGTGCTCGTCGGTAAACCGGGCGCTCGCCGTCAAATTCTGCTGGGCCGGTATTGTTGCCGTACCCAAGGTCTTTGGCGCAGGATGTACCGTTCCCTTGTCAACTGAGGAGCCCTCAGCCGGGGAGCAGGGCCAGCCTGGCAAGAGCGCGAACGCCGGGGACACGGGCGAGCCGTATGACCGCCCGGGCGCTTCCCGGCTCAGCTCCCTAACTTGCGGACACAAGGCTTGCGGAAACATGGCGACGCACGGAGGAACGCAAGGCGTTGCGGGATTCGTGGACATTCGGCGGCTGGCAGAGCAGCGCGAATCAATTCTGGCCCCGAGGGGGGCCGCGGTACCGGGTCGACGGGCCTAGCGGGTTCACCCCAGGCGGCCGAGAATCATGGAAGGACCATTAGTGAGCGACACAACCGAACTCCTCAGCAGCGCGCCCGGCGCGTCTGAGGGCGCCCCCGTCGGTACCTCGGCGCCGTCCGCGGCTAGCGGAGCCTCGGCGCCGAAGTCTCGCAGTCGCGGTGGCAGCGGTGGCACTGGCCTTTCCTCGCTGCTCATGCCCGAGCTGCAGCGCATCGCGCAGTCGATGAGCATCCCGGGGGCCGGCCGGATGCGCAAGGGACAGCTCATTGAGGCGATTGAGGCCCGCCAGGGCGGGGCGCCCAAGCAGGAGGCGGGTGCCGCTAACCAAGGTTCGAACCAGCGCGTCGCGTCCGCGGGAGCTGACTCGACCCGCCTGCGGAAGCAGGACGCTATGGGACCAGACACACGCACGCAGCCCGGCATCGGCGACGGCGCCGTGACCGGCCTCGGGGCCGGCCCGGTGACCGCGAGCGGCGGGATCGGCGCGGACGAGGGCACGGGGACCGGGCAGCAGCTCAGCTTCGACCAGGCTCCGGCCGCCGACCGCCCGAATAGCCGGACCCGGCGGACTGCGACCTCGCGGACCTCGGCTCAGCGGGCCTCGGCTCAGCAGGCCCCCGCGCAGCAAGTCCCCGCTCAGCAGGCTCCCGCCGAGCCGGTTTCCGGTGAGCAGGCTCCGGCCCCGCAGGCGGCCGCCGCGCAGGGTCAGCACGCCGCCGCCCCGGAGGCCGCGGCACCGCAGGGCGCTCGCGAGGACGGCCCGGCGGGCCCGCGGGATGAGGCCGCGACGGGTGAGACGCAGCGTGGTGACCGGCGGCGCCGGAACACCCGCCGGGAGGACCAGCCCGCCCGCGGCCGCGACCAGTCCGGCCGCGACCAGGGCAGCCGGGACGTCCGCGACGGCGAGCGTGACAGCGGCGGCCGTGACAATGTCCGTGACAACGGCGGCCGCGACAACGTTCGTGACAATGTCCGCGACAATGTCCGTGACAGCGGCGGCCGCGACAGCGGTAGCCGCGACAATGGCCGGGACGGCGGCGGCCGGGACAATGGCCGGGACCAGGGCGGCCGCGATCGCGGCGGCCGGGACCAGGGCGGCCGGAACCAGGGCAGCCGGGACCGGGAGCCGATGGCGGCCAGCCGCGGGCCCGCGTACGACGACGACGACGGCGGCCGCGGGCGCGGCCGGGACCGGTTCAGGAACCGCAACCGCCGGCGTGAGCGCGGCCAGGCCGAGCCGGAGCCCGTGATCGGCGAGGACGATGTCCTCATCCCGATCGCCGGCATCCTCGACGTGCTCGACTCGCAGGGGTACGCCTTCGTCCGCACCACCGGCTACCTGCCCGGGCCGAACGACGTGTACGTCTCGCTCTCCCAGGTCCGCAAGCACGGCCTGCGGAAGGGCGACGTGATCGAGGGCGCCGTCCGCCAGCCGCGCGATGGCGAGCGCCGGGAGAAGTTCAACGCGCTGGTCCGGCTGGACAAGGTCAACGGGCTCGACCCGGAGAAGTCCATCGCCCGGCCGGAGTTCTCCAAGCTGGTGCCGCTGTACCCGCAGGAAAGGCTCCGCCTGGAGACCGACGCGGGCAACATGGTCACCCGGATCATCGACCTCATCTGCCCGATCGGCAAGGGCCAGCGCGGCCTGATCGTGTCGCCGCCCAAGGCGGGCAAGACGATGATCCTGCAGGCGATCGCCAACGCCATCACCAAGAACAACCCCGAGTGCCACCTCATGGTCGTCCTGGTCGACGAGCGGCCTGAAGAGGTCACCGACATGCAGCGCACGGTCAAGGGCGAGGTCATCCACTCGACCTTCGACCACCCGGCCGACGACCACACCACGGTTGCCGAGCTGGCCATCGAGCGCGCCAAGCGGCTGGTGGAGATGGGCCACGACGTGGTCATCCTGCTGGACAACATCACCCGGCTCGGCCGTGCGTACAACAACTCGGCCCCGGCCAGCGGCCGGATCCTGTCCGGTGGCGTGGACTCCACCGCGCTGTACCCGCCCAAGCGGTTCTTCGGCGCGGCTCGCAACATCGAGCACGGCGGCTCGCTGACGATCCTGGCGGCGGCCCTGATCGAGACCGGCTCCCGGATGGACGAGGTCATCTTCGAGG
>JAICWX010000016.1 GCA_025934635.1 Streptosporangiaceae bacterium | reverse complement strand
GTCAGGGCCTCGGTCACCGTGAGCTGGGCGTCCAGGCTGGTCGACTGCAGGACCAGGCCGATCCGGGACCGCCAGCGCCGGCCTGCCTGGCCCCCCGCCCGCGGGTCGGCGCCGAGTACCCGCACGGTGCCCTCGGTCGGAGCCTGGAATCCCTCCAGGATCTCGATCGTGGTGGTCTTGCCCGCGCCGTTCGGTCCGAGCAGCGCGGTGACCTCGCCGGGCGCCGCGGTGAAGCTGATACCGGCGACCGCGGTGAAACCGCCGTAGTGCTTGACCAGGCCGTCGACCTCAATGGCGCTCATCGCGCCGGTCCCTGGGCTCCCCGCCTGCGGTACAGCCACTGGACGGCGCTGATCACGATGGCCGCCCCGCCGGCGGCGTCGAGTATCACCCGGTGCAGAAGCAGCCCGATGACCAGGAGCACGACGCCGGCGGCGGCCCGGATCGCGGGATTCACGATGCCGAACAACATGTCTTCCTCCTTGTTTCCTTCGTCTGCTCCGAGCCTGCCGGGCAGCGGGTCTCACCGTCTTCGGCGCTGCGGCTGATCCTGGAGGCCACCCCAGGGTGGAGACCGGCTTCCACCCTGGCGCCGGCGCCGCGCGGCGCGCGGAATCGTAGGGTGGCTAGCGTGAGTGATCAGCCTGCGGCCGGGTCGTCGGCGCTGACGCTGGCCGCCCTGCGGCAGGCCCGCGCGAGCCGCGAGGCGCTGCTGCGCCGGATCCTGCCGGTCGGACTCGGCGCCCTGGTGATCGTGGTGGTGACCACCTCCCGGGCCAAGCCGGGGGCCGGGCTGCACGGTGCGTCGCTCGGCGTGAGCCTGTCCCTGGCCGGCTTCGGGCTCGCCGCGCTGGCGGGCTTCGTCGCCCTGGTGGCACGGCGGGCCGCCGCCTTGCTCCTGGTGTCGGTGCTCACCTTGCTCATGGTGAGCTCCTGCGTGCTGGTGTGGCTCCAGCCCGACGGGGCTGGCGCGGTCGGGCTGCTGATCGCGGTCGGCATCGCGGCCCGCATCGTCCCGGGCCGGCTCAGCGTCGTGCTGCTCAGCGCCTGTCTCGCGTTCTTGCTGGTGGCCGAGTCGGCCGGCCAGGACCACAAGCACCAGGGCGCGTTCGCGCTGCTGATCAACGCGCTCCCGCTGGCCGCGATCTACATGATCGTGCTGTTCGGCCGGCGGATCAGGCTGCAGGAGGCCCAGGCCGAGCAGCTGCTGATCGAGCTCGAGGAGAGCCGCGGCGCGGAACTGCGGGCCGCGGCGCTGGCCGAGCGGCAGCGGCTGGCCCGCGACATGCACGACGTGCTGGCGCACTCCCTGTCCGGGCTGCTCCTCCAGCTCGAGGGCGCCCGGCTGCTGGCCGTGTCCGACCCCGGCGACGAACGGCTGGCCGGCACCATCGACCGCGCCCACGAGCTGGCCCGGAGCGGCCTGGACGAGGCACGCCGGGCCATCGGCATGCTCCGTGACGACGAGCTGCCCGGCCCCGACCGGCTGGCCGCGCTGACCGGGGCCTTCCAGGCCGATACCGGCGTGCCCGCCCGGTTCACCGCGTCGGGACCGCCCCGCGAGCTGGCCTCGGCGGTCCGCCTCGCGCTGTACCGGGTCACCCAGGAAGCCCTCACCAACGTCCGCAAGCACGCCCGCCCGGCCCGCGTCGAAGTCCGCCTGACCTACCTCGCCGCCGACCTCACCCTGACCATCGAAGACTTCTCCGCCACTCCAGCCAGCCCGCCCGGGCCCTCCGTCTCTCCGTCGGGCGACGGATACGGACTGACGGGAATGCGGGAGCGTGCCGAACTGCTCGGCGGCACCCTGGACGCGGCCCCCACCGATACCGGGTTCCTGGTCCAGCTACGAGTACCGGCAGGAGAGTGATCGTGAGCGAGCCAAAGGGCGCCGGCGCTCCCTGGACTGAGGAGCGAGGAGCTTGCGACGAGCGACGAGGGAAGGGAGCGCCTCAAGGGCGCCCGGAGGCGAGCGGGGCGAGCAGAGCGAGCGGGGCTAGCGGGGCTAGCAGAGCGAGCGAGCCAGAAATTAGGGTTCTGGCGGCGGACGACCAGCGGGTGGTGCGCGAGGGCCTGGCCATGCTGCTCGGCTTGCTGCCCGATGTGGAGGTGGCCGGCACCGCCGCGGACGGCGAGGAGGTACTGGCGCTGGCGGCCGAACTGAAGCCGGACGTGATCCTGATGGACCTGCGGATGCCCCGGATGGACGGCGTGGAGGCCACCCGGCGGCTGCGCGAGCGCGACCCCGCGGTCAAGGTGGTGGTGCTGACGACCTACGCCGACGACCGCTCGGTCATCGACGCGCTGCGGGCCGGCGCGCTCGGCTACCTGACCAAGGACGCGGGCGCGGCCGAGATCCAGCAGGCCCTGCACCGGGTGGCCAGCGGTCAGGCCGCCCTGGACCCCGTGGTGCAGCGGCACCTGGTCGAGGCGATAGCGGCGGAGTCACCGCTGCCCCCCGAGCCGCTGCCCGACGGGCTGACGCCCCGCGAGGCCGAGGTGCTCACGCTGATCGCGTCGGGCCTGTCCAACGCCGAGATCGCCGAGCACCTGGTCGTCAGCGAGGCGACCGTCAAGACCCACGTCAACCACCTGCTGCCGAAGATCGGCGCCCGGGACCGCGCCCAGGCTGTCGGTTACGCGTACCGGCACGGACTCGCGCCCCGGTAGCATCGCACGGGTGAAGACTTCAGCCAGCCTGGGTAACGACCAGGAGAGCGACACGGATCGCGGGTCCGGGCTCGTCGTCGCGGTCGACGGGCCCTCGGGGGCGGGCAAGTCGAGCACATCGCGCGGCGTGGCCATCGCGCTGGGCCTGCGCTACCTGGACACCGGGGCCATGTACCGGGCCCTGACCTGGTGGCTCCTCGACCGCGGGGCCGACCTGACCGACCCCGCGCTGGTAGCCGGGCTGGTCACGGCGCCGCACATCGAGGTCAGCACCGACCCGCGGGCGCCGTGGACCCGGGTGGACGGCACCGACGTATCCGAGGCGATCAGGACCCGCGAGGTCACCGCCGCGGTCAGCGCTGTCGCCGCTGTCCCGCAGGTCCGGGCGCACCTGATCGCGCAGCAGCGGGAGATCATCGCCAGCGTCCCCGGGATCGTGGCCGAGGGCCGTGACATCGGCACCGTGGTCGCACCCGGCGCGGACGTCAAGGTGTTCCTGACCGCCGACGGCGCGGCCCGGGCCAGCCGCCGGTCCGCCGAGGCGAGCTGGTCCACCCAGGCCGACCAGGACCGGCGCGACCGGCTGGACGCGGCGCAGAGCGGGAAGGCCGCGGACGCGGTCGTGGTTGATTCAACCGGGCTAGGCCTGGACGAGGTGGTCGGCATCATCGTCGGGCTGGCCCTGCAGAAGAGCAGATAGCAGGTAATGATGCCGGACGAGGCAGCCTCCATGCCCGAATTCACCGTGCCCGAGGGCCCCGTGCCCGAGGGCCCAGCGCCCGCGGTCCCCGTGGTCGCCGTCGTCGGCCGGCCCAACGTGGGCAAGTCGACGCTGGTGAACCGGATCCTCGGCAGCCGCCAGGCGGTCGTCGAGGACGTTCCCGGCGTGACCAGGGACCGGGTCACCTACGACGCGCTATGGAACGGCCGGGCATTCACCCTGGTGGACACCGGCGGCTGGGAACCCTCGGTGGAAGGCTCCGAGAGCCTGGCCGCCCGGGTGGCCGCCCAGGCCAGGGTGGCGGTCGACGCGGCCGACGCGGTCCTGTTCGTCGTGGACGCCACCGTCGGTGTGACCGACGCGGACGCCGCGGTGGCCAGCGTGCTGCGCCGGTCCGGCAAGCCCATCGTGGTCGCGGCCAACAAGGTCGACGACACCCGGGCCGAATCCGAGGCCGCGGCGCTGTGGTCGCTCGGCCTCGGCGAGCCCGCCCCGGTCAGCGCCCTGCACGGGCGGGGCAGCGGCGACCTGCTCGACCTGGTGCTCGCCGCGCTGCCGGAGGCACCCCGGGAAGACTTCGACGCCGAGGGCGGTCCCCGCCGGGTCGCCCTGCTCGGCCGTCCCAACGTCGGCAAGTCAAGCTTGCTGAACAAGCTGGCCGGACAGGAGCGGTCCCTGGTCGACTCGGTGGCCGGCACCACCCGGGACCCGGTGGACGAGATCATCGAGCTCGGCGGCACCACCTGGCGGTTCGTCGACACCGCCGGCATCAGGCGGCGGTTCAGGGAGAGCCAGGGCGCGGACTACTACGCGGCGCTGCGCACCGCGGGCGCGCTCGACCTGGCCGAGGTCGCCGTCGTCCTGGTCGACGCGAGCGACCCGCTCACCGAGCAGGACCTGCGCATCATCTCAATGGTCATCGACGCCGGCCGGGCCCTGGTCATCGCCTACAACAAGTGGGACCTGGTCGGCGAGGAGCGGCAGCATTACCTCGAGCGCGAGATCGAGCGGCAGCTGTACAACGCCCGGTGGGCGCCGCGGGTGAACATCTCCGCCGCCACCGGGCGGCACATGGACCGGCTGGTGCCTGCGCTGGACAAGGCCCTGGAGGGCTGGGAGACCCGGGTCCCGACCGGGCGGCTCAACGCGTGGCTGACCGCCCTGGTCGCGGCGACCCCGCCGCCGGTACGCGGCGGCCGCCAGCCGAAGATCCTGTTCGCCACCCAGGCCGGCGTGCGCCCGCCGCATTTCGTGCTGTTCTCCACCGGTTTCCTCGAGGCCTCCTACCGGCGGTTCGTGGAACGGAAGCTGCGCGAGGAGTTCGGCTTCGCGGGCACCCCGGTGCAGGTCTCGGTCCGGGTCCGAGCGAAGCGT
Organism: Streptosporangiaceae bacterium; assembly: GCA_025934635.1. The sequence continues at coordinate 47,821 of JAICWX010000016.1, read as the reverse complement.
GAGGGCACCGGGCGCCGTCCGGCCCGGGCTGGTAACCGGCGCTGAGGCGGTGAGCCAGCCCGTTCGGCACCGAGAGCTTCTCCAGGCCGACCGGCGGCACGTCTGGCATCCGTACGGGCCGATGCCGGGGCGGACCGAGCCGCTGGCCGTGGAGTCGGCGGCGGGGGTGCGGCTCCGCCTGGCTGGTTCCGGCGCCGAGCTCATCGACGGCATGTCGTCGTGGTGGGCGGCCATCCACGGCTACCGGCACCCCGTGCTCGACGCCGCGGCCGCCGACCAGCTGGGGCGGATGAGCCACGTGATGTTCGGCGGGCTGACCCACGAGCCCGCCGTGCGGCTGTGCGAGCGACTGGTCGCGCTGGCCCCGCCCGGGCTGGAGCATGTGTTCCTGTGCGACTCGGGCTCGGTCTCGGTTGAGGTCGCGGTCAAGATGTGCCTGCAGTACTGGCGCTCGGCCGGGCAGCGGGCCCGGCGGCGGCTGCTGACCTGGCGCGGCGGCTATCACGGCGACACGTTCATGGCCATGTCGGTATGCGATCCCGACGGCGGCATGCACGCGATGTGGGACGGGGTGCTCCCCGGCCAGGTGTTCGCCCCGGCGCCGCCGGCCGGGCCGGCCGATCCCGGGTACGCCAGCGTGCTGGTCGGCCTGATCGCCGAGCACGCGGCCGAACTGGCCGCGGTGATCGTGGAGCCTGTGGTCCAGGGCGCGGGCGGGATGCGTTTCCACGACCCCGGCTACCTGCGGGTCCTGCGCGATGCCTGTGACGCCCACGACGTGCTGCTGATCTTCGACGAGATCGCCACCGGGTTCGGCCGCACCGGCTCGATGTTCGCCGCCGGGCACGCCGGGGTCAGCCCCGACGTGATGTGCGTGGGCAAGGCCCTGACCGGCGGGTACATGTCGCTGGCGGCCACGCTGTGCACCCCGGCCGTGGCCGCCGGGATCTCCCGCGGTTCGGTGCCCGTGCTGGCGCACGGGCCGACCTTCATGGGTAACCCGCTGGCCTGCGCGGTGGCCCTGGCCTCGCTGTCGGTACTGTCCGACCCGGCCTGGTACCCGGGCGGCTGGCAGGCCTCGGTGGCGCGCCTCGAGGCCGGTCTCGAGGCCGGCCTGGCGCCGGCCCGCGGCCGCCCCGGAGTAGCCGGCGTCCGGGTGCGGGGCGCGATCGGCGTGGTCCAGCTGACCCACGAGGTCGACATGGCCGCCGCCACCGCCGCCGCGGTCCGGGCCGGCGTCTGGCTCCGCCCCTTCCGCGACCTCATCTACACCATGCCCCCCTACATCACCACCGACGAGGACCTCGCCCGGATCTGCCACGCCATCCTCGCCGCCGCCGACTCCCAGCCACCCCAGTAGCCCCCGAAGCTCTCTCCCGTAGCCCTCGGAGCCCGTCAGCGGGCCCCTGGATCCCCGCGGCTCGGCGTTCAGAACGCGAACGCGCCCGGCGGCGCGGCGGGGGAGGGGGCGGCGGTGGCGTCGGTCACCGGCTTGGCCCCCGCGGTGAAGCGCACCAGGTCGCGGCCCTGCAGGACCCGCCCGGGCAGCGGGTCCCCGGCCGCCCGGCGGGTGAGCGCGTCGGCCGGCAGCGGTTCCGGGCTCACCGCCAGCACCAGGTTGCCGAACCGGCGGCCGCGCAGCACCCCGGCGTCCGCGATCAGGCAGGCGTGCGGGAAGGCGGTCAGCGCGGTCGCGACCTGCGCCCGGGCGTGCGCCAGCGGCGCGCCGTCGGCCACGTTGGCCGCGGCCACGCCCGTGTCGCGCACCGCCCGCCGGATCGCGGCCCAGAATTCCGCCGAGGTCAGGTGGGCCGGCGTCCGCCCCCCGTCGAATACGTCCGCGATCACGACGTCGAAGGAGCCGGGCCGCAGCCGCTCCAGCTCAGCCCGGGCGTCGCCGATGCGGATCCGGAGCCTGGGGTTGCGCGGCGGCAGCCGGAGCCGGATCAGGTCCACCAGCTCGGCGTCCGCCTCCACCGCCAGCTGCGGTGAGCCCGGCCGGGTCGCGGCCACGTAGCGGGCCAGCGTGAGCGCTCCGGCGCCCAGGTGCAGGACCCGCAGCGGCTGCCCGGCGGGCGCGGCCGCGTCGATCACGTGCCCGATCCGCCTGACGTACTCGAAATCCAGGTAGCCCGGGTCGTCCAGGTCCACGTGCGACTGCGGCACGCCGTCGATGAGCAGCATCCAGGCGGCTGGCCGGTCGGCGTCCCGGAGCAGTTCGGCCCGCCCCGCCACTCCCGTTTCCCGCTGCCTCCCCATACCGGTCATTATCGGCCGTTCCCGCCGCCGGCCGGTCTCCGGGCGGAAATCCGGTTCGATCAAACGGCCCGGGTGTGCGACCCTGTGTACGTCCTTTTTCTGCCGCAGGAGGTTCGCATGGCCGCTGAGCAGTCCGGAGCGCAATCCGGAGCGCAATCCGGAGCCGAGGCGTCCCCCGCCTCGGAGACCGCCGTCCCGCAGGCGGCTGAGGGGGCCGCAGCGCAGGCTCCGCCCAAGCCTGACCTCGACGACACCAAGCGCAAGTTCCGTGCGGCGCTCGAGCGCAAGCGCGGCAGCCACGCCAGCGCCGAGGGCGTAGATCACACCGGCAAGGTGCACGGCTCGCACGGGCCCGCCGCCAGCCGCCGTTCCTTCCGCCGCAAGAGCGGCGGCTAGGACGGCTCCCGGCCGCCCCGCCGGCCCCGGCGCTCAGGCCGGATGGCCCAGCGCCATCAGCGGATGGGTAATCCGCCCGGCCCCGCAGCCCCTCGAGGATGGACGCCCCGGCCGGGATCGCGTCGTGCACGAGCTCCGGCTCGCCCATGGCGGCTATCCGCGCGTAGAAGTCCGCAGCGCAGCCGTTCGGCGTGATCACGCCCGGGCCCGTTCCCGGCCGGTTCTGCCGATCGGTCATGAACCCCTATTCTGCCTTTGCGCCGGAGAGGGAAGGCCGGCGAAACGCGTAGGGGTCAGACCGTGGCAGGCCGTACGGTTGCGGCCCAGAGCTGCGTAGGACGACTGTCTGGCCGGGCTGGCCGGCGTCCGGCCTGCGCGTCCAGCCGTGGCTCGGCGGACGCGGGAACCCGCTGCGACTGGTCGGCCGCCGGGAGGTGGAACCAGACCGTGGTGCCGGCCGGGTCCCTGAGATAGCCCCACTGGGCGGCGAGGTGCTGGACCAGGAACAGCCCGTGCCCGTCGGCCGCGTACAGGTCACCCTTCACGATCGGGGAACCCGCGGAGCCGTCGTCGATGACCTCGACAAGCACCCCGTGCGGCACCCGGATGACCACGATGGTGACGGTGCCGTCGCCGGTGCCTGACTTGGTGTGCTGGATGGCGTTGGTGACGATTTCCGACGTCAGTAAGGTCGCGGCGTCGGTGTCCGTGCTGACGTTCTGCGAGCTGAGCGTGCGCGAGACGAAGGCCCGGGCCGTGGCGACTTGCTCGGGGCGGCCGGGTATGGTCAGCGAGCCAAGGACGGTCGCGCGTGTCCCGCCGGCGGTTCCGCGCTGCCCTGCGGGGCCCGGGCCGCGCTGCGGGCCGGGCCCCGCTCGCCGGGAATTGCCTTCGGGCGTTTCCATGTTGAGTCCCTCCCAAATCGTGATCTCACCTGCTCGCGACCCCGGTAGCCTGAGGTTCTATTCACCTCGAATGTCACATCCGTGACACTGCCACCGTGATTCACCAGGTCGCCATTAATCACTCAATCAACAGCCAAACCGCCAGCCAGCTTTGCCACCTACGCACCGGAAGCTACGCAGTATTTCTGCCGTTGTTCAACCAACGCAATATGTCCTGATTTGCACCTTCAAGTCGTGGCGGGCTTATCGGTACCAGAACCGATGATGGAGCCGACAACCCACGCGGCGCAAGTGCGTGAAGGAAATTTCCCGCCTGAAATCCCGGATGGGATTTCATCCATGGCGTTAGTGCGGTATCGTACTGCTTGTCAGGGACCATGTGGAGTGTTCTGGTTACAGTCTGATACTTAGATTGGGTCGCGTCCGGAATTCTTTGTAAAGTCCCTGGTCTATGCCCCCCGTCATGCCTCACGAGGAGGCGAGCCCCCGTGCCTCTCGGCCCTACCGTCCGCCGCCGCCGCCTCGGCGCCGAGCTCCGGCGTCTGCGCGAGGGACACTCGCTCAAGCTCGAGGAAGTAGCCGAGAAGCTCGGCCTGGCCCCGTCGACGCTGTCCCGGATCGAGACGGGCAAGGCTCCGACCAAGTCGGCCTACCTGACCGCCATGCTCGAGATGTACAAGGTCGAGGACCCGGGCGCGCGCAAGGTGCTCGTGGACATGGCCCGCGAGGGCCACCGCAAGGGCTGGTGGTCGATCTACGATGACGTCCTGCCCTCGGGTTTCGACATCTACGTCGGCCTCGAGGCTGAGGCCTCCGGCCTGCGCAGCTATGAATCAGACGTGATCCACGGGCTGCTCCAGACCACCGACTACGCCCTGACGGTGCTGCGCGAACTGCGGCCCAAGGACAGTGACGAGCAGATCCGCCGGGTGGCGGACCTGCGCATGGAGCGGCAGCGGTACCTCGACCAGGAGCCGCCGCTCGACGCCTGGATCATCCTCGACGAGGGCGCGATCAGGCGGATCATCGGCGGTGCCACCGTCATGCGGCGCCAGCTCGAGCACCTGGTGCAGGCCAGCCGGTGGCCCAACGTGACGCTGCAGATCCTGGCGTTCGAGTCCGGTGCGCACGCGGGCCTGACCGGCCCGTTCGCCATTCTTGAATTCCCGGAGCGAACCGATTCCGATGTCGCGTATACCGAAGCCCTGGGCGGCATGATCTACCTGGAGAAGGACCGCGAGGTGCGGGCCTGCGCCGAGGCCTTCGACCGGATGCGGGCGGTGGCGCTTTCCCCGGTCGCGTCGGTCGAGTTGATCGAGCGGGTGCTGGACGAGCTCCGCTGATTTACCACCTAACTGGAAACCGCATATCACCCAATGGAAGGAGAGGCGGATGGAAACCGACCTCACTGGTCTGCGCTGGTTCAAGAGCAGCGCAAGCAGCGCTGCCGGCTGCGTTGAAATAGCGCACCTCCCCGAGGGGGGAGTCGCGGTCCGTGATTCGAAGGACCGTGGCAAGACTCCCCACGTCTTCAATCGGCACGAATGGGAATGCTTCCTGATCGGTGCCAAGAGCGGGGAATTCGACCTCCCGGTTATCTAAGGCTTTTTTGTCTCCTGAGCATCGGCGGGATGTGGCGGGCGGGGCTTACCCCATTCCTGGCCCCGCCCGTCCCGGCCGTAACAGCCTGCGCACGGCTGAGCTGGGGAGATGAGCTGGGGGGAGGAGCAGAGGGCGGTGGTCCGGCCGGGTCACCGCCCTCCGCGTGTCTGGCCCTAGCCGAAGTCGCCGTCCTGGGCGCCGCCGACGAAGGCGTCCCATTCGGCAGCCGTGAACACCAGGGCCGGCCCGGCGGGGTGGCGGGAGTTGCGGACGGCGACCTGGCCGTCAGGCAGGCGGGCGACCTCGACGCAGTTTCCGCCCTGCGGCCCGCTCCTGCGGCTCTTGCGCCATGTCGCCCCGGGCAACTCGGCGGCAGGCATTCCGTTGCGGACGCTCATCGGCTAGTCCTCCAGCTGATTGATGATCGTGGTGAGGATTCCCGGTGTCTCGCTCGGCTTGGCGCTGAGGATGCTCAGCCGTTCCATCGCGAGCAGGTAGCGGTCGACCTCGGATTTCTTGTCGAAGTAGAGCGCGCTGGTGAGGTGTTCCAGGTAGGCGACGTCGGGCAGGCCGGGCTCGCTGAACCGCAGGATGCTGAACCCGCTCGGCGCCGCGTGGCCGCCCATGCCGAACGGGACGATCTGGAGCGTGAGATTCTGCCTGCTGGCCAGGCTGAGCAAGTAGCGCAGCTGCTCGCGCAGGATCTCCTTGCTGCCGATCGGGCGGCGCAGCGCGGTTTCCTCGACGATGGCCCACAGCTTGAGCCGTCCCTCGGTGAACCGGCGCTGCCGTTCCTTGCGCAAGATGACGTGCCGCTCGGTCTCGCTGAGCGGGATGTCGCCCACGGCCAGGACGGCGGCGGCGTACTGCTGGGTCTGCAGCAGGCCGGGGATGAACTGGGGCTCGTAGATCCGGATCGAGGTGGCGGCCTCTTCCATCCCGACGTAGGACTGGAACCAGTCGGGCAGGATGTCGTTGTACCGGTGCCACCAGCCGGGCCGGTTGGCCTGCTCGGCCAGGCTCAGCAGCTGCTCCCGCTCGACTGCCCCGACGCCGTAGTAGGTGAGCAGGTCGAGCACGTCGATCTCGCGGATGGCGTTGCGGCCGAGCTCGATGCGGCTGATCTTCGACTCCGACCCGCGGATCGCCCGGGCGGCCTCCTGGGCGCTGATGCCGCGGCTCTCCCGCAGCCGGCGCAACTGCGTGCCGAGCAGGATGCGCAGTACCGTCGGACCTTCCGTCGGCTCAGGCATGAGGCCTCCCGGATTTCCCTACTGTCGCGGAATTGTTTCTCGCAATTGCGTGGAATGCCTTGCCCCACTCTAGCTGGCACTGCATTGCCACCCGCCGTCCGCCTTCGCCATGGTATCCCATATGGGATTGCACGCCACCCCCCAATATTGGCCGCCAACCCTGCGGGGGGAAGGACACATCTGTCTGCGGACAGTTCTGTCCGGCCGGACAGAAAAGGATCCTCAAGGCCGCTTTTCCGCGGCGGCAGCCGGGTCCGGCCGCCGTCCGGACGGCCGGGAGCCAGAACTGTCCGCAGCCCACGGGGCTGCGCCTCGCCTCCGGCGATGCGTCCCGGGGCGCAGACGGGCGGCACCGTACGGTGCCGCCCGGCCGGGCGCCCCGACGGCAGCCGGCCGGCGGGCGGAAGCCGGCCGCGTATCGCCAGCAATTCCTGCGGGTAATGGTGAGTCTAATCGTTTGGAATCCGGTTATGCATTCTGGGCCTGGCGTATATTCGCCGCTATCTGCTGAATAGTTATAGCGGCCGCCCGGGCGGACGGGAGGCCACGAGCCGAAAGCAAGGTCAACTACCGGATATTCGCCGGTCGGCAAGGTAGGGCCGTACCTTTCTGCGGTCATCGCGCGCCTTCTTGTCAATGGAGGGAACCGATTTGTCAATGGAGCGCAATCCCTCAGCCTACCGCCAAGCAGCATCGCGCTGCTGCCGACCGAACACATTTTCTTCGCTATCAGTTGACTGCCTGTTCCTGACCGTGCCCGCCGCCCCGGCCGGGGCGTCTTCGGCGGACATCCCGGCCAGGGTGCCCCCAAAGGCCGCCCCTAGGATGAAGGCATGCGCTACAGGCCCCTGGGGCAGTCGGGACTAGTGGTATCCGTCGTCGGCCTCGGCTGCAATAACTTCGGCAGCCGCCTCGACACCGACGCGACGCGGGCGGTGGTGGACGCGGCGATCGACGCCGGGATCACCCTGCTCGACACGTCGGACACCTATGGGGGGAACGGCGGTTCGGAGCGCGCCCTGGGCGAGGTCCTCGGCTCGCGCCGCGACCAGGTCGTGCTGGCTACGAAGTTCGGCCACCAGAAGGCGGACATGGGGTACGGCCCGGCGGCTGGCGCCAAGGGCGGACGGGCTTACATCAGGCGCGCGGTCACCGAGTCGCTCCGCCGCCTGCGCACGGACTACATCGACCTGTACCAGCTGCATACCCCGGATCCGGTCACCCCGATCGAGGAGACCATCGCCGCGCTGCACGAGCTGGTGGCCGAGGGCAAGGTCAGGTACCTCGGCCACTCGAACCTGTCCGGCTGGCAGCTGGCCGACGCGGCGCACCTCGCGGCCAGGAACGGCCACACCCCGTTCGTCTCCGCGCAGAACCACTGGTCGCTGCTCGAGCGCCAGGCCGAGGCGGATGTCGTGCCCGCAGCCCGGCACTTCGGCCTCGGCGTGCTGCCGTACTTCCCGCTTGCCAACGGCCTGCTGACCGGCAAGGTCCGGCAGGGCCAGGCGATACCGGAAGGGACCAGGCTAGCCGGGCGCCAGGGCTACGTGACCGATGAGAAGCTGGCCACGGTGGAAGCGCTGATCGCCTGGTCGACCGATCACGGCGTCACGCTCCTGGAGACCGCCATCGGCGCCCTGGCCGCCTACCCGGGCTGCTCCTCGGTGATCGCCGGGGCGACCAGCGCCGAGCAGGTCAAGGCCAACGCGGCCGCGGCCGAGTGGACGCCGACCGAGGCGGAGCGGGCCGAGGTCGACGCCATCGTCCCGCCGCCCGTAGCGCCCTAGCCCGCCGCTAGCTCTTGCCGGGGTCGGTCTTCTCGAGCCAGTGGAGGATTCCCTCGACGTTGCCGGCGGCGCTGCTCTCCCGCTCGAACTTCTCGGCCAGGGCGAGATCGGCGTCCGGGGCCATCGCCGCGTACCGGGCCATGGTGCGGTCCCGGACCATGGCCACGGCGTGATCGAGGTCCAGGCCCGCCCGGCGGGCCCGGCGGGTTTCCTCAACCCAGACGATGATCTCCTCCGCCGACCGGTCCAGGATCTCGCCTACCTGTCCGACCGGGCCGTAGTGGCTGAACAGCAGCCGAGCGGGCTGCAGCGCGGCGAACATGCGCACCGAGGCGAGCGCGGTCTCCAGGTCGAAATCGGGCGGCGGCGTGGCCGGGCGCAGGTCTTGAGTGTCGGGCAGGTACACGCCCGCCGCGTCGCCGACGTACAGGTCACCGGTCTGCGAGTCGACCAGGCCGACGTGGTGCTTGGCGTGGCCGGGGGAGTAGTGGCTGTCCAGGCGGCGGCCCCCGCCGAGATCGACGGTCCCCGTGTCGTCGAGCGCCACGATGCGGTCGGCCGGGATCGGTGCGAGCACCCCGAAGAGCCGGTCGAGCGCGTCCCCGTAGACCATCCGGGCGCTGGCCATGAGCCTGGACGGGTCGGCCAGGTGCCGTGCGCCGCGCTGGTGCACGACGATCTGCGCCGACGGGAACATCGCGGCGATGTCGCCGGCCCCGCCCGCGTGGTCGAGGTGGATATGCGTGACCACGACCGTGGCCAGATCGCCCGGGCCGATCCCGAGCCCGGCCAGGGCGTCGCGGACGACCGGCGCGGACGGCGCGGTCCCCGTTTCCACCAGGCAGGGCCGGTCGCCCCGGATCAGGTAACCCGCGGTGATCCCGTCGTACCCGGCCATCCGGGTGTCGATCTGGAACACCTCGTCCCCGAGCGGGACCGGGCCAGTTCCCAGCGGGCCAGTTCCCAGCGGGCCGGTTTCCGCCGGGCCGGTTCCTTCTGCCACGCGATCCATTGTCTCCCAGCCGCGGCCGCGCGGGTCAGTCGGCCGGGCCGAACGTGCGCAGCACCAGCCCGGTACGCGGCTTGGGGCCGAACGACGTGGACTTGCGCGGCACCCGCTCGCCGTGGGCCGCGATCCGGATGACCGCCTCGAAGGAAGCCGGGTTGGAGATCACGGCGGTGCCTCCGGGCGCCGGGGCAGGCCCTGGTCCCCGTTCGGCGACATCGGTGGCGGTGGCGTCACCCGAGACCGCCCGCACCGCGTCGGCCGCGTCGTGGTCGATGAGCACGTCACGCTCGCTGTCGGTGACGCCCCACAGCCGGCCGAGCAGCAGGTACTGCATCACCGACGCGTCCAGGCGCTGCCAGGACGCGGACGTCCCGGCCGGCATCGAGGCCGCCAGCTGGACCGGGTCCGGGTGGCTGAGCAGGCGGAGCACCGGCCCGCCGGCCAGCAGGAAGGCCGTGCCGTCGCGGCCGGCCGCGGCCAGCCGCTGCAGCGCGCCGTCCAGGCCGAGCCCGGCGGGCAGGTCCTGCACGGTGAACGCGGCCTTCGCCAGCTCGGCGGCCCGGCCCGGATCCAGCCGGGGCAGCACCCGGTGGATGGCGCCCAGCCGGGGCGGGTAGGCCGCCGAGTCGACCAGGAACGCGAGCCCGTAGTCCCACGGCCCGTCGCCCAGGCCGTCGCGCCGCATCTGCGCCTGCAGGTCCAGGTAGGCGGCGTACCGGTGATGGCCGTCGGCGATGAGCGCCCGCCGGCCGGCCAGGTCGCCGGCGATCGCGGCCTGCTCGGCGGGGTCGCCGAGCCGCCACAGCCGGTGAGTAATGCCGTCCTCGGTGGTGACCGAGACCAGCGGCGCCCGCTCGGCCGCCACCCGGTCCATCACCTCGGTGGCCGTTTCGGCCGGGCCGGCGGCCTGGTCGCCGTCGTAGATGAGGAAGATCGGCTCCAGGTTGGCCTGGGTAGCCGCCATCAGCTCGCGCCGCCCGGCTACCAGTCCCGGCATGACACCCTCGTGCGGGAGGATGCCCGCGGTCTCGGGCGGCCCGAGGCGGACCAGGCCGACGATGCCGCGCTGCAGCGTGCGAGCTTCCCCGCCGGGCGGGCCGGCCAGGCCCGGCTGCGCCGGGACGCTCTGCTCGTAGATATAGAGAGCGGCCATCCGGTCCCTGATGAGCACGCCCGCCGACAGCCACTCGCGCAGCAGCGTCGCCGCGGCCTTGCTCGCGGCTGCATTCTCACCTGGCAGGATGAGGCGGACGACGTTGTGCGGATCCGACGCCCGCAACCGGTCGAGGATGCCGCCGTTGATCACGTCGTACGGTGGTGATGTGACGTTTGCGATACCGCTGACCCGGTCACGGGCATAACGGATACCGCGGAAGGGCGCCAGCACGAGACCGGAACCAGCTTCGGACGGAAGGGTCTGCACATCATGTCAAAAGGATCGAGTGCAAGCTCCGATTCCCATCCGGAAGAAAACTTCCCTGGCCAGGTCCTTCCCGGAGGATCTGCGGACGACGTGCACACCTGGTACCGGCGCGGCCTGGAACTGCTCGGCCGGGGCAGCCCCGCCGCCGCGGCCCAGATCCTGCAGCGCGCCTCGACGGCCGAGCCGGACGCCCGCAGCGTCCGGGAGGCCCTGGCCCGGGCCCAGTTCGACGCGGGCCGCTACGCTGAGGCGGCCGAGAATTTCCGGGTGATCGTGGAGGCGAGTCCGTCGGACGACTATGCGCACTTCGGGCTCGGGCTCGCCCTGGCCCGGACCGGGAACCACGCCGCGGCGGCCGAGTATCTCGCGCTCGCCGCCGCCATGCGGCCCGATGCCGCCCATTACACCGAGGCCCTGCGCTCGGTGCGAGCCACGCTGCAGGCGCGAAAGACGCAGGCCCCGCCGGACGGTCCCCAGTGACCGAAGGCCGCACGGAGGACAACGGCGGGAGCAGCGGCGTGCTGCGGCCCAGCCAGGAGCCGCTCACCGCCGGCTACGACGTCGCCCTGCTCGACCTGGACGGCGTGGTCTACATCGGCGGCGCCGCCATCCCCGGAGCGGCCGAGGCGCTGCACAAGGCCGACGCGGCGGGCATGCGGCTGGCCTACGTGACCAACAACGCCTTCCGCACCCCGGCCGCCGTCGCCGCCCTGCTGACCAGCCTAGGCGTCCCGGCCGCGGCGGACGACGTGGTGACCTCCGCCCAGGCGGCGGCCCGGCTGCTGGCCGAGCGCCTCCCGGCGGGCGCGCCGGTCCTGGTCATCGGCGGCAGCGGCCTGCGGATGGCGCTGCGGGAACGCGGCCTGCGCCCGGTCAGCACGGCCGCCGACCAGCCGCGCGCGGTCGTCCAGGGTTACGCGCCCGGCGTCGACTACTCGATGCTGGCCGAGGGCGGCCTGGCGGTCGCGGCCGGCGCGCTGTTCGTCGCGTCCAACGGCGACCTCACGATCCCGGGCCGGAGCGGGATCGCGCCCGGCAACGGCTCGCTCATCCAGGTGGTCGCGACCGCGACCGGGGTACGGCCGCTGGTGGCGGGCAAGCCGGAGCCGCCGCTGCACCGCGAATCGGTGCTGCGCACCGGGGCCAGGCACCCGCTGGTCGTCGGCGACCGGCTGGATACCGACATCGAGGGCGCCCACCGGGTCGGTGCGGACAGCCTGCTGGTGCTCACCGGGGTGACCGGCCCGGCCGAGGCAGTGCTCGCGCCGCCGTCACAGCGTCCGACCTACCTGGCCGAGGATCTGGCCGGCCTGCTCGAACCGCATCCGGAAATCAAGGAGTCCGACGGCGGCTACGCCTGCGGCGGCTGGACGGCGCGGGCAGACGGCGGCGGCCTGGACCTGACCGGCCAGGGTCAGCGCATCGACGGCCTGCGCGCGCTGTGCGCCGCCGTCTGGGCGGCTGACGAAGCCAGCCAGGACGAAGCCGGCCAGAAGGCCGGCGAGGACGCCGTCCGGGACGCCGTGAAGCGCCTCGGACGCGACCGCTAGCCCGGACTGGCGCCACGCACGGTCACCGCCGTGTAAGCTATCGCGCATGTCACGCCGCGTTTTCCACGGGACCCACCCGGGTGTCACCGCGATGCTCGCGCGCGTGCTCTGTCGTCCTTCGTGTTGTTGCTGACAACGACCCCAGCTGACCGTTGTCGCCACCGGCGCCGCCCTGAGGGTGCTGCGCGCCGAAGAGCCCGCGAAGGACTTTCCGTTGAACGCGTTGAACGCAGAGATGTCTGTTGCCCCTGAGATCGCCTTGCTGGCCGCCGCCTCGTTCCCGGTGACGCAACTGGCGCAGTCGGCCGGGCCGCCGCCGCCGCTGACCCTCGGCACCCTGGCCCGTCACCTGCGACTACTCTCCGCTGCACCGGAGCGCTGGTGGGGCCTGGTGCGCTTCGACCCCGCCCGTTCGGTCGAGATCGAGGTGGAAGACCAGCCGGGGTACGGCGCCTGGCTGGTGGTCATGCCGCCCGGTGACGCCGGCCGGGAGTGTGACTGCGACGTCGCCACCCTGATCGCGGGGGAGGCGACGGAGGGCGGCACCGTGCTGCGACCCGGGCCGGCCAGGGTCCACGGCCCGCGGCACTGGCTGCGCGGCCACGGCGCGGGCTACTCGATCAGCCTGCACGTCCGGGCGACCTCCGGCCGGAAACCGGCGGGCAGATTCTCAGCAGCTGAGTTCGCCGGGCGCCGCGAGCTCGCAATTCAGCTTCTTGCCAGGTCGAGGTAATAGGCTAATCGGGTCGCGACGGCATATTCCGAGACGTGCCGTCAGAAGGGACTCAGGCGATGATTGAGGTACGGGGGCTTAACAAACGGTACGGCGAGAAAATCGCCGTCAACAACCTGTCGTTCAACGTGGTGCCGGGCAAGGTGACCGGTTTCCTCGGCCCGAACGGGGCGGGCAAGACGACCACCATGCGGCTCATGCTGGGCCTGGATTACCCGGACGCCGGCGGTGTCACCATCGACGGCAAGCAGTACGCCAGCCTGGCCAATCCGATGCGCGAGGTGGGCGCGCTGCTGGACGCCAAGGCGCTGCACCCGGGCCGTTCGGCCTACAACCACCTGCTCTGCCTGGCCCAGACGAACAACCTGCCCAAGCGCCGGGTGGGCGAGGTACTGGAACTGGTCGGGCTGACCGAGGTCGCGCGCAAGCGGACCAAGGGGTTCTCGCTCGGCATGGGGCAGCGCCTCGGCATCGCCGGGACGCTGCTCGGCGACCCGAAGATCTTGATGTTCGACGAGCCGGTCAACGGGCTGGACCCGGAGGGCATCCTGTGGATCCGCAACCTGATGAAGGCGCTCGCGTCCGAGGGCCGCACCGTGTTCGTGTCCAGCCACCTGATGTCGGAGATGGAGCACACCGCTGAGCACCTGATCGTGATCGGCCGCGGCCAGCTCCTCGCCGACTGCACCATGGAAGAGTTCATCGCCCGCAGCTCGGGCCAGACCGTCCGGGTGACCACGCCGCAGGCCGACCAGCTGGCCAAGGCGGTCACCACGGCGGGCGGCACCGTAGCCACCGGCGCCGACGGCGCGCTGATCGTGTCCGGGCTGGTCGCCGCCCGGATCGGCGATCTCGCGTTCGAGCACGGCGTGCGGCTGCACGAGCTGACCGTGATGCGGGCCTCCCTCGAGGCGGCCTTCATGGAGCTGACCGCGGACAGCGTGGAGTACCGGGGCGAGGGCCAGGGGACCGGCCCCCCGCCGGCGCCCCTTCCCGAGCAGTTCGCCGGGCTGAGCCAATCAGGGCCGGGCCAGACCGGGCCGAGCGAAGGACGGATCTGACATGGCCACCATCACCAAGCAGGCCCCGGCCCTGCCCCGGTCGTCCGGCCGGGCCGGGTTCGGCGGGACACTGCGCTCGGAATTCACCAAGATCCGTTCGGTCCGCTCGACCTGGTGGACGCTGCTGGTGCTGGTCGTGATCAGCGTCGGGATCGGCGCGGCCATCTCCGCGGGCGTGGCGGCCAACTGGTCGCACACCTCGGCGTCCGACCGGGCCACCTTCGACGCCACCCAGATCAGCGTGGCCGGGTTGTTCTTCCTGGGCCAGCTGGTCATCGTGGTGTTCGGCGCGATCGTGCTCACCTCCGAGTACTCCACCGGGATGATCAGGACCTCGCTCACCGCGATGCCGCGGCGGGTCACCGTGTACGCCGCCAAGGCCGCGGTCTTCGCCGCGGTTGCCCTGGTGGTCACTGTGGTGACGGCCTTCGTCGCGTTCTTCCTCGGCCAGGCGATCCTGACCAGCACGCACGAGAGCGCCACGCTGTCACAGCCGAACGTGCTGCGCGCCGTGATCGGCGGCGCCCTGTACGTCACCCTGTGCGGCCTGTTCGCGTTCGCGGCCGGAGCCATCTTCCGGCACACCGCGGCCACCATCACCTCGATCATCGGGCTGCTGTTCGTGATCCCGATCCTGGCCCACCTGCTGCCGAGCAACTGGTACGACGACATCGCGCGCTGGCTGCCCAGCTCGACCGGCGACGCCATCTCAGTCGTGGTCGGGCCGGGACCCGACCACCTGTTCTCCCCGTGGGGCCAGTTCACCGTGTTCGCCGTCTACACGCTGATCCTGCTGATCGTGGGCGGGATCTTGTTCCGCAAGCGCGACGCCTGACCCGGCGTTAAGGACCAGGCGGCGGGGCGGGCCCGGAAGGGTTGTGAACTGCTCACGGAGTAGTGAGTAGCAGTAAGCGTGCGTGTGTTCTGGCCAGTTGCTGATGGGTGAATCTGGCTAGGTGGGCGTGTGTGGTTTCGTGTGGGAACGCTGCGGGTTCCGGCGGTCCCGGGTGCACTAGCGCGCGGTGCTGGTGTCCCCGCCGGACCCGCAGCCTGGTCGTATGGTTGCGTGCACGGGTGTCCTGGTACGGCCAGAAGGCTGACATGGGCCGGCGGGTCACCCGGCTCGCCTGGTAGGTGGCTGGTGGGCGCCTGGTGATGCGGGTCGAGGCTGCGGTCGGTGCGGCGCCTGGGTCCGCTTCCTACTGAGGGGGCGGCTCGGTCCGCGACACCGAGACACAGCAGAAGATCACCCGGCTGCACCGCCGGGTGGCCGGCATCCGCGGCCACCACCTCCATGTCCTGACCACCGGTCTCGCTAAGACCCACGGCGAGATCGTTGTCGAAGGCCTGGATGCGGCCGCGATGCTGCGGCAGAAGGGACTGGCAGGGGCGCGGGCCCGGCGGCGCGGCCTGTCCGATTCCGCGCTTGGCGAGGCCCGCCGCCAGCTGGCTTACAAGACCGGCTGGTACGGCTCCCGCCTGATCGCCGCGGACCGGTGGTTCCCGTCGTCGAAGACCTGCCATGCCTGCGGGCACGTGCAGGACATCGGCTGGGCTGAGCACTGGACCTGCAATGGATGCGGGGCCAGGCACCAGCGCGACGATAACGCTGCGATCAACCTCGCGCGCTACGAGCCGTCCTGTGCGGGTGATAGTGCCGTCGGCCCAGTCAGGGCCGCCGTCAAGCGCCGAGCCGGACGTAAGACCGGGCCCCGCCCGGCTGGTGGCGATGAAGCGCGGAAGGGACCCAGCCACCAGGCTGGGGAACAACCCCGAGACGGGGTGCCGACGAGATGAGCACTACCGCTCACTCATCAGCAACGGACCGGAACTCGATGCGCTCAGCGATACGCGGCTGGGCGATGCGGGGCTGGCCTGGCGCCCGGCCGCCGCCCCCGGGCAGTCTTCCGGCGGCGGCAGGTCAGGCGGCGCGCCGTCGGTGAAGACCGGCCCGTGCCGGCCGAGCCGGGCAAAGGCCGCCGTGGCCCGGACCACGTCCTTGCCCTCCTGCGCCAGCACCGACTCGCCGAACGCGGTGGTGCGCCCGCTCCTGATCACCGACGTGCGGATGCTGGCCGGGCCCGCCGTGCCGGTTCCACCGGCCGGTCAGCGAAGCCGTGTAGCTGCCCTCAGTCCCGGTCGCCGTCACCCGGCTGTCCACGTCGAAGGCGAACACGCCCGCCACCTATGGCAGGGTCAGGATCTCGTACCCGTCCTCGGTGACGAGGATGGTGTGCTCGAACTGGGCGGTGCGCTTGCGGTCCTTGGTGACCGCGGTCCAGCCGTCCGGCCAGATGTCGTAGTCGATGGTGCCCAGGGTGAGCATCGGCTCGATGGTGAACGTCATCCCCGGTTCCATGATCACGTCGGTGTGCGGGTCGTCGTAGTGCGGCACGATCAGCCCGGAGTGGAACGTGCGGCCGATCCCGTGCCCGGTGAAGTCCCGCACCACCCCGTAGCCGAACCGCCGCGCGTACGACTCGATCACCCGGCCGACGGCGTTCAGCGGGCGGCCCGGCGCCACCGCGCGGATGCCGCGCATCATCGCCTCGTGGGTGCGCTCCACCAGCAGCCGCGACTCCTCGTCCACGTTCCCGGCGCCGAAGGTGGCGTTGGTGTCCCCGTGCACGCCGCCGATGAAGGCCGTGATGTCGATGTTGACGATGTCGCCGTCGTTGACCAGCGTGTCATCGGGGATCCCGTGGCAGATCACCTCGTTCAGCGAGGTGCACAGCGACTTCGGGTAGCCGCGGTAGCCGAGCGTGCTCGGGTACGCGCCGCCCCGGACGAGGAAGTCGTGCCCGACCTGGTCCAGGTAGTCGGTCGTGACGCCCGGGGCCACCGCGGCGCCGACCGCCGCCAGCGCCTGGGCGGCGAGCTTGCTCGCCACCCGCATCCGCGCGATGATCTCCGGCGTCTTGACGTCCGGTTCGCCCGTCTTGGGACGCTTCTTGCCCACGTATTCCGGCCGCGTGATCTCCGCCGGGACCTGACGGGCGGGAGAAAGCCGGCCCGGATGAAGCACTGTCGCCATGCTTTGCGAGTCTAATGTCCATGAGCGATGAACAGGGAAAGCGATGGTGGTACAGCCTCAAGTCCCGCACGGTGGAGGACGACGACGGCCCTACCCCCGGCAAGGACCGGCTCGGGCCGTTCGCGACCCGGGAGGAGGCCGCCCGCGCGCTGGAGACGGCGCAGCGCCGAAACGAAGAATGGGACGCGAAAGACTAGACCTGCGGGCCGGATAGTCTTGCAGACGTGAGCAATGAGCTGCCGGCTTCGGCGGAAGCCCGGATGGCGGAGATCCGCCGCAGTGGCACCTGGGGCTCGGCGCTGACCTCGGACGAGTTCGCCTCGATCCGCAGCGTCGGTTTCGAGCCGGCCGGCCAGGTGCTGGGCGCCTGCGTCTACAACATCGGCTTCACCGGCGGCTACGCCTGCCCGGGGGCCTGGGGTTCCTGGGGCTACGGCGCGCCGGTCCGGACCACCACCCAGGTCTCCTCGCGCGGCGGCTACGGCTCGTACGCCCCGCTGGTGAAGGCGATGTACGAGGCGCGGCACAAGGCCCTGGACCGGATGTCGGCCGAGTGCGAGGCACTCGGCGGGCACGGCGTGGTCGGCGTCCGGCTGACCATCGGGCCGTTCCCGGCGGGCGGCCTGGAGTTCAAGGCGATCGGCACGGCCATCCGCGCGCCCGGCGTCGGGCCGGTATCGACCTGGAAGAGCCGCCGCGGCCACCGCCACCAGCCGTTCACCTCGGACCTGTCCGGGCAGGACTTCGCCAAGCTGATCATGAAGGGCTGGGTGCCCGCCGGGCTGGCGATGGGCATCTCGATCGGGTCCCGGCACGACGACTGGATGACCGTCGGCCAGACCCGCTGGGGCGCGGGCAACGCCGAGGTCACCGGCTTCACCGAGCTCGTCGCCGACGCCCGGCACGACGCCCGCCTGCAACTGGCCCGCGACGTGACGCGGCTGGGCGGCGAGGGCGTGGTGATCGCGGAGATGGACATGCGGGTGCGCGAGCGCGAGTGCCCGGTGCAGGAGGGCCGCCGCGACCATATCGTGGAGGCCACCAGCATCGGCACCGCGATCGTCCGGTTCACCCGGCGCGAGCAGGAGCAGGCCAGGCCGGCCCTCGCCATCATGTCGCTCGACCCCCAGCGCCGCCAGGCGGCCAGGATCCGGATCTGACACAGGAGAGATCATGACCGACCAGGCGAACATCGCGACCGAGCTCAATAACGCGGGCGTCCCCAAGGACGCCATGGCGCGGCTGGCCGAGCTGCAGCCGGGCAAGCCCGGGTCGATCTTCACCTCCGACCTCTCGGTGAACGAGTTCCTGCTGGTCCGCGAGGTCGGCTTCCGGCCGCTGGGCCTGGTCCTGGGCAGCTCGATCTACCACGTCGGGCTGCAGATCGGCCGCTGGGGCGCCAACCAGGAACTCGACGTGCTCTCCCAGGCCATGTACCACGCCCGCGAGCTGGCCATGACCCGGATGGAGGCCGAGGCGGACGCGCTCGGCGCGGACGGCATCGTCGGCGTCCGGCTCGACGTGGAGATGAAGGAGTTCGGCGCGGACATCGCCGAGTTCATCGCGGTCGGCACCGCGGTCAAGGGGGAGCCGGGCGCGGGCGGCGGCGGCGTGGACAACTGGCGCAACAACAAGAACCAGCCGTTCACCTCGGACCTGTCCGGGCAGGACTTCTGGACCCTGATCCGGGCCGGCTACGCGCCGCTCGGCATGGTGATGGGCTCATGCGTGTACCACGTGGCCCACCAGAAGTTCGGCAGCAAGATCGGCAACATCGGCAAGAACGTGGAGATCGAGCAGTTCACGCAAGCGCTCTACGACGCGCGCGAGCTCGCGATGAGCCGGATGCAGGCCGAGGCCGAGGAACTGCACGCGGAGGGCATCGTCGGCGTCCAGCTCCGCCAGCACAGCCACACCTGGGGTTCGCACACCACCGAGTTCTTCGCGATCGGCACGGCCGTCCGGCCGCTGCGCCCCGATCACATCATCGAGCGCCCCACGATGGTCCTGACCCTGGACGCCTAGCCGCTGCGCAGAAACTGCGCCGAACGGACCTCAGCCGGTCGGGCCGCTCACCGCGTCGAGCAGCCGGGCCAGCCGGTCCCGCAGGCCGCGCGGGCCCGAGCGGTATCGCTGGTAGTCCGCCATCCCCGGCTGCGGCACGCGGGGATCGGAGCTGGCTACGCCGAACTCGCCCCGCTCGATGCGCTCGGCCGCGCCGATCTCGCCCACCGACGAGCTGATCAGGTGCTGTGCCCCGCCGAACGACACCGCGTCCACGCCCGGCCGGATCGCCATCGACTCGTGGGCCAGGGCGTCGAGTTCCGGATCACCAGAATCGAGCGCGAAGATCGTGGCCCCGGTGTGCCGCGCGTCGTTGACCCGCTCGAGCAGCGGGACCGGCGCGCTGTCCGGCGCCACGACGAACAGGGTCTCGCCCCGGCGGGCGGCTTCCAGCCGCTCCAGGCCGACCCGCAGGTGCTCAGGCGCGCCCTCGGGCACCTTCCAGCGGACCAGGGTGGGCATGAGCTCGGGGATCGCGCACAGCCGGCTTTCCTCGTCCAGGTGGGCGGTGAGGTGCCAGGGCTCCTCGTCGGGGGTACCGACCAGCAGCAGCCCGCCCGGTGAACGGGTGGCCTTGCGCAGCCCCTGCGCAAACACCCGGGTCCGCTCGAGCCAGCCGGTCGGGGCCAGCAGCGCGCGGAGGGTGGTCACCTGATTCGCGTCCACACATCTATGGTGCATCCGGTCAACCCCTCCGCGCAGCCATATCCGTACGGACAGTTGCGATCTTTACGAACCCGCAGGTACCGGCCACCCCGATTCCGCCCCGATGCCGGCCCGGCCGGGGCATCTGAGAGGATGCACACCATGACTGAGCGCGAAACGCCGTCCGTCGACGGACTCGTCATCGCCATTCTCGGCGGCACCGGGGACCAGGGACGCGGCCTGGCCCGCCGGTTCGCGCTGGCCGGGCACCAAGTCATCATCGGCTCCCGCAGCACCGAGCGGGCGCAGTCCGCCGCGGAGGAACTCGGCCACGGCATCCGGGGCCTGGCGAACGCCGACGCCGCCCGCGAGGCGGGCGTCGTGATCGCGGCCGTGCCCTGGGAAGGCCACGGCGAGCTGCTGTCCGCCCTGGCGGGCGAGCTGGCCGGCAAGATCGTGGTGGACTGCGTGAACCCGATGGGCTTCGACAAGCAGGGCGCCTACGCGCTGCCAGTCGCCGAGGGCAGCGCGGCGCAGCAGGCCGCCGCCCTGCTGCCCGATAGCCGGGTGGTGGCGGCGTTCCACCACGTGTCCGCCGTCCTGCTGCTCGACCCCGAAGTCGACACCATGGACCTGGACGTCCTGGTGCTCGGCGACGACCGGGACGCGACCGACCTGGTGCAGGCCCTGGCGGGCCGGATCCCCGGGGTCCGCGGCATCTACGCCGGGCGGCTGCGCAACTGCGGCCAGATCGAGGCCCTGACCGCCAACCTCGTCTCGATCAACCGCCGCTACAAAGCCCACGCCGGCCTGCGCATCACCGACATCTAAAACCCTAAAGACCTTTCCCCGAACGAGTTCCGTCCCCGCCTCCTCACATGCGGCGCGCGGTCATGGCCCGTCGTGGCAGTCGCAGGTAATCTTTGAAGTAGGGGTAGCGACAGGAAGGTTTCTGATGACCACGACCGTCACAGTGGAAGTGGATGAGGATGAGCTGACCGCCGCTGCCAGTCTGCTGGGCACGAGCAGCCGCGAGGAGACGCTGCGGCAACTGGTGGCCAATGCCGCCGCGCGGGCGGCCAACGTTGCTCGTAAGCGGGCCGAGATTGCCGAGCGAGAGGCCGCCGACCGGGCCGCCGAGCGGTGACCAGTGGCGAGTACCTGATTGACGCCAGCGCCTACTGGCGCATTGACCGCGGTGCAGTACTGGCTGGTGCGTGGCGTGATCATCTGGAGCGCGGCTTGGTGTGGATCTGTCCGCCGACGGAGATGGAGATCTGCCGCCGCGCGTCGAAGGACCAGCATGCGGTGCACCTGCATGAGTTCACCGAGACTTACGTCCGGGTGGAACTGCACCACCGGGCTGGTGTCACAGCGCGGGAGATCCAGTCGGACCTGATCGACTGCGGTCAGGCGGCTGGGGTCCACCCAATTGACCTGCTGGTTGCCGCCACCGCCCTCGGCGATGGCTTCACGGTGCTCACCGATGACGGTGACTACGCCCATCAGATCCGTGGTGTTCGTCCCGAGCTTGGCGTCCGTATGGTTGGTGACGGGCCTGGGTGACCGTCGAGTTCGCTCGCCGCAGCGGGGCTTGAGAACCTGGCTGATCTGCTGGTCGAGGCGGGCGAACCTGCTGGAGGCTAGCTCAGTGCTGAGTGCGCGGGCGGGTGCGGGCGGATTGCGCGGCCCAGCAGGCCGCCGCCCTGCTGCCGGACAGCCGGGTGGTGGCGGCGTTCCATCACGTATCCGCCATCCTGCTGCTCGACCCCGAAGTCGACACCATGGACCTGGACGTCCTGGTGCTCGGCGACGACCGGGAGGCGACCGACCTGGTGCAGGCCCTGGCGGGCCGGATCCCCGGCGTCCGCGGCATCTACGCCGGGCGGCTCCGCAACTGCGCCCAGATTGAGGCCCTGACCGCCGACCTCGTCTCCATCAACCGCCGCTACAACGCGTTCCGTCCCCGCCCTGGCCCGCCCTCCCGCGCGCTCCCTCAGCGCCTCCGACCACCAAGTCCCTCCAGCCATCTCCGCCCCGCAGCCCCGGCCAGCGCCTTCCTCCGCCCGCCCCCCGTCCCGGCGGCCTTAGCGCACTCACCACAACTGCCTCCCAGTCCCAGCCCAACCAGGGGTATTCGCTCAGGTGTGGAAGTTGATTACTTAGGGTAGTCGTACCGCGGGCGGGTATGCCCAGGTTCTTCGGCGAAGAACGATCATGAAGCGCACGGGATGTGACGATTTTTCCGGCTCGCAGGCGCCAGGTCGAGAGCGTGGGCCGACCATAAGCGCGACATCATAACTACATTCCGTGCAAAGCCCGGGTATTCGCGCGGCCTGATGGGAACGAGTCTGCGGGGCGTGTGCCGGACTCGTTGGGTAGATCAGGGCGTGTGCCTGGTCCGTGGCGGGCAGTTTGGAGGGGGACGGAACCGCTTACGGCGGGAACGGGCTGATGAGGTGCTCAGGGATGGGGAAGCGATGTAGGCGATCACGGCGTCCATGTCGCTGCTCTCGATGTACAGGGCTGAGTGGGGGTCGTCTTCGGCGGCACGCCACAAGCGGTAGCGCTTGTCCCAGAAGACGGACCAGCCGGCCTTCTCGTGCAGGAGGCGCGTGAGTGACGTCGTGTCGCCGGGGCCCGGGAGGGGGCGGGGCGAAGTCATGCGCGGCGGCCGGCGATCCTGGCCCGGGATTCCTGCTCGGCCAGGACCTCGGCGAGCTTGTCCTGGAGCAGCTTGCGCCGCTCGGCGTGGCCGGGCGGGATGGTGAGGGCGTGTTCGAGGTCGCCGCGGTAGGCGCGCAGCTCGTAGGTGGTCAGGGCGTACAGCGGGTGGCCGGGCTGGGGGATGCTGGCGGGTTCGGCGGTCATCGGCAAACGGTCCTTTTATGGCGGTTAGCAGCGGGTCTGCTACCCAACGTGCCAGGCCGGTACTACCGTGGGAGGCGGCCGGGCCGGTACCCGAAACACCCGGCCGGGAGCCGGCAAGACCGCGTGCCGGCCGGAAAACGCCGCAAGGACGGGAGCGCGCTCATGCCCGCGACCAGGGAGCTGGACCCAACAGCATCACCGGCGCACTTCTTCGGTGCCGAGGTCCGCCGCGCCCGGATCGCGGCGGGAATGACCCTGGCGGACCTGGCCGCGAGGGTCCCGTGCGACGCCTCGACGGTGTCCCGGATCGAAGCCGGGACACTCAGTCCCGGTGACCGGTTCGCGGCGGCCTGCGATGAGGCGTTTCCGCAGATGGGCGGGTGGTTCGGCCGGTTCTGCCGCGACTCGCTGGGGTGGGCCGGGCCGCATCCGCCCTGGTTCCGCGACTGGGTCGAGACCGAGCGGCGCGCCACCATGATCCGCTGGTGGGAACCGCTGCTGATCCCGGGCCTGCTCCAGACCGGGGACTACGCCCGCGCGGTCCTGGGGTGGGGACCCGATGACGGCGGCGACCTGGACGAGCGGGTCACCGCCCGGCTGGACCGGCAGGCCATCTTCGACCGGGAGTCTCCGCCCGAGGTATGGATCCTGCTCGGCGAGCCGGTCCTGGCCTACCAGGTCGGAGACGCCGCGGTCATGCGCAAGCAGATCGAGCACCTGGCCGAGATGGCCGCCCGGTCCCAGGTGACCATCCAGGTCGTCGCCGCGGGGGCCGGCGCATACGGCGGGCTGTCCGGCGCGTTCGCCATCGGCACCGACAGCACCGGCACCGTCATCTACCTGGAAACCGGCGTCCAGGGCATGGTCGTCCGGGACCCTAGACTGATCACCAGGGCAGCGTCGATGTTCGATCACCTGCGGGCCGAGGCGCTTCCCCGCTACCAGACGCTCGACATCCTCGCGAAGGCTGGTGACAGATGGAACAGCTAGCCGGCTGGCGCAAGAGCAGCCACAGCGGCTCCAACGGCGGCGGCTGCATCGAAGCCGCAGGCCACGACAGCAAGATCCTCATCCGCGACACCCAGAACCGGTCCGGGCCGGTACTCAGGTTCAACCCGGCCGCCTGGCGCCGGTTCACCACCCAGGTCAAGGACTCCCGGGCATAACAGCGCGGATCGCTGGGGTATACCAGCCGCTACCGGGTCGGCAGCGGCATTATGCCGAACCCCCAGGATTTAATCAGTGTCCGGCTTTATACCCTGCAGCGCCCTTGCACTTTGCGGGCGATACGTAAGGCTGCTTCTGATGTCTCGGTCTCGACCTAGCGGGAAACGAACTCTTGGACAATTTGTTGGACTTGCCCGAGTCAACGTTGCCTATGCCTGCCACGTCTATGCGTCCTACTTGCGCGAGATTCGGCAACGACCCTATTCTCTGGCTCAAATATCAATTCGCGCCTGTTAATGTCAAATCTACTGGGCGCCGCATCGAAAAGCGCCGTGATAGCAGCTTCCAAAGCAGCCTTTTGACGAGTGACTTCATCGTCCAACGCGGACGCGAGGAATTTACTTTCGTCTGCCTCTAGCTTGACCCAATTGCTGGTTTCATAACTTGCGTATGCGTCGTTAGCGGCATTAGACATCAGGCGGTCTATTGCTGTACCATAGTCAAGTTGGAAGTACTGATATCTCTGCTCATTAGTTGGATCATAAAAAAAGTTTAGAGGAACCCTGTGAATCAGGCGTTCAGTATATAGTGTTTGAATAGTCCCGTCTTCTGCAACCTCTTCAGAAAGCAAGAAGTAGAAGCTATTCTTTTTAACATATATCTCCTGATATATCCTTTCGAGCAATTGGAGTTGCTTAGACGTAGATATCCCGCTGAAGCTTGCTCTCTTGCTCTGATATATAGTTCCCGCAGCTATTCGTATCGTTGCTACGTCAATTGGGCGGCGAGGTTGGCCCGACTTGGCTGCGTTAGAAACCAGCGTGGTAGCAGTTCGATATATTCATGAAATCGCGAGGTACTCCGCCTGAGGCGTGGCAAAGCTCTAGAAACGGTTTTTGTCCTGTAAAACAAATCTTGCGAGGAACGAGTCAAAGCTTTCTGCTGCTGCCGCTCGCACCCATGGAATCTTCTCTCCCACGTGCTTCTTAATCATGGTTACAAAAAAAGGTACGAGCTCGCCTATCGACTCACCTGAAAATATAATGGAATCAAGATCTATGTCTGCATGAATATCATCGCCCTCTTCTAGTCCAATTGGATTTCTGGCATTTTCGGTTATCGGAGTCGCGAGAAACGTCCTGCCTGGAATGCAAGCCAGCTTTAGATACATTCCTGGAACGGACTTGACGGTTTTACGCAGCATCTCAGCGAGATACGGTTGCACGTTCGGGTCTTTATCAATGTCCGACCATTCATCGAACAGGATGTGGATAGCTGCGTCATCAAGCAAATGCAGAAGGCGGCCGAGTTCGGATGATACCTGAGAAAAAGGCAAAACGACTTCGCCGCTCACCCTTTTGGTAATGACCAAAGTAGACTTTGCGTTCTTCTCTGCGGCTGTCCCGGCCTTGACAGCCCAACCGAGGGTTCGAGGGTCAAGCTTTACTGAAGCTTCAGCCGATGACTTAACTGAAGTCTCCAAAGATGTTGTTGACTCATCAGAGATCTCACCTACAGGCAAGCGCCGAACTTGCCCACTAACCAATATATCACCCAACGCGGCAGCAATTGCATTCGCCGAGCGTTCATGCTGGCTCTTTCCTCCGGCAAGAAATCTGTCCCAAAAATTAGCTCTGTTAAGGTCAGCCACGAAAGTGCGAATCGCAGCCGCGACGTGCTGAATAATCTGAACATAAATTGCCAGTGCTACGGCGGCGGGGTCCGATGATCCGACGTTAATTTCTTGGCTAAGATCACTTCCGTTAACGTAGACTGGCAAAATCTTAGTCTCGGGAAAAGATGCGCGAAGGCGACCTTCAACGCGTCGGAGCAGGTGAGTCTTTCCTGCCCCTCTGCGGCCATTGATTATCTGATTCGCACGCGCCTGCATTTTTTCAGGATAGATTGTCTCAACAAATGTCCCATAGAGATCCGTGAGATCTTCCGCTCTCGTTGCCAGCTGTGCGACAACCAAGTCATATTCAATGAGCGATGGATGGCCGCCAAAGACAGAACCGTTCATAGTGTAACCATGTTACTACTCGTTTATGACTGGTCAGCGAGACTCGCTGAACTCGGACTCGGCTAACAGTCTCGACAACAAGGGCCTGAGAGTGTCAGGCAGGCACAGCACGCCCGCCCCTTAACCTGCGGCAAATCGCCACGGCACTGGCTGGGCACTGGCCCGAGCGCGCTGACATGGCGGTCCCCGGCGCAGCGGAGCAAGCCAGGGACCGGTGAGGTCACCCGCTGGACCGGCTATCTCGCCCACGTCACCGAGACCTGCGCGATGACGGGCCCAACGTCATCACCGACGTCGCGACCATGCCCGCCACCAGCGCCGGCAGCACAGCCGTAGCCGGCATCCACGCCCGGCTGGACCGCCGGGGTCTGCTCCCCGCCGAGCACCTCACCGACGGCGGCTGCACCTCCCTGGTCCACATGGAACGAGCCGGCCGCGAGCACCAGGTCACCCTGGCCGGGCCGCTGCCCGGCAACCGCACCCGCCAGCACCGCGACCAGGAGGGTGACGAACACTGAAGAGGAAGGAATTTATTACCATCTGAAGGACACAACGCGTATGCAGACGACAGCTCACCGATTGCGGCACTGTGGACCACGGTCCGCACCCAGCTTCGCGACAGCCGAGACGCCCAGGCCCCGTTCGAGCGGGAGTCAGTCGGCTGCAACACCCCGGAAGTCCTGAGTCACCTCAGCATCGCCCTATGCCACCGGATCTGAGTCACCAGTAGGCCACTGCTCAGGAGTTACTCGGTAGTGACGGCGCGGAGGATGTCGAGGCGGGCGGCCCGGCGGCTGGGCGCGATCGCGGCCACGATGCCGGCCAGCCCGGCCAGCGCGGCCATGGCGGCCAGCTGCCCGGCCGGGAAGACCAGGGTGGTGACGCCCTTGGACCGCAGCACGGCGACGATCGCCCAGCCGAAGATCATCCCGAGCAGCAGCCCCTCCAGGGCGCCGAACAGCGAGATGATCAGCGCCTCGGCCCGCACGATCGAGCGCAGCTGGCCCCGGGTGGTGCCTACCGCCCGCAGCAGCCCGAGTTCACGGGTCCGCTCGTGCACGGACAGGGCCAGCGTGTTGGCGATGCCGATGAACGCGATGATCACGGCCAGGGCGAGCAGCCCGTAGATCAGGTTGAGCAGCTGGTTGACCTGCTGTGACTGCTGCGCCTTGTACTGGACCTGGTCCTGCAGCGTGGCGCTCGGGTAGGAGGACAGGACCTTGCCGATGGCATGGCGGCCCGCCTGCCCGCTCACCCCGGAAGCGAGCTTGACGAAGACGTCGACGTCGAGGGCCTGCGGGAAGTACTTCTTGGCCGCGGCCAGCGGCAGGATGTAGTCGCCGGTCACGTCGCGCACGCTGTAGATAACCTGCACGGTGTAGGTCCTGCTGGCGTCGCTGGCGAACGTGACCCGGACCGGGCTGCCGAGGGCGAGGTGGCTGCCGGCCGCGGCCTGCGCCGAGACCGCGATGCCGCGCGCGGTCATGCTGCCCAGGCTGCCCCCGGTGACGCCCAGGTTGAACAGCGGGGCGGCCTGGGCCGGGTCGGTGGCGGTCACCGAGGTCACCCGCCCGGCTATCTTCACGACCCCGGAGCGGATCCCGGCCGTGGCGCGCACCTGGGGGAGCGCGGCCAGCGAGCGTTCCAGCCGCGGGCTGAACCCGCCCGAGCCGCCGAGCGCCGAACCGCTGGTGATGACGTAGTCGGCCCGGATCGCCGAGTCGATAATCGAGCCGACCGAGGCCTTGACGGACGAGGCGACGATGGCCGTGAGCGAGACCAGGGTCACGCCCACCATCAGGGCCGCCGCGGTCACCGCCGTCCGGGACGGGTTGCGCATGGCGTTCTGCTGGCCCAGCTGGCCGGTCGTGCCGCGGGCCGCCAGCGGGGCGCCGAGCAGGCGGCTGACCGGGCGCGCGACGAACGGCCCGAGGACGGCCACGCCGATGAACACCGCCACCGCTCCCGCGCCGGTCAGCGTGACCCGGTTCCCGTTCCCGGCCGCGCCGGACAGGCCGGCGCCGAGCGCCGCCGCGCCCGCGGCGACCATGACGGCGCCGCGGATGGCCCGCAGGACCGACGGCCGCCGCGGTTCGGCGGCCACGTCCTGCATGGCGGCCACCGGCGGGATCCGGGCGGCGCGCCGCGCGGGGGCGAAAGCGGCCGCGATCGTGATGAGGACCCCGGCCGCCGGGCTGATGAGCATCGTCCGCGGGTTCACCACCAGGCCGGTGGACGGCAGGTCGAAGCCGATCGCGGCCAGCCCCGCCTTCAGCAGCACGGCCAGCACGATCCCCGCCCCGAGGCCGGCCGCCGAGGCCACGATCCCGATGATCAGGGACTCGCCGAGGACCGAGGTCATCACCTGGCGGCGGCTGCCGCCGACGGCACGGAGCAAGGCCAGCTCGCGGAGCCGCTGGGCGACGATGATCGAGAAGGTGTTGAAGATGACGAAGGACCCGGTGAACAGCGCGACGAAGGCGAACACCAGCAGGAACACGCCGATGAAGCTCAGCGCCTGGTGGATGCTCTGCTGGCCTTCCGCGACGACGGCCTGGCCGCTGACCACCTGGACGTCCGGCATGCCGCGGACGGCCGCCCGCAGCCGGCTCATCAGCAGCGGCTGGGGGACCCGCGGCGCCGCCTGGATGTCGATCTGGCTGACCTTGCCCGGCTGGCCGAGGACCCGGGCCGCGCGGGCGGGCGTGAACGCGGTGACGGTGGCGCCGAGCACGCTGTCGGACCGCCCCCAGGTGACGATGCCGGTGATGGTGTACGTCGCCGGGTGCTGCTGGGACAGGACGGTCACCTTGTCACCGACCCGGAAATGCCCCACGGTGGCCGAGTGCCTGTCGATCACCACCTGGGAGCCGGTCCGCGGGGGCTGCCCGCCGGGCAGCAGCCGCAGCGGGTTGAGGGACGTCGCGCCGGTCCAGGCCACCCCGAGGGTGGGCGCCCCGCTCGAGGTGCCCTTGATCGGCTTGCCGTGCCGGGTGACGAGCTGGGCGTAGCCCTCGATGTCGGCGGCGACGGCCTTGACGCCCGGCACCTTGGCCAGCCGGCCGACCAGGCTGGCCGGGATCCGCTGGCGCTGGGCGTTGAAGTTCGTGCCCGGGTTGAACGGCTCGGCCGCCCGCACCACGGCGCTGGTGCCGGAGTAGATCTGGTTGAACAGGCCGTTGAATGAGGCGTTGATGGTGTCGTTAAGAACGAACGTGCCGGCGATGAACGCCACGCCCAGCAACACGGCGAGGGCTGTCAGCGTATAGCGCAGCCTGTGCGCCACTACCCCCGCCAACGTGACGCGCCACATGGCCAGCCTCCTGGGACGATGCCGCCGGACGGTCAAGGCGGTGAGTTAAGCCCTCGCGGTCCCGGGGCTCGGTGAGCTCGCGGATGGTGTCGAGGATCCGGTCGGCGGTGGGCGAGCGCATATCGCTGACCACGCGGCCGTCGGCCAGGAACAGCACCCGGTCGGCGTACGCGGCGGCGCGCGCGTCGTGGGTGACCATGACCACGGTCTGCCGGTATTCGTCGACCGCCCGGCGGATCTGGTTCAGCAGCTCGGTCGCCGACCGGGAGTCCAGGCTGCCGGTGGGCTCGTCCGCGAAGATCAGGTCGGGCCGGGTGACCAGCGCCCGGGCCGTGGCGACCCGCTGCTGCTGCCCGCCGGAGAGCTCGGAGGGGCGGTGCCCGAGGCGGTCGGCGATGCCGAGCGTGCGCGCCAGTTCCCGCAGCCATCCCCGGACGGGCTTCTTGCCGCCCAGGGTCAGCGGCAGCAAGATGTTCTCCCGCGCGGTCAGGGTCGGGATGAGGTTGAAGGCCTGGAACACGAAGCCGATGCGCTCGCGGCGCATCAGCGTCATGCCCTTGTCGTCGAGCGTGCCGAGGTCGACGTCCCCGAGCAGTACCTGCCCCGAGGTCAGCCGGTCCAGGCCGGCCAGGCAGTGCAGCGTGGTCGACTTCCCGGAGCCGGACGGCCCCATGACCGCGGTGAACTGGCCGGCGCCGAAATCCGCCGAGACCCCGTCGAGGGCCCGGACCGCCGTCGCCCCCGCACCGTAGACCTTCACGCCGCTGACGATGCGCGCGGCGGGCACACCCGCACCCGGGCTCGTCTCGGCCGCCTGCTGGCTGGCCATGGTCAGTTTCATCGGTCCGGCCTTCCTCGCCACGATCCGATGGAGCCATGCCAGGCCCGCTCCATCGTGCTTACGCTCTCCCCGTCGGCAATACGCGATGCCCCCATCGTTCCGACCTCCCGGAGTATAACCATTCGGCCGCCAATTATTCGGCTGGCCGCACAGGCCGCCAGTAATGTCCGTTAAGCCATTTGGCAGATCCTGAAAATGGTTGATTTATTAGCTTTCGTGACGGCATATGCCATGGTGGGAGCCGTGACAGGTTTACAAAAAAGCTACCTCAGGTAATTGCGAATAACACGTGTAAGGGCTGGTGTCGCAAATGCGTCTGCCCGTTCGGGATATTGGATCCGGCGGATCCGCCCGGCTGCGGTCCCGTCCTCGCCAGGGGTGCCCGGGCGGGCCGGGGTTTGTTCTTGAACGGTCGTTCGCGTATCGTCGGTCCCGTGCCCCGCCCGCGCGAGTTCGAACCCGAGGAGGTCCTCGACTCGATCATGCGGCAGTTCTGGGAGCGCGGGTACCGGGCGACCTCGGTGGATGATCTGGTCCGCGCGACCGGGGTCAAGCCGGGCAGCCTGTACGCCGCCTTCCCCGGCGGCAAGCGCGCCCTGTTCATGGGCTCGCTGGACCGCTATTCCCGGCTGGTCGTGCCGGTCAAACTCGGCGAACTGGCCGATCCCGGAGCGTCGGTCGCGCAGGTCCGGGCCTACTTCGACGGGCTGGTCCAGGACCTGCTCAGTCCCGAGGGGCGGCAGGGGTGCCTGCTGGTCAACAGCGCCATCGAGAGCGCTGCCGCCGATCCCGAGGTGGCCGCCGTGGTGCGCGGGCACCTGGCCCGGCTGGAGCGGTGCTTCACCGCCGCGCTGCGGATCGCCGTCCGGCGGGGCGAGGTCCCGGCCGGGACCGACCCCGCTGCCCGCGCCAAGGGGCTGGTCGCCACCAGCCAGGGCCTGATGGTGGTGGGTAAGGCCGATCCCGGTGAGGAGGTGCTGCGGGCGATCGTGGACAGCGCCTTCGCCGGCCTCGGCTAGCCCGGTCAGGGTCTTCGGCTTCGGCCAGCTCGTCGAGGCGCACCGTGTCATGGAGGCCGGGACCGCGGCCGGGAAGATGGTCGTCGCGGTCAGCTGACCAGCCTGATGCCGTGGACGAGACCGTCCTGGTCGCCGGTGACCAGGACGTCGCCGGCCACGGCGGGAGCGCAGTAGCTGTGCGCCGCCGTGAACCGGACCGAGCCCGCTATCGCGCCATCGGCGAGCCGCACCCGGACCAGCCCGCCGGATTCGCACACGACCCAGGCGCTGTCCCCGGCCACGGCCAGGCCCGCGTTCTGCACCCGGGTGCCCAGGCTGGCCTGCCACATCGCCTGGCCGCCGGCCAGGTCCACCCGGGAAACGACGCCCCATTCGGTCGTGAGCAGCATGGTGCCGTCGCCGAGGAGCACGGCGGGCGGGTACATGGTGCTGCCGGGAAACGTCCAGCGCGGGGCGCCGGTGACCGCGTCGAGGGCCTGCGCGCCGGAGACGGTCGCCACCAGGACCGTTCCGGCGCCGAGCAGCACCACGTCGTCCCAGCCGCTGTAGAGGGTGACCCGGTGCGGGTCGCCCGCGACCATCGGGTACGACCAGGCTTCCCGCCCGGTCCGCAGGTCGTGCGCCCGGGCGTACCCGTCCGCGGCGGCCGTGTAGACCCGCTCGCCGTCGCACGCGGCCCGCCCGGCCGAGAACCCGCGGCCGGCCACCGACCAGGCGAGCTGGCCGGCGGCCGCCTCGACCGCGAGCAGCTGATCCCCGGCGGTGAACACCACGTAGCCGTCCGGTCCGGCCGTCACCGCCAGCGGCTCGCTGAGCACCGGGGCATCCGCGGCGAACCGCCACCGGACCTGGCCGGTGGCGGCGTCCAGGGCGTACAGGTGCCGGTCGGCGGACGGGACGAAGAGCGTGCGGGCGGCCCGGTCGACCCCCGGCCGCCGGTACACCGGCCCGAGCCGAGTGCGCCACAGCCAGTCCGCCGGCCGGTCTTCAGGCCCGGTCTCGGCGCCCAACGCGGCGACGTCCCCGCCGGTCGACGCGGCCACCACGGCCGGGCCGGCCACGGCGATCCCGCCCTGCACCGATCCGTCCAGCCGCAGCCGCCACTGCGGGCGGGGGAGCCGGGCGGCGGCCGGAGTCAGCCGCAGCCGCCACTGCGGGCGGGGGAGCCGGGTGTACGCGGGCGGGATCAGGCGCGGCATCCGGACGCGGGCCCGGAACGGCCGACGGCCGGATAGCGGCACGGTGACGACGGGCACGGTGACCTGCGTTCCGTCTGCGGCCACGGTTACCCGGCTGACCGCCAGCGCCGGACCGCCGGCTAGCTCTGCCCAGTAGAAGACGGCCTCGTCCTTGACCGCCCGCAGCGTCACCTGGGTCAGCCCGTCCAGCTGCGCGACGGTCTCGCGGTGGACGTGGCCGGCGATCAGGCCCCGGACGTCATGGCGGGCCAGCCGCTCGAGCAGCGCGTCCTGGTCGTCCACGAAGTCGTGCCTGCCGCCGACCGGGAAGTGCTGGAACAGCAGCGCCGGCGTGCCCGGCGCCCGGCCGCCGAGATCGCGGGCGAGCCAGTCCAGGGCCGCCGTCCCGCAGTGGCCCGGCTCGAGTAGCGGCTGCGTCGGGTCGAACGCGGTGAAGTGGACCCCGCCCGCGTCGAACGAGTACGGCGCGGTGCCGAAGTGCGCCCGGTAGCGCTCCCCGGCCGTGGGATCCCAGCGCACGTCGTGGTTGCCCGGTACGTGCCTGATCCGCCCGTGCAGCGCGGCCGGGACGGCCGCCTGGTAGCGGTCGTACTCTCCCGGCAAGCCGGTGTCGGTGATGTCGCCGCCGTGCAGCACGAAGTCGGGCGCGAGCCGGACGATGGCCGCGTACACCCGGCTCAGCCGCTGCGCCGGGCCGGACGGCGCCAAGCCCACGTGCGTGTCGGTCACCAGGGCGAACCGCAGGCTCATGGACCCATAGTGACAAGTAAGCTTGACAGGGGTCAAGTGTAAAGCTAGCTTGTCCATATCAAGCACGCTTTACAGGTAGGAGGCCTGTTCGCAGGCGATGAAGAACAAGGTGCGCATGCTGCGGGTCCAGAAGGACCTGGCCCAGGGGCAGCTGGCGGAGGCAATGGGCGTGTCTCGCCAGACCATCAACTCGATCGAGAACGAGCGCTATACCCCTTCGCTCCCGCTCGCGCTCGCACTCGCCCGCTTCTTTGGCGTCACGGTCGAGGAGATGTTCGATGAACAAGGATCGTAGCCAGACCTTTACTCGCTCTAAGTGGTTCCTGCCGTCGCTCTCGGCCGGGCTCGGCCTCGTCATGCTGGCGGTCAGCTGGCTGGGCGGCCACCCGGGCGAAGGCGCCATCTCGTTCGGCGTGCTGGCGGTGTTCGGCCTGGTCGTCCTGGCCGCCGGGCGGAGCGAGACCGTCCGCGGGCTGCGCGGCGACGGCCGGGACGAGCGCTTCGCGCAGATCGACCTGAGTGCCACCGCGGCCGCCGGGCTGGCCCTGATCGTCGCCCTGATCGTGGCCTGGCTGGTGGCAACGGCCCGGGGGCAGAGCGGGAGCCCGTACGACTGGCTCCTCGCCATCGGCGGCCTGGCCTACGCACTCGCCGTGGCCTGGTTCCGCTGGCGCGGCTGACCGCGGTCAGGACTTGCGCAGGACCGCGGTGTTCTGCTCGACGTTGTCGGTCCACCGGTAGGCCAGCCCGGTGCCGTGCCGGGTGAACGTCACCGTGCCCGCGACGCAGGCCGCGGTCCCCGGCTCGCTGAAGACCATCACCGTGGCCGTCGCCCGGGTCAGCGTGAGGGTGTTCACGCAGTCCTGATCGGTCTCGTGGGCGGTGCGCGAGCCGGCCGCGAACGTGAACGAGATCTTGTTCTTCAGGCCGAAGCTCGAATCACCGACCATGGCCTGGGTGGCCGTGCCGCTCCAGGTGCCCGCGAACGAAGCCGGGATCGTCGGCCCGGCCGGCGGCGTCGGCTGCGTCGCCGTCGGGCTGGCCGGCTGGCTGGACTGAGTGACGGCCGGGCTCGCCGGGTGGCTGGCCGGGTCGCTAGCCGAGGTGGCCGGCGGCCCGGACGCCGGTCCCCGGGTGAGCAGCAGCGCGCCGAGCGCAATGGCGACGACCGCGACCCCGCAGGCGGCCAGGAGCAGGCCCCGCCTGAACCGGGGGCCCGGGCTAGCCGGCCCGTAGGGCTGGCCCGGATTTCCCGGCCCGTAGGGCTGGCTCGGGTAGCCGCCGGGGGCAGTAGGACCGCCGGCCGGGTACACCGGGCCGGTGGCCGCCGCCCAGCCGGGCGGCGGCGAGTCGGCCGCCCCCGGCGGCCCGTAACCCGGACCCCAGGTGGCCGGCCCGGCCGCGGCGGGCGGCCCGGGAGCGGCGACCGCGGCGCGCTGCGCCGTGGGATCGACGAGGCGGAGCAGCAGGTCGCGGGCGCTCGGCCGCCGGGCCGGATCCTTCTCCAGGCACTCCCGGGCGATGGCCCGCAGCGACGGCGGCAGGCCGTTCACGTCCGGCTCCTCGTACAGGATGCGGTGCATGACCGCGGAGACGCTGTCGGCGCCGAACGCCAGCCGGCCGGTGGCCGCGTAGATCAGGGTCACCGCCCAGGCGAAGATGTCCACCGCGCTGGTCGGCCGGGCGCCGCCCAGCTGCTCCGGCGCCACGTAGGACGGCGTGCCGATGAGCCCGCTGGTGATCGTCGGCGCGTCGGTCAGCCGGGCGATGCCGAAGTCCACCACCCGCGGGCCGTCCGGGCCCAGCAGGACGTTGGCCGGCTTGAAGTCCCGGTGCACGACCCCCGCGCCGTGGATGGCGGTCAGCGCGGTGGCCGTGCCGACCGCGAGGCGCTGCAGTTCTCCCTCGGGCAGCGGCCCCCGCTCGTCCACCCGTTCCTGCAGCGACGGGCCGTCGATGAACTCGCTGACGACGTAGCGCCGCTCGCCTTCGGCCGACGCCTCGATGACCCCGGCCGTGACGAACGGCTGCACCTGGTGGATCGCGTCGAGCTCGCGGGCCAGCCGTTCCAGGACGTCGGCGTCGGCGGTCGACCGCAGCACCTTGACGGCCACCCGGTCTTCCCCCGGGTGAGGCCCGCGGCCGAGGTAGACGATGCCCTGGCCGCCCTCGCCCAGCCGCCCGAGCAGCTCGAAGCGCCCCAGGCGCTCGGGATCGCCTGGCTGCAGGGGCTTTGGCGGCATCGCGGTCGCTTTCTCCGGCTCGCTCGGCGGCTACGACATCGCGGCCGTCACGGCGCCAGGCTACCCGTCCCCGGGGGACCAGGTCTTGCCTCCCGGGGGGATACCGCGATGCTTGGTAGCTGACGGCTGCGCGACTGCTGACGAACGGCTGCGCGGCTGCTGACAAGGAGGACCCATGATCGTTGACTGCGCTCACTACCAGGACGGCCGGCGGCGCGACGAGGGCCCCGTGCCGCTGCAGGAGGCGGCGTCCCGGTGCGGGCAGGGCGGTTTCGTCTGGCTCGGCCTGTTCGAGCCCGGCGAAGAGGAGCTGGCCCAGGTCCGTGACACCTTCGGCCTGCACGAGCTGGCCGTCGAGGACGCGCAGACCTTCCATATGCGGCCCAAGATCGAGATGTACGACCAGGACGTGCGGCTGATCATCTTGCGCACGGCGCGCTATGACGACGACGCCGAGGAGGTCGACTTCGGCGAGATCAGCGTGTTCCTCGCGCCGTCCTTCGTGATCACCGTGCGGCAGGGCGCGGCGAGCGAGCTGCGCGGGGCCCGGCAGCGGTTCGAGCAGCGGCCCGAGCTGCTGGCGGCGGGCAGCTCGGCGGCGCTGTGGGCCATCCTCGACGTGGTGGTGGACGGGTATGCGCCGGTCGTGGCCGGGCTCGAGCGCGACATCGACCAGATCGAGGCCACCGTGTTCTCGGGCGCCGTCGCGCCGACCGAGCGGATCTACTCGCTGCGCCGGGAGGCCACCGACTTCTACCGGGCGGTCCACCCGCTGCTCGGGGTGACCGCCGCGGTCGAGCGGTCCGCCGACAAGAAGCTGCGGCCCTACCTGCGCGACGTGCGGGACCACCTGCTGCTGGTCGACGAGGAGGTCGCCGCCCAGCGCGACCTGCTCGGCACGGTGCTCGAAGCCAACATGGCGGTGATCTCGGTCGAGCAGAACAAGATCAGCGTGCGGCAGAACACCACCATCGAGCAGCTCACCATCCTGGCCACGGTGTTCCTGCCGCTGACGTTCGTCACCGGGTTCTTCGGCCAGAACTTCGGCTGGCTGGTCAGCCACGTCAACACCGATATCGACTTCGTCGCCTTCGGTATCGGCGGCCTGGTCGTCCCGCTGGTGCTGCTGTTCTGGTGGCTGCGGATACGCGCGCCGCGCGCCAGCAAGGCCGCATCCGGCCCGCCCGGCAGCTGATGTCCGGCTGCGCGTCCTGCGGCCGGCCACCGCGACCGGATTGTTACTTAATGTTCGTGAGTGTTACTTGACGTTCATATCGGGGCGGCGGGAGGCTCGGCAGGTCCCGAGGGAGGGCACCATCATGCCACGCCGTCGTCGTTTCATCCCGCTCGCCGCCAGCACGGCCCTGCTGGCCGGGCTGGCCGTCACCGTCCCGGCCGCGGTCGCCGTCCCGGCGGCCCGTGCTTCGGTGACCGGCGCCGGCGCAGCGGCCACGGCCCCTGGTGCACCCGGCGCGCCCTCGTACTTCGACCTGGCCAGGAAGGACTGCCTGGGCACCTCGGCCGGGACGGGATCCAAGGCCTGGTACACCGTGGCCGGCGGGGTGCTCTCCGACGTCTACGAGCCCACGATCGACAACACCGACGTGAGCACGCTGCAGTACATCGTGACCGACGGGTCCACGTTCACCGACCTGCAGGCGCGGGACATGACCTACACGGTGGCCGCCGACCCCACCGGCATGGCCTGCACGGTGACGTCCGCCGACGCCAAGCACGGCTACCGGCTGGTCACGACCTACATCACCGATCCGGCCCGGGACACCGTGCTGATGCACACCAGCCTGCAGGCCGTGCCCGGGTCCGGGGTCAACCTGGCCGGCCTGCACCTGTACGCCCGGCTCGACGCCCACGCCAACGGCAACGGCGGCGGGGGGACGGCCAACGCCGGCGCCAACTCCGGCGTGGTGGACGCCTCGGGCGTCCCGGTGGTCTTCAGCACCAACACCGTCACCAACGCGGCCAACCGGGACTACGCGGCGCCGACCTACATGGCGCTGGCCAGCTCGCCCCAGGGCGCGGCCACCGTCGGCTACGCGGGCACCGCCAGCGACGGCCTCACCGGGCTGGACTCCGCGCGCACCCTGACCTCGTACACCTCCGCCCCCGGCGGCCACATCACGGCCACCGAGGACGTCACCCCGGGCGCCAGCCGCCAGCTGACCCTCGCGCTGGGATTCGGCCGCAGCCAGGCCCAGTCGGTGTCCGTCGCCAAGAGCTCGCTGAGCCGCCCGTTCGCCCTGACCGCGGCCAGCTACCTGGCCGGCTGGGTTGGCTACGACGCCCGGCTGCGGCCGCCGCCTGCCCGCGAGGTCAAGCTGGCCACCCATTACTACCTGTCGGCCAACGTCCTGAAGGCCAGCGAGGACAAGACCTTCCCCGGCGCGATCGTGGCCTCCCTGGCCAGCCCGTGGGGCCAGTCGGTGCCGGCCGGGGCGACGGCCGGCGGCGAGCCGTCCTACTTCGGCTCGTACCGCGAGGTGTTCTCCCGGGACCTGTACGAGGCCTTCACCGGGCTGATGGCCGACGGGGACACCGCCGCGGCCCGGGCGGCGACGCTGTTCCTGTTCGACCGCCAGCAGCTCCCGGACGGGGCGATGCCGCGCAACTCGCTGCTGAACGGGAAGGCCGCGCCCGACACCGGGGGCACCCAGCTGGACGAAACGGCCTACCCGATCCTGATGGCCTCCCTGGCCGGGCTCGGCGGTGACGCCGCCTTGTGGCAGGACCACATCCGGCCGGCCGCCGACTTCCTCGTCGCCAACGGCCCGTCCGACGGCGTGGAACGCTGGGAAGAGCAGACCGGCTACTCCCCGTCCACGATCGCGGCCGAGATCGCCGGCCTGACCGCCGCGTCGGCCATCGCCGCCAGCCACGGCGACGCCGTCCGCGCCCGCCTGTACCAGGCCACCGCCGACGACTTCCAGCGCACCATCAAGACCTGGACGGTGACCACCTCCGGCCCGGACGCCCCGCGCTACTTCATCCGGCTGTCCAAGTCCGGCGACCCGAACGCGGCCGTCAGCTACAGCCTCGGCAACGGCGGCCCCACCCTGGACCAGCGCTCCGTCATCGACGGCGGCTTCCAGGAGCTGGTCCGGCTGGGTGAGCTCCCGGTCACCGACCCCGACGTCCGGGCCTCGCTGGCCGTGCTCGACAAGCAGATCTCGGTATCCACCCCCAGCGGCACCGGCTACTACCGGTACGGCAACAGCGCCGCCGCCGGGAGCGCCGACGGCTACGGTGACTGCTACCAGCCCAGCCAGACCTCGTGCACGGTGACCGGGGCCCCGTGGCCGCCCACCGGCACCGGCACCGGGCACCTGTGGCCGAACCTGTCCGGCGAGCGCGCCGAGTCCGACCTCGCCGCCGGGTCCGCCAGCGGGGCGCAGGCCCTGCTGCAGGCGATCGTCAGCTTCTCCTCCGGCGTGGGGCTGGTGCCCGAGCAGGCCTGGGAGGACCCGGACCTGCCCGCCTCGCCGTACGGCAGCGACCCGGCCACCGCGTCCATCGGGTTCGCCAAGGGCAAGGCGGCCGGCTCGGCGTCCCCGCTGACCTGGGCCCAGGCCCAGGAGGTGCGGCTGATCGACTCCCTGGGCACCGGGCATAACGTCGACACCCCGGCCCTGACCACCGCGCGCTACGTCACGAACGGGCCGCCCGGCTCGCTGCCGGTGACCATCACCGCCCCGGCCCAGGGTGCCACGCTGGCCACCGCCACCACCACGGTGACCGGGAAGACCGCGCCCGGCGCGGCGGTGACGGTCCAGTCGGACGACACCACCACCAGCGCCCCGGCCGCGGTGACCAGCACTACCGCGGCGTCCGACGGGACGTTCTCGGCCACGGTGCCGGTCAGCTTCGGCACCAACGCGATCACCGTGGCGGCCAGCACCGCCGGCGGCCGCAGCACCGGCTACGCACAGGTCGCCGTCACCAACGAGGGCGGCGGCAGCACCGTGCTCGACGTGACCGACCCGTCCGGCGACGACAACGGCCCGGGCACCTACCAGTACCCGACCGACGCCAGCTTCCACGCCGGGGCGTTCGACCTGACCAGGTTCCAGGTCCTGTCCGACGGGACCTTCGCCTACCTGCGCACCACCCTGCGCAACCTGGACCCCACCTTCGGCGTGACCGACGGGGCGCAGCTGCTCGACCTCTACGTGCACGTGCCGGGCGCCGCCGCGACCTCCACCGCGGCCGCGGCCGCCTCCCGCAACTACACGATCGGGCCGTCCGGCGCCTGGAGCCAGCGGATCGAGGTGCAGGGCTTCGCCGACCCGGTCTGGGTGAACGCGGCCGGGGCTAGCGCCGGCACCGCGTCGGTGCTCGCCGAGCAGGCCGACCGTACGATCACCATCGCGCTGCCCGAAGCGCAGTTCGGCACCCCGTCCTCGGGCTGGGGCTTCAGCGTGGTGCTCACCGGCCAGGACGGGTTCGGCACCGACCAGGCGCGTAACTTCACCCCGACCCCGGGCGGCTTCACGTTCGGGGTATGCGCGCCCGGCGGCACCGCGCCGATCTGCGCGGCCGACCCGGACACCGTGCCCAAGGCCATGGACGTGCTCACCCCGGCCGGGGTCTCCCAGGCCACCGAGCTCGACCCGACCGCCGGCCCGGTGGTCATCCAGCCGGTGCCCGTGCCGTAGGCACCGAGGGACACGGTGCCGTGACGGACCAGGTGAGATAGGGAGGGTGAACCCGGGCGCAGACCGGGTTGCCCTTGGCGTCGGTCAGCCGGATCCGGGCGACGAGCCGGTGGTCCGGCTGCAGGGCCTGCTCGATGAGGCCCGGGTCGACGTCGACCAGCCGGAGCTTGGCCCCGCGGAAAAGCCGCAGGGTCCCGTCGCCGGGCCGGTCACCGCAGGCCAGCCCGAGGTGACGGTCGTCCCGGACGCCGCGGACGAACGGCCCGGCGAAATCGAAGCCGCCATCGGGTCCCCGCTTGACCGTGACCGCCACCTCCCAGCGGGCCGCGGCCGCGTCGCCGGGCACGGGGTCGGCGGCCGTCCACGGGCTGCCCGGCATGACCAGCCCGGGCCGGTCCTTGCTGCGGCTGTACAGCGCGACGTGGACGTTGCCGTGAACCGGCCCGTCCGGCTCCGGCCCGCAGGTCAGGCCGGGCAGCTCGGAGCCTTCGATCACCACGGTCAGCGTGCCGAGCGCGGCGCCTGACCGGCGGGCCGGACGCGGCGGGGGAGCGGGCGCCGCGTTCTCGGCATAGGCGCGCCGCATCAGGTCGCGGACCTCGTCGTCGACGTCCTCCGGGGCGGTCAGCGCGACCCGCACCGTGACCCCGCCGCCGCCCACGTTCCCGGCGGCCAGCAGCCGCCCGCCGGGCCTGGCGCCGTCCAGCCGCAGGCCCAGGTCCACCCGGTTCCTGGTCGCGGGCCGGATCGCGGCGAACGCCCGGCGCGGCGTCAACAGGGTCACCAGGGTCCGGCGGGCCCGCACGGTCACCGGGCCGAGCCCGGGTACCACGGCCAGCGCCGCGTCCAGGACCGGCCGCAGCTGCCCCCGGTCCGCGTACTGGGCGTCGATCAGCGCGTCCGCGTCGTCGTCCCCGTCGGCGGCCAGGTAGTCGCGCCATGACCCGGCCGGGGCCGCCGTCTCGCGGGCGGTTTCCGGGGTGGAGGCCCGTCGTCGTTCGGCCTCATCTTTGAGCTTGGCCCAGCTGGCGAAGCCGTATTCACGGGCCAGGGCCAGCTGGGCCGCGGCCAGCGTCGTCTGCG
The DNA here is from genome assembly GCA_025934635.1 of Streptosporangiaceae bacterium. The sequence goes on along the minus strand of JAICWX010000016.1, from coordinate 6,921 downwards.
CCGCGACCGGCCGGATCCGGCGCACGGCGCCGGGGTCGCCGCCGGCGGCGGCACGCTGCAGCTCGCGCGCCTGACGGCGGAGCTGGGCCAGGTCGGGGCGGTCGGGAAGTGAGGACATGACACGTCTCCTTCGCAAGCCGGGGCCCGCGTTCCGGACTCGCCAAGAGACGGTCTTGCTGTCCGGCAAGAGACGCTCACCGATGAGGAGGCGGACTCAGTCCTTCCCGCGGACCCGGCGGCGCCCTCCCGCGCCGGTTCCAGCGTACAGGTATTCACTTTTGGGCGGCATTCGCGCAGAGTGGGGCGAGGAGGTGGGTGCCTTGGGTGACGCGATCGTCGGCGTGGTGGCCAACCCGCTCTCCGGTCGCGACATCCGCCGCCTGGTTACCCAGGCCTCGGTGTTCCCGACGGCCGAGAAGGCCAACATGGTCCAGCGCATGCTCACCGCGTTCGGCGCCGTCGGCGTGCACCGCGCGCTGCTCAGCACCGACCTCGGCGGCATCTCGGCGGCGGTGTACCGGGCCCTGGGCCGTCACCGCGACTCCGACGCCCGGTGGCCGGAGGTGGAGTTCCTCGACGGCCGGCCGATCAGGCAGACCGCGCAGGACACCGTGGACGCCGTCCAGCGCATGGTGATCGCGGGCGCGCGGGTGATCGTCTGCCTCGGCGGCGACGGTACCGCCCGGGTCGCCGCGTCGGCGGCCGGCCAGGTGCCGCTGCTGGCCCTGTCGACCGGCACCAACAACGTGTTCCCCGCGGTCCGCGAGGCCACCATCGCCGGGCTGGCCGCGGGGCTGGTCGCGACCGGCGCGGTGCCGGCCGACGGCGCCACCCGGCAGGCCAAGGTGCTCGAGGTCCGGGCCGGGGACCGGACCGAGACCGCGCTGGTGGACGTCGCGGTCTCCAGCGAGCGTCACGTCGGGGCCCGCGCGGTCTGGGATCCCGCCACCGTGTCCCAGCTGTTCTGCGCCTTCGCCGAACCCGACGCCATCGGCCTGTCCAGCGTCCTGGGCCAGCTCGCGCCGGTCACCCGGCAGGACCCGCGCGGGGTCACCGCGCGGCTGGCCGCCGCCGCGCCCCGGCAGGTCCTCGCCCCGATCGCTCCGGGCCTCATCGTGCCGGTCGGGGTGGGCGAGATCGAGCCGATGCACCCCGGTTCGGTGCACGCCGTCGACGCGCGGGCCGGCGTGATCGCCGTCGACGGCGAGCGCGAGCTCACCTTCGGCCCGGCGGACCAGCCGGTGGTCCGGCTGCGGACGGACGGGCCCCGGTGCGTGGACGTGCCCGCGGTCCTGGCGGCCAGCGCCCGCCTCGGCCTGCTCAGTCGAACGATCGCCTAGGAGGATGACATGACCGACACGGCAGAGCGGACTGCCCTGACCCGCGAGCGCCTGCTCGGCGCCTACCGGATGATGCGGACGATCCGCGAGTTCGAGGAACGGGTGCACGCGGAGTTCGCGACCGGCGACATCCCCGGATTCGTCCACCTGTACGCGGGCGAGGAAGCCTCGGCGGTTGGCGTCTGCAGCAACCTCGACGACCGCGACACCATCGCCAGTACCCACCGCGGCCACGGCCACTGCATCGCCAAGGGCGTCGACACCGGCGAGATGATGGCCGAGATCTACGGCCGCCGGACCGGCAGCTGCCACGGCAAGGGCGGCTCCATGCACATCGCCGACCTGTCCAAGGGCATGCTCGGCGCCAACGGCATCGTCGGCGGCGGGCCGCCGCTGATCTGCGGCACGGCCCTGGCCGCCAAGATCAAGGGCACCGGCGGGGTCAGCGTGGCGTTCTTCGGCGACGGCGCCAGCAACCAGGGCACCACGCTGGAGTCCATGAACCTGGCCTCGGTGTGGAACCTGCCGGCCATCTTCGTGGCCGAGAACAACGGGTACGCCGAGTCGACTGCCAGTACCTGGTCGGTGGCCAGCGACAACATCGCCGACCGGGCGGCCGGGTTCGGCATGCCCGGCGTCATCGTGGACGGCTTCGACTTCTTCGCGGTGCACGAGGCGGCCAGCGAGGCGATCGCGCGGGCCAGGGACGGCGGCGGGCCGACGCTGCTCGAGATGAAGTTCACCAGGTACTTCGGGCACTTCGAAGGCGACCAGCAGACCTACCGGGCGAACGAGGTGGAGCACGCGCGCGCCGAACTCGACTGCCTGAAGCGGTTCGCGGCCCGGGTAACCGAGACCGGGGAGCTGTCCCGGGCCGACCTCGACGCCGTGGACGCCGAGGTCACCGCGGTGATCGAGGAGTCGGTGGCGGCCGCCAAGGCCGCCCCGCTGCCCACCGAGGCCGACCTGCTCACCGACGTCTACGTCCGCTACTGAATCTCGAACGGAGGCTGGCCATGGCCAGGAACATCACCTACCGCGAAGCGATCCACGAGGCACTGGCCCAGGAGATGGAGCGCGACGAGACCGTCATCGTCATGGGCGAGGACAACGCCGGAGGGGCCGGCGCGCCCGGCGACGACGACGCCTGGGGTGGCGTGCTCGGCGTGACCAAGGGGCTGTATCACAAGTTCCCTGGCCGGGTCCTGGACACGCCGATCTCCGAGTCGGCGTTCGTCGGCGCCGCCATCGGCGCGGCCACGGCCGGGATGCGCCCGGTGGCCGAGCTCATGTTCGTCGACTTCATGGGCGTCTGCTTCGACCAGATCTACAACCAGGCCGCCAAGTTCCGGTACATGTTCGGCGGCAAGGCGGTCACGCCCGTCGTGATCCGCACCATGTACGGGGCCGGGCTGCGGGCCGCGGCCCAGCACTCGCAGTGCCTGTACCCGCTGTTCACCCACATCCCGGGGCTCAAGGTGGTCCTCCCAGCCACCCCGTACGACGCCAAGGGCCTGATGATCCAGGCCATCAGGGACAACGACCCGGTGATCTTCTTCGAGCACAAGGCGCTCTACGACATCTCGGGCCCGGTGCCGGAGGAAAGCTACGCGCTGCCGTTCGGCGAGGCCAACGTGGTCCGTGAGGGCGGCGACGTCACGATCGTGGCCTTGGGCCGGATGGTGCACACCTCGCTCGAGGCCGCCGGGCAGCTGGCCGGGCAGGGCGTCGACTGCGAGGTCGTGGACCTGCGCACCACCAGCCCGCTGGACGAGGACACCGTGCTGGAGAGCGTCGAGGGCACCGGCCGCCTCGTCGTGGTCGACGAGGCGCACCCCCGGTGCAATATCGCCACCGACATCTCCGCGCTCGTCGCCAGGAAGGCGTTCGGCTCGCTGCGGGCCCCGATCGAGATGGTGACCGCGCCGCACACCCCGGTGCCGTTCTCCACCGCGCTCGAGGACATCTACATCCCGGACGCCCAGCGCATCGTGAACGCCGTCAAGACGGTCACCGGGTGGTCCCGGTGACCGATGGCCGGATCGTCCCCGTGACGATGCCGAAGTGGGGCCTGTCGATGCAGCTCGGCAAGATCACCGCCTGGGCCGTCGAGGAAGGCGAGGACGTCAAGGCCGGTGACGACCTCGCGGACATCGAGACCGAGAAGATCAGCGGGACGCTGGAGGCCGCCGACGCCGGCACGGTACGCCGCATCATCGCCCGGGTCGGCGAGGACGTGCCGGTCAGCGGCACGATCGCGCTGCTCGCCCCGGCCGGTGTCTCCGACGCCGACCTCGACGACGCGGTGGCGCAGGCCCGTGCGGTGATCGAGGCCGGCGTGCCGGAGGACGCGGCCGGAGCGCCCGAGCTCCAGACGGCCGACGTGGCGGGCCGCAAGATCAGCTTCGCCGGGGCCGGGGAGGACGGCGACGTGATCCTCTTCGTCCACGGGTTCGGCGGCGACCGGAACTCGTGGCTGTTCCTCCAGGAACCGCTGGCCGCCCGGTTCCGGGCCTACGCGCTCGACCTGCCGGGGCACGGGGCCTCATCCAAGGACGTCGGTGAGGGCACGCTCGGGGTGCTGGCCGACGCGGTGACCGGCGTGCTCGACGCTCTCGGGGCCGATCGCGCCCACCTGGTCGGGCACTCGCTGGGCGGCGCCGCCGCGCTGGCGGCCGCGGCCAGGGCCCCGGGCCGGATCGCCTCGCTCACGCTGATCGCGCCGGCCGGCTTCGGCACCGAGATCAACGCCGGCTACCTGCGCGGCTTCGCCGACGCGCAGAGCCGCCGCGAGCTCAAGCCGGTGGTGGCGCAGCTGTTCGCCGACGAACACCTGGTGACCCGCCAGCTCGTCGATGACCTGCTCGCCTACAAGCGCCTGGACGGGGTGGACGAGGCGCTGCACACCCTGCTCGGGGTGCTGCTCGACGGCGACGTGCAGGGGGTGAACTCGGCCGCCCTGCTCACCGCGGCCGGCGGCACGGGTGCCGGTGGCGCGGGTACCGGTGGCGGTGTGCCGGTCACGGTGGTGTGGGGCCGCGACGACCGGGTCATCCCGGCCGCGCAGGCCGAGGCGGTGACGGGCGCGGATCGCCACCTGATCGACCGGGCCGGGCACATGCCGCACATGGAGCGCCCGGCGGAGGTCCAGGCCGCGATCGAGCAGACCATCGCGCGGGCGACCTAGCCGCGGCGCCCCGTCCCGTCCGTGATCAACTTGATCCAGCTGACATCGGGAGGACGGGAGGCGCCATGGTGAACGTAGTCATTACCGGGGGAGCCGGGTTCCTGGGCTCGCGGCTGGCCAGGGAGCTGCTGGCCGCGGGCTCGCTCGAGGTGGCGGGCGGCGGGGCCCGCCCGCTGTCCCGGGTGACGCTCATCGACCAGGCCCCGGTCCCGCCGGACCTGGCCGACGACGAACGGGTGACGGCGGTCCGCGGCGACCTCGGCGAGCTGCTCGATCCGCGCGGCGCCGGTCCTGGCACGCTCGCGGACGCCGACGTGATCTTCCACCTGGCCGCGGCGGTCAGCGGCGAATGCGAGGCGGACTTCGACCTGGGCCTGCGGGCGAACCTGCGCGCCACCGAGGCGCTGCTGGCGTCCGCCCGCGCGCTGGGAACCAGCCCCGTCGTGGTGTTCTCCAGCTCGCTCGCGGTCTTCGGCGGGTCCGCGGAACTCCCGCTCCCCGAGGTCGTCGACGACCAGACCAGGCCCAACCCGCAGACCAGCTACGGCGCGCAGAAGGTCATCGGCGAGCAGCTGCTCGCCGACTACACCAGGAAAGGATTCCTGCGCGGCCGGGCCCTGCGCCTGGTCAGCGTCAGCGTGCGCCCTGGGCGGCCGAACGCCGCCGCGTCCGGCTTCATGTCCGGCGTCATCAGGGAGCCGCTGGCCGGGCAGCGCGCGGTCTGCCCGGTGAGCCCGGAGACCGAGGTCGCGCTGGCCTCACCGGCCAGGGCCATCGACGGGCTGCGGCGCGCCGCCACGGCCAGCGACCAGGCCTGGGGCGGGCGCACCGCGGTCAACCTGCCCGCGCTCACCATCAGCCTCGCGGACATGGCGACCGCCCTGGCCCGGGTCGCCGGGCCCGAGGTGAGGGCGCTGATCGACTGGGTTCCCGATCCGGAGATCGCCCGGATGGTCGCCAGCTGGCCCGCCCGGGTCCGCGCTGACCGGGCGAGCCGGCTCGGCCTGACCCCGGACCCCGACTTCGACTCGATCATCCAGCTGCACATCGCCGAGTCCGGTCGCTGAGGCGCCCTGGCCCCGAGGCCTGCGAGCAGGGGCTCAGACCGTGATGACGGCGTCCTGGCCCGTCAGGTCGATGGTCTCGTCGTTGAACCACACCCCGCCCTCGGCCAGGTAACGGAACCGGAGGGTGCTCCCGGCCTTCACCGTCACCGCCGCGCTCCTGGTCTTGTTGGCCCGCTTGCGCAGCGGGTGGGTGTGCGGGTTCCAGTCGTTGAAGTTGCCCACCACGGAGACCGCCCCGCCGGGCTCGTCCATGGGCAGGGTGAACGTGACGCGGACGCTGCCGTCACGACCGGGCTTTGTCGTCTTGATCACCTGACGCTCCACTCTGTGCTTCAGCCGGCTACTCGAGCCGATTATTATCGAAATTGTGTACGTAGTCACTCAGGTCGCGACTTAGTGACTTGGCGTGTCGCATGACCCGCCAAGTGTGGCAGTGAGCCTTGGCCCGGTGGCGGACATCGGCGGAAGTGTCGCGGAAAATGACGAGAACCGAACCCGGCGGAAGCATCACGAGCTACCCGGCCGGACCAGGCATGTTAACAATAATGAACGTGGTCAGTTACAGAGGCGGCTGGTGTCGGCGTGTCTCGTGAAACGCAAGTGAACCACGTGATGCCATGGTGCGGGGAAGTCATGACGAACAGGCGAAAACAGCCTTCACCCCGGCCCGGGCACCTCCGGGCCCCCCCGGTGGAGGCCAGATTTCCCCGCGGTAACCACCTCGCTTCGTACAGGTAAACGAATCATGTCGCAGATGTGGCGAAAGATAACTTCCTGCCCGGCTCACTCCAGAAAGCCGCACCCATGTGGCAACGTCCCGGTGGTCACCGGCGCGCCGCCACGCGCCGTTCAGGAAGCGGGTTACCCGCGAGCCGACGGGTTATCGAGCTGCGCATCCTTACTTGTAGGAGTGCGCCTCGTCGGGGAACGCCCCGCCGGTCACGTCCTTGGCGAAGGCGGTGGCCGCGTCGGCCAGGACGCCGGCCACGTCGGTGTACTTCTTGACGAACTTGGCCGTACGGGGGGAAAGACCGGCCATGTCCTGCCAGACCAGGACCTGGGCGTCGCAGCCCGGGCCGGCGCCGATGCCGATGGTGGGGATGGTCAGCGTCTCGGTCACCCGGGCCGCGAGGGCCGCGGGCACGCACTCGAGCACCACCGCGAACGCCCCGGCCGCCTGCAGGACCTTGGCGTCGTGCAGCAGGTGCTCGCCGTCCTCGCCGCGCCCCTGCACCCGGTAGCCGCCGAACGCGTTGACCGACTGCGGGGTCAGGCCGATGTGCGCCATCACCGGGATGCCGGCCGCGACGAGTTCCTCGACCTGACG
>JAICWX010000658.1 GCA_025934635.1 Streptosporangiaceae bacterium | reverse complement strand
CGAGTCGGCCAGCACCGCCTCGGACTCCGGGCCGTCCGCCGCTGAGGCGCCGGCCACGGCGGCCATCGCCTCGTCCGGGTCCAGCGGCTCCTCGCGCCGGGACTTGCGTGAGCGCAGCATGTCCAGGCACACCCGGGCCACGATGGTGGTGAACCATCCCTCGAGGTTGGCCACGCCGCCCGCCCCGGCCGCGGACGCGTGCATCCAGCCTTCCTGCACCGCGTCCTCGGCGTCGCTGAGCGAGCCGAGCATCCGGTAGGCCATCGTCCGCAGCCGCGGTCGGCTCGCCTCGTACCGCCGGGCCAGCTGGTCGTTATCGTCCATCGGTCACATTCTCCCCGTCGCGTTCCGTCTTAGTTCTGACGGATCACGTCCGTCCGATTGTGACGGGAGGCACCATGACAGAACTGATCCTGGTCACCGGCGACGCCGCTGCCCGTGCCGTCCGGGCCGGGGCCATCCTTGCCCCCGAACGAGCGGTCGGCCTCATCACCTGGGAGGAATTTCTGGCCGCCCGAGTCGGCGCCTAGTTCCCCGGTCCGTACAGGCCGAAGATGAGGCGCTGGTCGCCGGGCCGGAACGTGCCGCCGGACTGGGAGCTGTCGCCGATCTCGCGGCACCGGGCGAGCAGCGCCTGGCCGAGGGCCAGCTGACTGCGTTCCCAGTGCGCCAGCGCGGCCGGCACGTCCCCGTGGGCCGCGGTCAGCTCGGCGGCCAGGGCCCAGCCGTCGGCGGCGGCCTTGGCCGTGCCCGCGGCCGCGTGCGGGCGGACCGCGAACGCGGCGTCGCCGAGCAGGCAGGCCCGGCCGAACGCCATCCGGGGCACGGCGATGTCGTAGACCACCTGCACGAACGGCTCGGCCACCCCGGTCACGACCTCGGTGATGGGCGGCGCGAGCGCGGCCGCGGCGGCCTGCCGCAGGGCGCCGACGGCGGCGTCGGTGGCCGCGCCGGGCGGCAGCGACACCGCCCGGCGGACGCCGTCCCGGCCGGTCATCAGCTCCGCCAGCGGCTCGCCGGCCGCGACGTTGACATACCAGACGAAGTTGACCAGCCGCTCGCCCGGGGTCACCGCGCCGTCCAGGCCGGGAATCGGGTAGACGAGGATGTGGCTGCCGGGCAGCACCTGGTAGGTGATCGCGTCGCCGAGCCGCTCCCGGACGCCGGCGGTGAGGCCCCGCTCGGGCCGGGTGCCGCGCCAGGCCACGTAGCCCGCGTAGGCCGGGGTGATCCCGGGCAGCAGCTGCGCCCGGGCCGGCGAGCTTACCCCGTCCGCGCAGACCAGCAGGTCGGCGCCGGTGCTGGTGCCGTCGTCGAGGGTCACCCGCACCGAGTCCGCGTCCTGGCTGAACCCGGTGACCTCCCGGCCGAGCAGGTAGCGGTCCGGGTCGAACAGCTCGAGCAGGGACCGGTAGATGGTGTTCCACGAGGAGAACAGGTACCGGTGCCGCTGCTCGTGCTCGGTGCTGCCGTCGGCCCGCAGGAACCGGATCCAGCCGGTCGACGAGCACACCTCGGTCACCGG
>JAICWX010000532.1 GCA_025934635.1 Streptosporangiaceae bacterium | reverse complement strand
GTCGCTGACCGGCGAGTACTCGCCGGACGGGAGCGGCGCCCCGGCCAGCGGCATTCCCGGCGGCGGCATGAGGCACGGCGTGCAGCCGTGGTCCAAGGCGGGGATCATGGTCAGCGCCAGCACGGCACCGGGCTCGGCGTACGCGGCCATGCTGGTCACCGGCGGTAACGGCGTGCGGATGCAGTGGGACTACACGGGGGACTCGCCGGGCCTGCCGGGCGCGGTGTCCGCTTCGTCGCCCCGTTGGCTGCGCCTGACCAGGTCTGGGAAGACCGTCACGGGATACGACTCGCCTGACGGCACGCACTGGACCGAGGTGAGCCGTGCAGTCCTCAGCGGCCTGCCGTCGACCGCGCAGGTCGGCTTGTTCGCGACGTCGCCGAGCTACCAGAAGATCGTGCCGGTCGGCAGCGGCTCCTATGCATCCGGCCCAAGCCGGGCGACCGGCACGTTCGACCACGTGAACCTGGCGTTCGTCGGCGCCGGGAAACCCTGGGCGAGGACCAGCATCGGCGGTGCCGGCGCCCGCGGCTCCGGCACGTTCGCGCCCGGCCCGTACTCCTTCACTCACTCCGGCGGCCGGTTTACGGTGACCGGCTCGGGTGATGTCGCACCTGACCAGCCCGAGGCGCCGCAAGGCGCCGGCATCGAGTCCGAGCCAGCGCTGCAATTCGGGCTGCCCCTCGGCCTTATCCCGGTGATCATCGTGGCCGCACTGTTCATGACGGCCGAGTACCGGCGGGGGCTAATCCGCCTGACGTTCGCCGCGTCGCCTCGCCGTGGCCGGGTCCTCGCCGCCAAGGCGGTGCTGATCGGCCTGGTCACCTTCGTCGCGGGCCTCATCGGCGCCGGGATCGCGCTCCCGCTCGGCATCCACCTGCTGCGCGACGGCGGGAACTTCGTGCTTGGGACGTCGGCGCTCAGTCAGATCCGCATGATCACCGGGGCCGCCGCGATGCTGGCGGTCACGGCCGTGCTGGCGCTTGCGCTCGGCACGCTGGCGCGCCGCGGCGTGACGGCGGTCACGGTGGTGATCGCGGTGATCTTCCTGCCGACCCTGCTCGCCACGCTGCCGGGGCTGCTGCCGCCCGCGGCACAGGACTGGCTGCTGCGGGTGACGCCACCCGCAGCCATCGCCGTTATCCAGGACATCCCCGCCTACCACCAGGTGATCGCGCAGACTTCGCCGCCGGACGGCTACTTCCCGCTGTCGTGGTGGGCCGGGCTCGCGGTGCTGTGCGCGTGGGCAGCGATCGCGCTGGGCGGTGCCGCGTACATGCTGCGCAGGAGGGACATATGAGTGCCGTCAGCTCGCCTCGCCCGGCGGGCGTGCTGGCCATGGCCCTGCACGCGGAATGGACGAAGGTCCGTACCCTGCCGGGGATGTTGTGGCTGCTCGCCGCAGCGGCAGTGCTCACGGCCGGGGCTGGCGCCGCCGCGGCCGCGGCGTTCCGCTGCTCCGGCGCCGCGTGCTCGCCCGCCGCGACCGGGGCCGACCCGGCGAAGATCAGCCTCACGGGCGTTGACCTGGGTCAGGTGCTGATCGCGGTCCTCGCGGTTCTGGCAGTCGGCGGGGAGTACAGCAACGGGATGATCCGGGTCACGCTCACGGCGATGCCGCGCCGTGTCGTGGTGCTGCTGTCGAAGGCGGCCGTCGTGGCCGGGCTGACGGCCGTCGCGTCCCTGGCCGGCGTGCTGGGCTCTGTGCTCGCGGGGTGGCTGTTCCTGCCGTCGCGCGGCCTGACGGCGGCCCACGGGTACCTGGCGCTGTCCCTCAGCAACATGACGGACGTGCGGGCGGCGTTCGGCTCGGTGCTGTACCTGGAGCTGATCGCCCTGCTCGCGCTCGGCATCACCGCCGCGATCCGCGACTCAGGCGTGGCGATCGGTGTCGTCCTCGGCCTGCTGTTCGCGTTCCCGCTGGCAGCGCTGCTCCCTGACCACGCCCTCGCCCGGCACCTGCAGGAGGCCAGCCCGCTGATTGCCGGGCAGTACATCGAGACCACAGTCGGCCTGAAATCGCTCCCGCTCACCCCCTGGCAAGGACTCGGCGTCCTAGCGCTGTGGGCCTTCGGCGCGCTGCTGCTCGGCGGCCTGCTCCTGCGCTTTCGCGATGCCTGACGGCGGTACCGCCGTGGCTGACTAAACCTCCCAGACATTCCGCCGCCTGCGGGCGGGACCGCCTCTGGCGGGTCATTCATGACAACCATCACCGCGTCCTGATCTCCGCTGCAGCACCCCGCAGGCGGACGGCAGCGGCATTCACGCGGACGCGCTCAGCATGCGAAGGGAAACGCGATGTCCTCACCAGTTCCGGCCGGTCCGCCGGTCCCGCGGCGTGCCGCGCTGGCGGCCGGCCTGGCGCTACCGCTGGGCCTGCTGATCGCGGGGTGCTCGCCTGACACCACGCGCAAGGCGCCCCATCCAGCCCGGCCGGCCTCATCGACAGGGCCGGCCCGGTCGCCGCACACTGCCCGGCTCACGCTGCCGGCACCGGCCGGCCACCTCCAGCTCGGCACCGTCTCCCTGCACCTCGTCGATCCTTCCCGCCCCGATCCGTGGGTCCCCGAGGACCGGGGCAGGCAGCTGATGATCCAGATCTGGTACCCCGGCCTAGAGGCCGGCCGCTACCCTCGAGCGCCGTATTCGACGCCCGCCACAGAGCTCGCCTGGGGGAAGTCGATAGGGGTCCCCGTCCCGCTCAACTGGCCGATCACGCACGGGCACCTCAGCGCCCCAGTGCTCCAGCGCGATGGCGGCTGGCCAGTCGTGCTCTACTCCCACAGCCTGGGCGGCGAGCGCTTCGAAACCACCTGCCTTGTCGAGGAGCTCGCCAGCCTCGGCTACGTCGTCGTCACGATCGACCACATCCACGACGCCGCCGCCGTCCAGCTGCCAGACGGGCAGATGGAGTCCTACGCCGTCCCCGCACTCACCCCGCGCACGGTCAGCAAGGAGATCAACGCCCGCGTCGCCGACGTGCGCTTCGTCCTGGACCAGCTCGCAGTGATCAGCCGCGGAGGCAATCCCGACCATGAGCGCCGGCCGCTGCCCCACGGCCTGCACCGCGCTCTCGACCTCGGGCGGGTGGGAATGTTCGGCCAGTCCGACGGCGGCTCCACCACTGCCCACGCCATCCACGCCGACGCCCGCATCATCGCCGGCATCGACCTGGACGGCACTCTCTGGACACCGCAGGCCCTCGACGGCTCCAGCGGTGCGCTGCTGCTGTTCGGGAGGCAGAAAATGGACCCCCTCGAGGCGAAGACCTGGGCGGAGTTCTGGACGAGGCAGCGCGGCCCCAAGCTCGCGCTGAACCTGCTCGGCTCCACCCATGACACCTTCACAGACATGGCCACCCTGGTGCCGGAAGCTGTCCCCATCCTGGGCTTGCCGCACAGCCTGGTCATCAAGGGAGTCGGTACCATCAACGGAGACCGCGCGGTCCAGGTCCAGCGCACCTACATCAGCACCTGGTTCGACAAGTACCTGCGCGGCCACAGCAGTTCCCTGCTCACCGGACCATCAGCGCGCTACCCTGAGGTCCAGTTCCGCGCAATGACACCCGCCGCAGCCGGGCAGTGACGGCATGCCCTGGCCTTCGGGCGCCGCTTCCCGCCCGTACTGAAGTGCGCGGCCAGCACGCGTTGCCGCACCGGGCAGCAGATCGCCACGATCAGCAGCCTCAAGCCGGCCGCGAGCCCTGCCGTGGCGGCCCGCTGACGGGTACGGTGCTAGCCGCGGGAGCAAGCCATGCTGAGCGTGACAATGCGGCTGCTGGGCGGGGAAGCGAGCGGTCAGCGTAACCGCTCTTGCTCCGTGGTCCGTGGCCAGGCACGGTCCTGTCCGTGGCCCGAATGAAGCTCCCCACAGCCCTGGGCGCGGACCTGGGCGGCCCGGGAGCGCGCCTCACAGTGCATATGCGCTGGTCAGCGGCATAGGACTCGGGCGGAGGGAGAGCGGTCTGTGAAATCGTCGGCTCAGCCTAATACGTTGGTTCGAACCCAACACCTGCCACCACCTGCGAAAACGCCCCGCTAGCTGCGAATTCTCGTGCTAGCGGGGCGTTTCGTCTCTGTCCCGGTATGTGTCATCTTGGGTCGCTGTAGGGCGTTGTGTTGCGGGGTCCACGGACGCATGGCGGACGGAATCGGGGCCAGGGAGCGGTGTGGGTAGCCGCTTGACGGGGTTCCGGTGCCCGTTCCGGAGGGTGCCCTGGCTTGACGTTTGCCGCCGCGTCGGGCGTGCACCTGCTGCCGTGGTGGGGCGCCCGGCGGCGGGGGGGCCCGGCGCGCCACCAGCGAAGGGGGCGGGCGGGAGGCGCCCGCGGCCGCGGCCCCGGCGCCCCCCGGGACCGACACCAGCCGGGGGGCCCCCGGGGGGGCGGCGGAGTGGGGCGGTC
>JAICWX010000198.1 GCA_025934635.1 Streptosporangiaceae bacterium | reverse complement strand
CGGCATCGCCGATGCGTTCATCCGGTTGCGCGCCTATGCTTATGCCCGAGACCTTCGGTTGACCGATGTCGCCCACGACATCGTTGCCCGCCGCCTGCGGTTGAGTTCCGACCCCGGGCCGGGTCAGGAGGGGTGAGCCGGATGGACGGGCAGCTGCTGTCGGAGACGTTTGTCGAGCTTACCGACACCATGGTGGCCGATTTCGACGTCATCGACTTCCTGCACATGCTGACCGACCGCAGCGTGCGGCTGCTCGACGTGGCCGCGGCCGGGTTGCTGCTGGCCGATCCGCGCGGGGAGCTGCGGGTGATCGCCGCGTCCAGCGAGGCCGCCCGGCTGCTCGAGCTGTTCCAGCTGCAGAGCGACCAGGGTCCCTGCCTGGACTGTTACCGGGCGGGCCAGCCCGTCGCCGCCCCGGACATGACCGTCGCGGCCGAGCGCTGGCCGCGGTTCGCCGCCGCCGCCCAGGAAGCCGGCTTCGCGGCCGTGCAGGCCCTGCCGATGCGGCTGCGCGACCAGGTGATCGGCGCGCTCAACTTCTTCGCCGTCACCCCGGGCGCCTTCGACCCGGGCGACGTCCGGATCGGCCAGGCCCTGGCCGACGTGGCCACCATCGGCCTGCTGCACGAGCGCAGCATGCGCGAGAGCAATACCCTGAACGAGCAGATGCAGACCGCGCTGAACAGCCGGGTGGTCATCGAGCAGGCCAAGGGCAAGCTGGCCGAGCGGCTCGGCCTGGACATGGATGAGGCTTTTAAGATCCTGCGGAATCAGGCCAGGCGCCGTAACCTGCGGCTGGCCGCGCTGGCGCAGTCCTTTGTCGACGGATCGGAAACGCTCATCGGTCCGGCCGCCACGGCGTCGCCGCGGCGGCCAGGTAACCGGACGCCGCGGCCGAAGCCCGGGGGGTAGGCGCTCGTCCGGAGCGTAGGCCGGCGGCTGCTCGTAGGCCGGCGGCTGCGCGTAGGGCGGCGGCTGCGCGTAGGGCGGCTCAGATCACCTTGCGGTCGTCACGGTCATCGCGATCATGGGGACGCGGCCGGGGCAGCGGCGGCGCGGAAGCGCTCTCTGGATTCAGCATCGCGATCGCGTCGGCCACGCTGGCGGTGACGGTGAGGACATCGCTCATCCTGGCCACCTTGATCAGGCGGCGCATGGATGCGGTGGGGGCGGCCAGCCGCAGCGAGCCGCCGGCCGCCCGGGCGCGCTCCTGCGTGCGCAGGAACCGGCTCAGCCCGGCGCAATCGCAGAACCGCAGGCCGGCCACGTCCACGATGAGGTGGCGGCCGGCGTCAGCCGCGGGCGCGAGCGCCTCGCCTAATCCCGGCGCGGAGTGAATATCGAGCTCACCGGCGACCACGACGATGACCAGGCTGTCACGATCTTTGATGTCCCAGGTCAGCATGTCCTCGACGGAGTCACTGAAACCCATGCCCGCCAGCGGCCGCGCGGCGGCGCGGCCGATCCGGCGTATCGTCTTGCTGGTCTTGCGCATCGTCATTCCCCACCAGGCACCAAAGGAGGCCACCGAGGTCCGGAGTGGTCTGGGAAAAGGTGAAACCCGGGGAAAAAGGCCGGAAAACCACACGGGTCGTCACCGACGGTACCGGCCGGCCTGGTCCGGCGCAAGGGTGTGCGATTGTGCGGTCTGCGCTAGCCGCCGATTCGTGTCTCTATGAGTGTTATCGAGATGTACTGGCAGGTTGCCGCCGCGCACACGCAGGCGTGGAAGACCTCGTGATAGCCGAACACCGCCGGCGACGGGTCCGGCCAGCGCCGGTGGTAGAACAGGGCACCGGCGATGTAGCTCAGGCCGCCCGCGAGCATCAGCAGTCCGGCCGTGACGCCGACCTGGATCCATACCTCGGGCAGCGCCAGCCCGGCCAGCGAACCCAGCCCGATGAAGGTCCCGCCGACCAGCGCCTCGGGCGCGTTCGGCCAGCTCAGGTGGATCGCGGCGGCGGCCAGGACCAGCGTCCACAGCACGATCAGGCAGGCCAGCCCGAAGGCGCCGGGGACGGCGAGCAGGAAGACCGGGGTGGCCGTGCCCGCGATGAGGAAGAAGATCATCAGGTGATCCGCCCGCTGCAGGCGGGCGGACCAGGCCGGGCCCCACGTGCCGCGGTGGTACAGCGCGCTGATCCCGAACAGGCCGGTCACGCTGAGGGTGTACACGGCCAGCGCGGCGACCGGCCGGGCGCCGTGCCCGCGGGCCATCAGGAGCGGCCCGGCCACCAGCGAGGTGCCGAACCAGACCGCGTGCAGCCAGCCCCGCAAGGCCGGCTTGGCGTAGTACAGGCGGCGGCGGGCATCGTACAGCCCGCCCACGGCAGGCTCAGGGGGCATGGCGTCGCCTCCGGTCGCAGCAGGGCCTGCCACCGGGGTCTGGAGCGGCGAGCTCGAGCTAGCTAGCCTAAGTCCGGCCGCGGGCGGGCGGCAACGGCGCGGCGGTTCGGGGGTAATGCCGTGGCGGGTAGAGTCCGGCTCATGCGGATGGTCGCGGTGGTGCTCGGCGGGGGCGTGGGCCAGCGGCTCGGCGCGGGGATGCCGAAGCAGCTGCTCACGCTGGGCGGGCAGACGCTGATCGAGCGGTGCGTGGCTGCCTTCGAGGCCGCGCCGGGCGTGGACGAGATCCTGGTCGTGATGGCCCGCGGGTACACCGGGCAGGTCAAGGAGCTGGTGGCCGGGTACCGGAAGGTGACGGCGGTCGTCGAGGGCGGCGCGACCAGGCCGGAGTCGACGCGGGCGGCGCTGGCGGCGGTCGCTGGCGGGGCCGGCTTGCCTGGCGGGGCTGACTGCGGGGTGCTGCTGCATGACGCGGCCCGGCCGCTGGTGGACCAGCGGATCATCGCGGACTGCGTGGCGGCGCTCGAGGTGAATGACGCGGCCGGGGTCGCGGTGCCGGCGTCGGACACCATGGTGCTCACCGAGAACGGCGTGATGCACTCGGTGCCGCCGCGGGAGCGGCTGTTCCGCTGCCAGACCCCGCAGTGCTTCCGGCTGTCCGTCATCGCCCGCGCGCACGAACTGGCCGCGGCCGACCCGGAGTTCGTCCCCACCGACGACTGCGGCGTGGTGCTCCGCTACCTGCCCGGCACCGCCGTGCACATCGTGCCGGGCAGCGAGCGGAACCTGAAGGTCACCTACCCGCAGGACCTCGCGGTGGCGGAAGCCCTGCTGCGGGAGGGATAGCGGGCCCGCCTGGTGAGCGGCCGGCTAGTTGCGGACGGCCTGCTTGACCAGGGTGCGGCCGAAGTCCCACATCAGGCCGCTGCCCTTGCTGGCGTCCTCCAGGACCTCGGCGAAGGCCTCGGTGAACAGCTTGACCTCGGTGTCGCCGATCATCAGGGGCGGGATCAGCTTGATCACTTCCATGTGATCGCCGGAGACCTGGGTGAGGATCCGGTGCCGCTGGAACAGCGCCACCACCACCATCTGCGAGAACAAGCCGACCCGGGCCTTCTGCAGCATGTTCCAGCTGGTGCGGGCGCGCAGCGAGGACGGCTTGTCGAACTCCAGGCCGATCATCAGCCCGCGGCCGCGCACGTCGGCGAGGACGTCGAACTTTTCCGCCATCGCGGTCAGCGCGGTCTTGAGCGCCTCGCCGGTGCGGGCCGCGTTCTCGGTCAGGTGCTCGTCGTCGTGTACCTGCAGGGCGGCCAGCCCGGCGGTCATGGCCAGCACGCCGCCCTTGAAGGTGGTGCTGTGCACCATGACCCGGTCCATGTTGGAGAAGACCTTCTCGAAGATCGGGCCCTTGGCCAGCATCGCCCCGACCGGCACGAACCCGCCGGACAGGGCCTTGGCCACCGTGACGATGTCGGGGGTCACGTCTTCGTGCTGGTAAGCGAAGAACGTGCCGGTCCGGCCGAATCCGGTCTGCACCTCGTCGGCGATGAGCAGCGCGCCGTGCTCGTGCAGGAGCTTCGCCGCGGCGGTGAGGAAGCCGTCCGGTGGCATGTGCACGCCCTTGCCCTGGATGGGCTCGATGATGAGGGCGGCGACATCGCCTTTTTTCAGTTCTTTCTGGAGGGCGTCCAGGTCACCGAGCGGGATCGGGGCGTCGGGCAGCAGCGGGTCGAAGCCGCGGCGGAACTCGGCCGAGCCGTTCACCGACAGGGAACCGGTGGTGAGCCCGTGGAAGGCGTGGTCGCAGTACAGGACGCGTTTGCGGCCGGTCGCGTAACGGGCGAACTTGAGCGCGGACTCGACCGCCTCGGTGCCGCTGTTGCAGAAGAACACCCGGTCCAGGCCGGGCGCCTTTTTCAGGAGGCGTTCGGCGAGCAGGCCCGGCAGCGGGCCGCAGTCGAACTGGGTCCAGTCGGCCAGCTGGGCGTCCAGCGCCTGGTGCAGTGCCTGGCGGATCACCGGGTGGTTGCGGCCGGCCGCGAACACGCCGAAGCCGGACAGGAAGTCGGCGTACTGGTTGCCGTCTCCGTCATAGAGGTAGGCGCCCTCGGCCCGCTCGTAGGTCTTGTCGAAGCCGATCGTGTGCAGCACCTTGGGCTGCTGCGGGTTCAGGTACCGGCCGTAGAGCTCGTACCCGTCGGTGCGGTGCGCGGCGAGCAGGGCCTGGAGGTCGAAGTCCATGCTCTATTCTCGCCCAGCCGCGGCGGGACTTTCGGCGCCCGCGGCCGGTTGACCGACACCGGTGTCGGACTTGGCGGCGGACTCGCGGTGCAGGTGCCGCGGGCTGGTGAGGAAGCCGGACCCCCAGGCCAGGTGCATGGTACCGAGGGCGAGCGGTATCCGGAGCCTGGTTTCGGCCGGAAGGCCCCGGGACAGCAGCGTGCCCACGGCGGTGATGCCGGCGGCGTAGATCACCGGGATCGCGAAGCCCGCGGTCAGCCACTCCAGCGCGGTGGGGGCACCGGCCGCCATGGCGGCCAGGCCCGCGATTCCGGCGGCCAGGCCGGCCGTGACCAGGGCCGCCGCGCCGGGCGGAGCCAGGTAGCGGAAGCTGGCCGTCTCCGGGTGCTCGCGGACGATCACCCGGCGCCACCGGCCGTAGTGGAAGTACTGCGAGGCCAGGGTGCGGACGCTGGCCCGGGGCCGGTAGGTGACGCGAAGGTCGGGAGTGAACCAGATGGTGCCGCCGCGCGCCCTGATCCGGTGGTTCAGTTCCCAGTCCTCGGCCCGGAGCATGCCCTCGTCCCAGCCGCCGGCCCGCTCGATCGCCGCCCGCTGGTAGACGCCGAGGTACACGGAAAGCGTCAGGCCCGCTCCGCCGCCGGTGTGGAAGGCAGCCGAGCCGACGCCCGCCTTGGAGGTCATCGCCCACGCGACGGCCTGCTGGAAGGGGGTCACGCCCGCGGCCGCCATGACCCCGCCCACGTCGGCCGCGCCGGTCTCGGCCAGCGCGGCGACCGCGGTGCGGAGGTAGCCGGGCGGCAGCATCGCGTGCCCGTCCACCCGGGCGATCACGGCGTGCCGGGCCGTGCGGACGGCGGCATTGAGGGCCGCCGGGATCTGGCCGGTCGGGTTGGCGACAACGGTCAGCCTCGGCTCGGCGGCGGCCAGATCGCGCGCGATCTGCTCGGTCCGGTCGGCCGAGGGGCCGACCGCGAGCACGACCTCGAACTCGCCCGGGTAGTCCTGGCTGAGGACGTGCCGCACAGACTCCGCCAGGTGCCGCTCTTCGTTCCTGACCGGCATCACGACGGAAACAGGTGGGTATTCCATGACGCTGGCCACCGTACCGCAGCGGCCAGCCTCAGGGATGCCCGGTTGACAGCCCGGGGCCAGTTACAGCGAGGTGTCCTCCAGCATCTCGGTGACCAGGGCGGCGATCTGCGACCGCTCGGACCTGACCAGGGTGACGTGCGCGAACAGGGGATGGCCCTTGAGCTTCTCGATCACCGCGATCACGCCGTCGTGCCGACCGACCCGCAGGTTGTCCCGCTGGGCGATGTCGTGAGTGAGCACCACCCGGGAGCCGGAGCCGATCCGGGACAGCACGGTGAGCAGCACGCCCCGCTCCAGCGACTGCGCCTCGTCCACGATCACGAAGGCGTCGTGCAGCGACCGGCCCCTGATGTGGGTGAGCGGGAGCACTTCCATCATGTCCCGGGTGATCACCTCATCGATGACGTCCTGGGTGGTGACGGCGGACAGCGTGTCGAAGACGGCCTGCGCCCACGGGCCCATCTTGTCGGCCTCGGATCCCGGCAGGTAGCCGAGCTCCTGGCCGCCGACCGCGTACAGCGGCCGGAACACGATGACCTTGCGGTGCTGGCGCCGCTCCATCACCGCCTCGAGGCCGGCGCACAGGGCCAGCGCGGACTTGCCGGTGCCGGCCCGGCCGCCGAGCGAGACGATGCCGATCTCCGGGTCCAGCAGGAGGTCGAGGGCGACCCGTTGCTCCGCGCTGCGGCCGCGCAAGCCGAACGCCTCCCGGTCGCCGCGCACCAGCTGGACGGACTTGTCCGGCTTGACCCGGCCGAGCGCGCTGCCGTTGGCCGAGGTGAGCACCAGGCCGGTGTGGCAGGGCAGGTCGCGGGCGGTCTCGCTCTCCACGGAGCCGGTCTCGTACAGCTGCTCGACCTCCCCGGCGGACAGGTCCAGCTCGGTCATCCCGGTCCAGCCGGAGTCCACCGGGAGCTCGGCCCGGTACTCCTGCGCGGCGAGCCCGACCGCGGCCGCCTTCACCCGCAGCGGCAGGTCCTTGCTGACCAGGACGACCTCTTCGCCCTCGGCCGCGAGGCTGCACGCCACTGACAGGATGCGCGAGTCGTTGTCCCCCAGCCGGAACCCGGCAGGCAGCACCTGCGGATCCTGGTGGTTGAGCTCGACCCGGACCGTGCCGCCGTCCGTACCGACCGCCAGCTCAGCGTCCAGCCTGCCGTGCTCGATGCGCAGGGCATCGAGGTGACGCAGGGCCTGGCGAGCGAAATACCCCAGCTCGGGATGGTTCCGCTTGACTTCCAGCTCGGTAATGACGACTACCGGCAGGACCACCTTGTGCTCGTCGAAGCGGGTGATGGCTGCCGGGTCGGCGAGCAGGACGCTGGTGTCGAGTACGTAAGTACGGCGACC
Organism: Streptosporangiaceae bacterium; assembly: GCA_025934635.1. The sequence goes on along the minus strand of JAICWX010000198.1, from coordinate 9,545 downwards.
TTGGGACTTGGCCACGCAGACTCCCCTGGGCGCCGAGACGAGCCCGGCGCCAAGACAGGACACAGACGTGTCGGATGGACCGGGCCTGGCCCCCAAAAGGGCCGCGCCGGCCCTTCTGTCATCTCGCCTGCACGCAACGCGCGAAGCACGAAGATCCGAGGGCCTTCCCGGGAACGGCGCCGCGCCGTCCACCACTAACGAAGGTACCCGGGTTCGTGTTACGGCAAAAGCACCGACAGGTTACTAGCAGGTGTTTCCCCCGGTAATCCAGCCCTACGTGCCGAATCGCCGGTTCCGTGCCGCGTAGGAACGCAGCGCCCGCAGGAAGTCCACCTTGCGGAAGGCAGGCCAGTAGGCATCGCAGAAGTAGAACTCCGAATGGGTGCTCTGCCACAGCAGGAAACCGCCCAGCCGCTGCTCGCCCGAGGTCCGGATGACCAGGTCCGGATCCGGCTGGCCCGCCGTGTACAGGTGCTCGGCGATGTGCTCGACGTCGAGCGCCTCGGCCAGTTCCTCGATCGTGGTGCCCCGGGTGGCGTGGTCCTGCAGCAGGGAGCGGACCGCGTCGGCGATCTCCCGCCGCCCGCCGTACCCGACCGCCACGTTGACCAGCAGGCCGGGATAGTGCGCGGTCGCCTCGGCCGCGTCCTTGAGCACCCGGACCGTGTCGCCGGGGAGCAGGTCGAGCGCACCGACCGGGTTCACATGCCAGCGTTCGGCCACCAGTCCCTGCACGGTGTCCTCGATGATCTTCAGCAACGGCACGATCTCGCTGGACGGGCGGGTCAGGTTGTCGGTGGAGAGCAGCCACAGGGTGACCACCTCTACGCCGCTCTCCCGGCACCAGTCGAGCAGTTCGAATATCTTGTCCGCGCCCTTGCGGTGTCCCTTGCTGACGTCGCGGAAACCCGCCGACCGGGCCCACCGGCGGTTTCCGTCGCACATCACCCCGACGTGACGCGGGATGGCGCCGGGCGACAGGGACGCTGCGAGCCTGCGCTCATACAGCCGGTAGACCAGGTCACGAGTTCCCATGCTGCGGCCTTCCTCATCACCGTGGTAGTCACGGCCAACGTACCCAACGTGGGGAACACCCCGGTTAATAAGTGGAGTTCCTCCCGTTTTCCACCCCGTCGATTCTCGTCCCTCTTACCCCAGTGATTTCACCAGGGATTCGTCCAGGCCGGGGAAGGAGCCGAGGAAATCCTTCCGCTCCTGCTTGAGCCGGGCCGCCATGGCCGCGTGCTCATCGGCCCGGCCCTGCCGGTCGTAGAGGCGGCGGGGCTGCAGGATCTCGATGTCGTCGACGCCGGGCACGGCGGCCGCCACGTCGTAGCCGAAGTCAGGATCCTCGGTCCACTCGATGGTGCCCTCCACGATGCCCTGGACGATCGCGGAGGAGTACGGGATCGTCACCTTCTTGGACCCGGGCTGGTCGTCGCCGCCGCCGACCCGTCCGGTGTTCAGCACGAACGTCTGGACCTCGTGGCCGTTGAGCAGCTCCAGCATCCGGTTGCCCATGTCGGCCATGTCACGCGGGAAGAACGGGTTGGTGCCCGGGACGCGCAGGAACTTGCCTTCCTCGTCCTTGCCCCCGGCCGAGGTGCCGGTGGTCTCGCCGAGCATGAAGCAGGCCGCGGCCTGGGTCCGGTCCAGCCGGGCGACGCCGGGCACGATGTTCTCGTTGCGGTTCAGGATGAGCAGGAACCGGGCGGGCTCGATCCGGTCCGCCGGCCACGGGTCGACGTAGGAGAACGGCCAGGTGGTCCTGCCGTTCTTGGTGTAGGAGGTGTCGAAGAAGTCCACCTTGCCGTGTTCGTCGACCGAGACGTTCTCCAGGTAGGCGTCGGGCTGGGTGGTGGCGTGGTGGATGACCGGCTCGTACCGGGGGTCGAGCCCGAAGGTCTTGGCGAAGCAGCCGTTCTCCGTGGTGTAAACCCGGCCGCCGGGCATCAGCGCGATGAAGTCGTCCTGGGCGGGCTTGCTGCCCAGCTGGGTGGTGAACGTAGTGGTCGTCTTGCCGGTGCCGGACAGGCCCACGATCAGCATCGTCTTGCTCTTTTGCTGCCCGTTGGCCGGGAAGACCTTGCAGCCCGCGTGCAGGGCCAGGCCGCCGCGGTCGTAGACGATGTTGTTCCACATCCGCAGGCCGCCCTTCTTGGACTCACCGAAGTAGTCCGAGTTGAGCACGCGGGTGATGCTGGCGTTGAGGTCGACGGCAATGAGCCGGTCGTCCGGGTAGCCGGGGGCATCCAGGTTCGGCGTGTAGATGACGGTGGTGTCCGGTTCCCAGGTGGCCGGGTCGTAGTCGCTTCCGGCGGGGTAGTACAGCTGCTGCTGCATGCCCGCGACGTTGGCGTTGGCCGCCTCCATGATCAGCCGGGCCCGGGTGCGGAACTTCGGGTCTGATCCGATAAAGCCGTCGACCACGACCATGTGGGACGCGGCGATATACGCATCCTGGCGGGCGGCGACGCGCTCGTATTCGGCCCGGGTAATGGTCTGGCCGCGGGAGTTGGTGGAGTCCTCGGCGAGGTAGGTAGACCGGGTGCTGCGCGAGTCGACACGCGCCTTGACATTGACGTTGCCGAACTCGGTTACGGCGGCGTTCGGCATTTTCTCGGTCAGTTCACGCAACCGTGCCGCAGAGGGGTTCCACTCCACCTGCGAGCCGTTCACCTGGTACACCACGACCGATCCTCTCTCCTGGGGCAGGCCCTTCACGCCCGTACGGGCACGCTGGCTGACGCACCGGAGCCATACGCATACCGGGCCAGCACGATTTAGTGGAGCGTACCCAGAATCGGCACGATTATTACGCTGGCGCCGATCCTGCGTTTCCCGGCGGATCGTCAGTCGCAGGACGATAAGGTATAGACCTTACGGGTTCCCTGAATCGCGCATTAATGGTCCGGACGCCCTGGTTTAGACCAATGGCCTGGACCAATTCACAGGCCGTATCAGGTGCGGTATACGGGTTCCCCGGCGCCGGTTCGGTGGTCTCCTGCCTCCGGGAGACGCAGCTGCCTGGCCTCCGCCTCCGGGCACCGGGCACCGGGCACCGGGGCTACTCACGCCTTCCGGGTGCGCAGCGCGGCACCGCATGTCCGGGGAGCGGGAGGCGGTACTCACTTCATCACGGCCATGCCTACGCCACATTGCCATGTCCCACTGCCGCAATGCTCCTGTCGCCGTCATCGCGGTGAGCACGCCCGGTCAGGCGAGCAAGGCAGGCACCGGACGCACCTCACTGGTACCATCCGTCCCGGCCCAGGCCGCTCCCCGCTGGCCGGCCGGCAGTAGCGCTAGGCGAGGACGGCTACCCCAACCGGCGCGGACTGGAGCGGACTGGAGCGGCGCGGCGTGGGCAGAAGCGGCGCGGACCGGAGCGGCGCGGACCGTAGCGGCACGGCCTGGGCAGAAGGGGCGTGGACCGGAGCGGCGCGGGCGGGTCAGTCGCTGCTGGGGCCCTGGTCGCGCACCTGCTCGACGTGGCGCAAGGCGTCGCGCAGCCGGGCCAGCCAGGCGTCGGCGTTTTCTCCGGTCAGCCGCACGCACCAGGCCAGCGCGTCGCTGCGGCTGCGGGCCACGCCCGCCTCCACCAGCGTGTCGAGGACGCGGCGCTCGGACTGGCGCAGCCTGGTCATGACCGGGACTGACAGCGTGGTGAACATCTCGGTCACGCCCGCGCAGGTGACACCCCAGGAGACCTTGCGCCGGAACTTGTGCTCGGCCTCCCGCGCGATCTCGATCCGGTGGGTCCTGGTCTCCTCGCGGAACCGGCGGATCCGCCCCTCGGCGGCTGCGGCCCGCTCGGCATCCGACGCCCCGGCCGTCTCCGGGTCAGGGAGCGTCCCCACGATCGTGATCTCCTCGCGGTCTGCCTGGATCTCCGCCGCGGCCGTGAACCAGTCGCCCGGCAGCCGCCCGCCGAACCAGCCACGCAGCTCCTCCGCGCTCCCCTGGCCCGTGTTTGCCTTATCTGCGCTCATGTCATCCGTCCCCGAGTTCTCGCCGCTGGCGTCCGTATCGCTGTCCGTCCCGGCCGCGTCGCCCGCGGACCCGGAACCTTCTTGCTCTGTACTCATGTAATTATGATTACATATTTACGATCACCCCAGCCAGCTCCTCCCCTACGCCCCCAGCTGAAACCCATGAGCGCCCGACTCACGGGGCAGCTGATACCTGCGGGATGCCTGACAACCCGCCACCACGCCCCCGGCGGCGCGGCTAACAGCATCGATGGAGCATCAATGTCGTGATTGCGACATCGATGGAGCATCCAGGTCGTTGCCGCAGCGGGGTTGGGGCCGGAGCGAGTGACGGGTGTGAGATGTGATGCAGCTGCGGCGGCTGAGGTCGGGAATTCGGGCCACGTAATAGCTGCTGGGCCATATCCCGGCGCATCAGGGGCCGAGCGGGCTGGCCTGATGCTCGGGGGCAGGCGAGCCGGCCTGATTTTCGAGGCAGGGGGCCGGCCTGATGCTCGGGGCAGGCGGGGAAGTGCCAGGGGCACACGGACAGTGCGGTCAGGCTGGGGCCGGAGGTGCGGTCAGGCTGGGGCCGGAGGTGTGAGTGTGGTCAGGTTAGGCCGGAGGCGACGCTGGTGGCTACGTGGGGGTAGACGCGGATCGCGCCGGCGAACTGGGAACCGAAGCTGGCCGGGACGATCTCGACGTCCATGCCGGGCTGGGGGGCCTGGATCATCCAGCCGTTGCCCAGGTAGATGGCCACGTGCGAAATGTAGCCGGGGTCGGTGGGGTCGGTGTGGTAGAAGAGCAGGTCACCGGGCTCCAGCTGGGTCGCGGGCACGGCCAGGCCAGCCCGGGCCTGATCGGCGGCGACCCGGGGCATGGTGATGCCGGCCTGGGCAAAGGACCACTGGACCAGGCCTGAGCAGTCGAACGAGCTGGGCCCGCTGGCGCCCCAGACATAGGGCAGGCCGCGCCTGCTCTCCGCGGCCCGCAGCGCGTTGGTCAGCTCGGTCGCGGTCACCGCGCCGCTGCCGGTCGCGGCGCTGGGAGTGGTCCCTACCGGGGAAACCCCACCGGACCGGGTCACCTCGGTGACCAGTGCCTCGACGCCCGCGCCCTTAGGCAGGATGGCCTTGATCTTGGCGGTGAGCGAGGCCACGCTGGACGGCGCCGCGCTGACGATGATCGCGTTGCCGGCTGGCACCCCGAGCGATTTGGCGACCGAGTCCGACACGACGGCGTCCACGCCGCCGATGCCGACCGTGCCGAAGGCGACCACCGGCAGCCGTTCGGTCTGGTGGCCGGCCACGGTGACCTGCCCGCCCAGGGACAGCTTGTCCAGGGTGCCCATGGTGTACGACACGGCGACGCCACCCCCGGCCACGCCCTGCCAGAGCCGGCTGGAAGCCGCCATTGAGGGGGCGGCGTAGCCGCGGAAGCGGGACGGGTTGACGCCGAGCACCGCCGTGTACGCGCCGTTGATCTGGATCTTGGCGGCCTCGATCGGCTCGGCGCCGGTGACCCCGGGCTGCGCGGACACTGCCGCCAGGACCTTCTGGGACAGCGAGAACGGCGCCACGACCAGCACGCCCGCTTGCTTGAGGCTGCTCAGCGGGGCGACGCTCGGGAACTTGGCGGGCTGGCCCGACCCGGCGGCCCCGGTGCCCGCGCCGGCGGTGCCTGAGCCGGCAGAACCACCTGAGCCGGCAGAGTCGCCTGGGGCAGCAGTGCCGCCTGAGCCGGCGGTGCTGCCGGGCGCGGTGGTGTCGCCTGAGCCAGCGGTGCTGCCGGGGGCGGTGGTGCTGCCGGGGGCGGTGGTGCCGCCGGGGGCGGTGGTGCCGCCGGGGGCGGTGCGGTCTGGGGGGGCGGTGGCCTTGGTCTTGGCCACGGGGACGACGAGGGGCTGGCCACTGCCGTCGGCGTTTCCACCCAGCATCGGGACCACGGGACTGGTGCTCCCGGTGGGCGCGGGACGGGACTGCGGGACCGCGGGGGCCTGGCTGTCTACCGCGGCTGACTTGCCGCCCATCGTGGCTATTACGACGCCGATGCTCGCCCCGGCCAGGGCCAGCACGCTGATGATGACGGGAACCGTCCGCCGACGCCGGGCGGGCACTTCCGATGCGGTACGCAGGAGACGCCGCCAGAGGCGGCGTACGGCGTCCGCGAGCGAAGGCATTGATCCCAACATATCCCCCCGGTACAAGATACCGGGAAGGGGCGGGTCGGACGAAATGTCGCGGTAAGGACCAACAGGCCACGCCGCCCGGGTCACAGCTGCGGGTGGGCCGCCAATCTGCCCCGGGAACCGCGGCAGGCGGAGTGGGTGGCCCACAGGGTACGTAAGAGGGTAACCGGGGGGCCACCGAGTCCGCCGGGGCATCGACGATGGCGGGGACGGGAGGCTGGGGCCGGCCAGGCGGGCCTGGCCAGGCGGCCCGGCCAGGCGGGCAAATCAGACGGCCCCGTTAGGCGCCAGTCAAGTGGCAGATCGGGCGAGCCCTGTTCGGCTTCAGTCGAGCGGCCTGGTCAGGGGCACAGGTCAGGCACGTTGGGTCAGGACCGCGCGGAGTTGCTCGGGGGTGGTTACCGGGGCCTGGCAGGTGAACTGGCGGCAGACGTAGGCGGCCGGAGCGCCGTCCACCAGGCCGCGGCCGTCGAGCAGCGGGACGCCGCCGTCGGCGGCTTCACTGGCGCCGAGGGGCTGACTGCCGTCGCCCAGGGCGAGCACGGCGCCGGGCGGGGCGGCGTGCAGCGCCGTCTGGTGCAGGGCGCGGGTCCGGTCGTCCTGCGGGGCGCCCACCACGGCGATCTCGGCCGGGCCGGCCAGGATGGCCTCGGCTACCGACAGGCCTGCGCCGGCTGCCCGCGGGTAGCGGGCGGCGATGCCGGGGAGCACGCCGAGGGCGCCCGCGGCCGCCTCCCGGTGCCGGGCCGAGCCGGTCAGCGCGGCGTAGCTGAGCAGTGCGCCCGCCAGGGCGAAGGTGCCGGACGGGGTGGCATTATCGGCCGGGTCGGCCGGGCGGAAGATCAGCGCCTCGCCGTCGGCGGCGGTGTCGTAGAAGCCGCCCGCGCCGTCGCCGAACGAGCCGAGCGCGACCTCGAGCAGGCCGGCGGCCAGCCGCAGCCAGCGGGCCTCGCCGGTCACCCCGGACAGGGTGAGGAAGCCCTCGGCGACGCAGGCGTAGTCCTCGAGCGTGCCCGCGGTGTCCCCGGCCTTACCGTCCCGCGAGGTGCGGATCAGCCGGGTGCCGGACCGGTGCTCCCCCGCCAGCTGCCCGCCGGACAGGTGCAGGCCGGCCAGCAGGCTGGCCGCGTCGCGAGCGGCCGCGGTGAGGTCCGGGCGGGCCAGCAGCAGGCCGCACTCGGCCAGCGCCGAGATGGCCATCCCGTTCCAGGCGGCGACCACCTTGTCGTCGCGGCCGGGGCGGACCCGGGTGGCCCGCGCGGCGAGCAGGGCGTCGCCGACCCGGGCGAGGCGCTCCGGGTCGGCGGGCTCGGTCAGCCGCTGGAGGACCGAGGCGCCGTGCTCGAACGTGCCGTCCTCGGTCACGCCGAACGCGGCGGCCGCGAAGTCGCCGTCCGCAGGGCCGAGGATCTCACGCAGCTCGCCGGGCCGCCAGACGTAGAACTTGCCCTCCTCGCCCTCGCTGTCGGCGTCCAGCGACGACGCGAGACCGCCTTCGGCGGTCCGCAGCTCGCGCAGCATCCAGTCGCAGGTCTGCCCGGCCACCCGGGCGGCCAGGGCCGAGCCGGTGCGGCGCCACAGGTGCGCGTAGACCCGGGCCAGCAGGGCGTTGTCGTAGAGCATCTTCTCGAAGTGCGGGACGACCCAGCCGGCGTCCACCGAGTACCGGGCGAACCCGCCGCCGAGCTGGTCGTACATACCGCCGCGGGCCATCGCCTCGCAGGTGCCCTCCGCCATCGCCAGCGCGTCGGCGTCCGCCGTGCGCTCGTGGTGGCGGAGCAGGAACTCCAGCACCATCGACGGCGGGAACTTCGGTGCGCCGCCGAACCCGCCGCGGGCCGCGTCGTAGTCGCGGCGCAGTCCCTCCACCGCCGCGGCGGCCGACTGACCAAGCTGGGGCGAGCTAGCCTCGCCGCGGAGCGCCTCCGCGGTGGCGGCCGCGTTCTGGGCCAGCGCCCCGGCGATCTGGGTGGCCCGGTCGGTCACGTCGTCGTGGTGGTCACGCCAGGCCCGGGACAGGTCGGTGACCAGCCGCTGGAAGTGCGGCCGGGGCAGGTAGGTGCCGCAGAAGAACGGCTCCTTGGCCGGGGTCATGACCACCGTCATCGGCCAGCCGCCCTGGCCGGTCATCGCCTGGGTGGCGGTCATGTAGACCGCGTCCACGTCGGGCCGTTCCTCCCGGTCCACCTTGACCGCGACCATGTGCTCGTTGAGCAGCGCCGCCGTCTGGGGATCCTCGAACGACTCATGCGCCATGACGTGGCACCAGTGGCAGGCGGCGTAGCCCACCGAGAGCAGGACCGGGACGTCACGCCGGGCCGCCTCGGCGAAGGCCTCGTCGCACCAGGGCCACCAGTCCACCGGGTTGTCCGCGTGCTGGAGCAGGTAGGGACTGGTCGAATTCCGCAGCCGGTTCACTACCTCACCCTATGGCTGGGGGCGAGGTGACCTCAGAGCTGGGAGGCGGTGAAGTTGTCGAATTCGGCTCCGGCGGTCGAGCTGGCGTCGGAGATCGACTCGACGTACAGGCCCATGTAGCCCTTGGTGTACGGGTGGTCGTGGTCGGTGTAGGTGACCAGCTTCTTGCCGTTCAGCCAGAGCTCGAGGTGAACGGCCTGGCCGCCGTCGACGCTCTGGCACACGGCCCGCAGCCGGTCGGGGGTGCTCGGGTTCAGCGTGGCCGGGACCGGGTCGGGGCTGTCGGTGACCTCGGCGCCGCCGCCGGTCCACTTCTGGATGGCCACGGCGTTGTCCTCGACCAGGAAGGCGTAGCTGTCGCCGCCGCCGTTGGACCGGATCGCGATGCCGAGGCCGTAGCCCTGGGGGGCACCCGAGAGCTTGTGCACGTCGACGGTGGCGCTCATGTTCAGCGGCGTCATCTCGGCCAGGCCGTGCGCCGCGTTCATCGGCCGGGCGATTTCCATCACGCCGTTCGCCCCGGTCACGCTGAGCCGGTAGGTGCTCCCGGTGTAGGACCCGGCGTTCTGGTGCGCGTCATCGGTCCAGCCGGTCGCCTGGCTCGAGAAGTCATCCGTGAGGATCACGGTCCCGCCGCTCCCGGACGCGGCCGAGGTGGTGGGCTTGGGCGCGGTGCTGCCGCGCGCGGACGACACCGCGGAGGCCGACGACGACGCGGACGATGACCCGGATGCCGACGGGGTGGACTTACCGCCGGGGATCACGATGAACGCCACGGCCGCCGCGATGACGACCACCCCGGCCACGGCCCCGATGATCGCCCCGGTCCCGAAGCGCCGCCGCGGCGGCAGCGGCTTGGTCGAGTACGGCAGCGGCGCGGGGACCGGCGTCGCGGCCGCCTGCGACCCGGGGTAGGTACCCGCCCCGGCGCTCGGGGCGAGCTGGGTGGCCTGCCGCTCGGCGAT